>NZ_JBLIGN010000004.1:0-76560 GCF_047636915.1 Nonlabens sp. | reverse complement strand
TGAATAAATACCTAAACATGTAGATGAAAAAAGTTGCTATTTACGGCAGATACTTGCACGACGACGCTTTAGACATATGCAAAGAGCTGATTACGCTTCTTAAAAATAAGAACTGTGAAGTTCTAGTCGAGTCTAATTTTCATGTTTTATTGAAGCAAAATAATGTTGCTCAAGATCTTCCATCTTTTGATGTGCTGGATACGTCTTATGATATACTCATAAGTATAGGTGGAGATGGAACAGTTTTAAGAGCTGTTGCGCATATAGGAAAAGTGGGTATTCCTGTTATAGGCATTAATACAGGTAGGCTGGGTTTTCTAGCTACCTTGCCTAAAAATCAACTGCTCGAAGCGGTAGAAGCCTTACATAAGGGAGCTTATACATTGAGTAAGCGGAAGTTAATTACATTAATGTCTTCTCAGGAAGAGAGCTATCTTGGCCCTCATAATTTTGCCCTTAATGAGGTTACGGTAAGTCGCATGAACACGACGAGCATGATTCAGATCGAGACGAAACTAAACAACGAGCTTTTAACAGTTTACTGGGCAGATGGTTTAATTATCTCTACACCTACTGGATCTACGGGTTATAGTTTGAGTTGCGGCGGCCCCGTGATTTCCCCAGATACTGAGGCATTTGTTATTACACCGATTGCACCTCATAACTTAAATGCAAGGCCCTTAGTTATTCCAGATCATACAGAGATTAAAATCAAGGTAAGTG
Organism: Nonlabens sp.; assembly: GCF_047636915.1. GTDB lineage: Bacteria > Bacteroidota > Bacteroidia > Flavobacteriales > Flavobacteriaceae > Nonlabens. Next base: position 75,837 of record NZ_JBLIGN010000004.1, on the reverse strand, counting down.
GAAGAGAAGAAGCGTTTCTCGCTTCTTTAGATAATCGCAGTGCCTCTTTTCCTAATGAAACGGTCCTTACCCTTAAAAAGGCAGATTTTACAATCGATCTGATAGAGTTGAAAGGGCAAAGTTTTATCAAAACAATAAGAGAAAAGCTATTATGGGGAGAAGATAGGCGCAATAAGACAATAAAATGAACCAAACCTTGTTTTCAATAATAGAATCCAGCAGGTAAAATTCATGCTGGGTAAAGAGAATTGTTATATTTGCACGTTTTAAAATTTTCATGCGATCATTACTTATTTTTATTATTTTACTCAGTTTCGCTTTTGCGAGAGCACAAACCTATGAGGTTGGTATTTTTGCAGGTACCTCAAATGTTGTAGGTGATGTAGGAAGTACACAATACATCCAGTTTAATGATGTTGCTATAGGTGGTATCTTTAAATGGAACCGCAGCTCTAGACATAGTTTTAGGGCTAGTATTATCTCGGCAAACATGGTAGGAGACGATAATGATAGCGATGACGTTTCCAGGGATCTCAGAGGTTTGAAATACAACTATTCTTTATTAGAAGCAAGTTTGGGTATAGAGTATAATTTTTGGGATTGGGAACTGTATTCTGGGCGGCCTCAAGTGGTACCATATTTATACACGGGTCTTATCGCTTTACAATACAGTTCGTTTGCACTAAATAACACTAATGAGTTGGAAGAATACGATAAATCAATCAATATTGCAATTCCAATTATATTTGGAGTTAAGGCTAATGTAACCCCTAAATTGATTCTCGCCGCAGAGATTGGTGCCCGATATACATTTACGGATAATCTGGATGGAAGTAATCCAAATGGTGATATGGACGTTGACAGTTTGAAATTTGGCAATATAAATAACAAAGACTGGTATATTTTTAGCGGTGTGACACTTTCTTATACATTTGGCCGTAAACGTTGTTATTGTAATTTTTAAGTATGGAACAAGAACTACTCGACCGTACTAGAATTCCTAAACACGTGGCAGTTATCATGGACGGTAACGGCAGGTGGGCAAAGAAGCAAGGTTTGATGCGAGTACGCGGTCATGAAAAAGGAGCTAAAGCAGTTCGACAGACGGTGGAAACTTGTGCAGAATTAGGAGTGAAGCATTTAACACTATATGCTTTTAGCACAGAAAACTGGAAAAGACCGAAGCTAGAAGTAGATACTTTAATGAGATTATTGGTTTCTAGCCTTAAAAAAGAACTTCCAACATTACAGAATAATAATATCTCCTTAAAGGCTGTAGGGAACTTAAACTTGTTGCCTAGAAAAGCTCAAAAGGAATTAGACGAAGTGATTGATGCGACCAAAGACAATAGTAGAATGAATTTAACTCTAGCACTGAGTTATGGTTCTAGAGAAGAGTTAATTACGGTGATTAAAAATATTGCCAGTCAGGTCAAGGAAGGCACATTGGAAATAGATCAAATTGATACGGAAGTAATTAATAAGCACCTATATACGAGCTATATGCCAGATGTAGATTTATTAATACGAACCAGTGGGGAACAACGGATAAGCAATTTTCTTTTATGGCAAATTGCTTATGCTGAATTATATTTTACAGAGGTGCTATGGCCAGATTTTAGAAAAGAACACCTGGTAGAAGCAATACATAATTATCAAGATAGAGAAAGAAGGTTTGGTAAAACAAGTGAACAATTATAGAATGACAAGAAAGTTAGTAAACTCGATACTATTTGTGATGTGCCTATGTCTAAGTGCAGCATGTTACGCTCAAGAAAAAAGAGGAGACCTTGCTATAGGTGATGCCACTAAATATAAAATAGGTGAGATTACGGTTACTGGAAGTCAGACATACAACGAGAATACCGTTGTTGCATTTACCGGACTTCGCAAGGGAGAAGAAGTATTTGTTCCAGGAGAGAGGATAAGTCAGGTGGTCAAGAAAATGTGGGATTTGAAGCTGTTTAGTGATATTAGAATTTTTGCTACAGACATTATAGGAGATCCAGAAGATGATATCATAGATACTATTAATCTTGAAATCAATATTATAGAGGTGCCTAATCTAAATGATGTTACTATCGAAGGCTTACGCAAAGGCAAAACAAAAGACCTTAAAGAAGAATTACAACTTACAAAAGGACGTAAAGCTACAGAAAACTTAGTCACAACTACACGATCTTTTATAGAAGATAAGTATAGAAAAAAAGGATTCCTTTTTGCAGATGCTAAAGTTAAAACTCGCATCGTACAAGATACTACTGGCAAGAATATCGTTAACATGAAAATCGATATTGATAGAGGTAAAAAAGTTAAAATTTCTGATATCATATTTACTGGTAATGAAAAGCTTTCTAATAAGCAGCTCCGTGGATCTATGTCGAATACCAAAAAGAAGCGGTTTTATAGTCTTCTTAAAAGATCTAAGTATGTAGAAGAAGATTTCCAAGTAGATTTAGTCTCTGTAATAGATAATTATAAAGAAAGTGGGTATCGAGATGCTCGCATCCTTTCTGATACGTTAATTAGAGAAAATGAAAAAACTATAGCTCTTAATATCCAAGTGGAGGAAGGAAGGAAATATTATTTTGGAAATATCAAGTTCATAGGAAACACAGTTTATACAGATGAGCAACTTAAGAGACTGTTGAAAATTGAAAACGGAGATGTATATAACGGTGTGGCATTTGACAAACGCATAAGCAATCCAGAAGATCCAGATTCTGAAGATTTAACTAATTTATATCAAAATAGCGGTTACCTTTTTTCAAATGTAAATGCCGTAGAGACACGAGTGCAAAACGATACTATTGACTTTGAAATTAGAATTGTAGAAGGTAAAGAGGCTTATTTTAATAACATAAGCGTGAGTGGTAATACCAGAACAAACGATCACGTCATTTACAGAGCAATAAGAACCTCTCCAGGAGAAAAATATTCCCGCCAAAAGATTATCAATTCCATTCGTGAAGTTGGGCAGTTAGGCTTCTTTGATGCGCAAAAAATCAATCCGCAATTGACTAATGTAAATCAGGAAGAGGGAACGGTAGATGTGGATTATGAACTCGTGGAAGCAGGGGCTAGTCAGATAGAGCTTCAAGGAGGTTATGGGGGTGGTGGTTTTGTAGGAACACTAGGATTGCGATTCAACAACTTCTCTTTACGTAACTTGTTCAATGGTAAAGCCTATCAGCCAGTTCCCATGGGAGACGGGCAAACCGTTGCTGTAAGAGCACAAGCCAGTACTATTTTTAGAACCTATAGTTTGAATTTTACAGAGCCTTGGTTAGGAGGTAAAAAACCAGTATCCTTTAATGTGTCCTTTTCACATAGTGAACAATACCGTGTAAATCAGCAAAATTTTAGGGAAGTAGATAGAAATCAGAGATTTTTAATTACGGGTGGTACCATAGGAATTGCCAAAAGACTTGAATGGCCAGATCAGTATTTCCAGTTTTCTCAAGCAATTTCTTACCAGCATTTTAATTTGAAAAATTACCAGACTAATTTGTTTAACTTTCCAAATGGATTTTCAAATAACTTAGCATATACAGTAGGGTTAAGTCGTAATAACGTAGGAGTGAATCCTATTTTCCCAACATATGGTTCTTCTTTCTCATTAACAGCAAAAATGACACTTCCCTATTCCATGTGGAATGGTGTGGATTATGCAAATCTGGAAGATGATCCAAACTTTCAAACCAACGGTATTGCCGATCAAGGGAAAATAGATCAAGAGAAATTTAAATTCCTTGAATTTTATAAAATTAAATTTGACGGTACTTGGTATACTCAATTGTATGAAAAGTTGATTTTACAGACAAAAACAGAATTTGGTTTTTTAGGGGCTTACAATAATGATCGCGGTCTAGTTCCTTTTGAGCGCTTTTTTGTAGGTGGAGACGGATTAGGGGCATTTTCTCTAGATGGCCGTGATATCATTAGAATGCGTGGTTATGATAACAGTGCTCTTACAAACAGTGCAGATGGTGATACCGTTTATAATAAATTCTCACTGGAGCTGCGTTATCCCATCTCTTTAGAGCAGGCAGCTTCCATATATGTATTGACATTTGCTGAAGCAGCAGGTTCTTATGAAACCTTTAGAAGTTACAATCCTTTTGACGTTCAACGGTCTGCTGGCGCTGGATTGCGTATATTTATGCCAGCATTCGGTCTTTTAGGAGTGGATTTTGGTTATGGTTTTGATAGTGTCCCTAATGCTTTGACTAATGATCCTAGTGGTTGGAATGTTCACTTTATAATTGGTCAGCAGTTTTAATGGTGGCACGATTATATCTTTAAATAGTAAACTCATGAAAAATAAGATACTAATTATCAGTGTAGCAGCTTTTCTTAGCCTCGCTTTCGCGAAAGCGCAAAGAGGAATAAGAGTAGGTTACGTAGATATGGAGTTTATCCTTGAAAGTGTGCCAGAATATCAAGAAGCATCCAAGCAACTGGAGCAGAAGATGCAAAAGTGGAAATTGGAGATTGATAAAATGGCAAATGAAATTTCAATGATGAAAGGATCTCTTCAAAACGAGAAAGTACTGCTTACAAAAGAACTGATTGAAGAGAAAGAAGAAGATATCGCATTGAAAGAGCAAGATCTGGCAGTCTACCAGCAAAAAAGATTTGGAGCTCAAGGTGATTTTCTTTTACAAAAACAACAATTGATCCAGCCGGTACAAGACCAAGTTTTTAATGAGGTTCAAAAAATAGGAAGTCAGAAAAAATACGACTATATAGTCGATAGTTCTGAAGTTGCTATGCTTTACAGCGCCGAACGCCACGATTTAAGTGATCAAATCCTTAGAGCTATAGGAAGAACTGGGAAGAAAAAAGCAGCTGTAAAAAGGCAAGCAGATAAAAACAATTCTGATGATAATGAGCCCTATTTATCTGTAAAAGAGGCAGAGCAGGAAGAACAAAAAGAACAGGCTAAAGAAGATAGAAAGGAAGAAGTGCAGCAAGCCATCACTGATCGTGATGCAGTTCGGAACAGGCAAAGAATGCAACGGGACTCTGTAAGAGCAGCAAAAGTTGCCGCCTACAAAGAACGCAGAGACAAAATGACGGAAGACCGCAATCGCAAGAAAGATAGTATTCTTCAGGTAAGAGCAACTGCTAGAGAAAAGAAGCAAGCAGAAATAGACGCCAGAAATGCGGAGAAGAATAAGAAAACACCACCAGGCGGAGAATAATATAGGAACTTCTTATATTTGCAATCGCTTAAATACCTTTGAATAAAAATTGATAACAACTAATAAAAAAATGAAACAAGTAAAAACCCTAATAGCAGTAATCGCATTCATATTTGCAGGAATCAACATAGGTCAGGCACAAGATGCTCAGCCCACAAAGGTATGTCACGTAGCTTCTCAAGAGCTCGTGGAATCCATGCCCAGCGCCATAGCTGCTGATAAGCAGTTGAGGAATCTTGCAAAAACGTATGAAACGAAGTTGACAGCAATGGACAAAGAATTGAAAACTAGGTACCAGACAGCACAAGAAGCAGCTCCTCAAAGAACTCAGGAAGAGAACGAAAGAGTACTTGCAGAGCTCGCTGAAGGACAGAAAAAGCTAGAAGAATACTATCAAAACTCTCAAAAAGCGATGGGGCAGAAAAGAACAGACCTGTTAAAGCCTCTTTATAAACAAGTAAGAGAATCTATATTCAAAGTAGCTCGTGCAAAAGGCTTTGATTACGTACTAGATTCTACCACAGGAACTGGGATTATCATGGCAGATGGTTATGACCTCACTACAGCTGTAAAAGCAGACTTAGGTATTAAGTAATTGAACATCAAATAAGTCGTGTAAAAAACCGTCTGGGTTCTACCTAGACGGTTTTTTTTGTGATAAATTCAGATTCTAGGAAGTGAACTCCGCCCTTTTTTATTTTTGATGGTCGGTTGTATTTCTGTATCCTGTGGAGTGGTCATTTAAAAGGTGCTTTAGAATAACCTTCATATCTGATTTACTTCTATCGTGTGGCTGTATAGAAATACTTTAATCTTGACGGTATGGGGTGCTTTTTTACGGAAAAAAGTAGATTTAAATCAGCTATGAGTCACCGTCTTGCCGTGTTCAAATTGCTGAGGGTTGCTCATGAATATTCAAAGTCTATTCATATTTTCAAGGGACTAGAACGGTATACCTCAATCTGCTCTATGGTTAAACACCAATAATACCGTCAATGGATGCAGATTATTTTGAATTTTATTTTTCTCTTTCTTCAAAAAAGGTGAATTGTAACGGTAGTTTTGGTTTATAATTTTAACACAGAAGAAGTAGATTGGAAAGGCAAAAAAATCTGAACATCTATACGTTTTGAGAATACCTGTAATCTACATAAAAGGCATGACTGTGGGTATAGCACTAAACAGGTATCTCAAGAATATTGAAGACGCTGCAAAAGTGTAGCACATATAAATAAACTAGGAGCATGGGAGCTGCCATCTTTGTTTAACAGCTTGTTTATATTCATCATGCGATCTTTAACTAAAAACCCCATTTCAATAATAGGAAATGGGGTTTAAGGAGTGATAAATAAAATAATAAAGGTTATTGAACCACTCTTACGTTAACAGCGTTTATTCCCTTTTTACCTTCTGTTTCTTCGTATTCTACTTGATCGCCCTCTCTTATCTCATCGATAATTCCAGTAACATGCACGAAGCATTCTTGGTTAGTTCCTTCTTCGGTGATAAATCCAAATCCTTTAGACTCGTTGTAAAATTTTACAGTTCCTTGTTTCATGATGTAAGTTGAAATAATTAGAGTACAAAAGTAAATACTTTAATGTTTCTAAATTGTTAAGATTGAAATTGCTTTAAAAACAGCTGAGTAGGGTACTTACATCGAGATATATTTTAGTTTTTTACTGCTATAGATTTCTAATAGGTCTTAAAGTAACCACAACCTTTCGGTTTTAGGGGAGAAAATTTTCGGTTGTAGTGTGGTTCTTTAATTTCATTAGTTAGGCATCGGTCACCAACATTTAGTAAATGAGGTCAATTACATAAATCCTTAAAACGTTCTAATATTATATTATTTTAATAAACGCCTTACGTTAAAGAATCGCTCTTCAGGCTATGTGCCGTAGAACCATTATCTAAGTTATAGAGAAAGAAAAAAAGGGTACTTACCGTGTGGTAATGTCGCAAGTTTTCCCGAGGCAATTTGCCTCAGTAAGATAACAAGGACTTTAAACTTTGAGACGTAGTTTGTAAATTGTTGTATTTTTTTGAGGGTCAACATTTAGAATTCCTATACCATTACATTCTTGCTCTAAAGGGCTGTTTTGTCAGAGTAAAGTTTTACCTAAACATGGAGCAGGCAGTTAATGGGTATATTAGGATATGGGGTACTCGTCTTGCTTTCTCTTTTCTTTTTTAAAATAGAATGATATACTCAGTAGCTTAAAGCGAAAGCGGAACAAAAACCTCACTTAAATTTTATAGTAGCGTTTTAAATTACAACTGGCTCAATTATTGTTATTTTTACTTTAATGAGATTATATACAAATAGCCTTAGGAATCGCATCTTTTTCTCCATGATGGTGCTCACAATTATCGCCAGTGTGTTGATTGCTGGAATGTCCATTTATCAATTCAAAGAACAAGCAAAAGATTATCATGAGAAGAGACTTTTACGGAAAGAGCAGGCTATCAAAGAAGATATTTCCTATGTTCTAGAAAAAACAGACTTTGAAGTTATTACAGAAAACCTTAGCAATATATTCAGAGATGAGATTTATGGATTAAGTGCCGTACACGGAATGCCTATTTATATGCACGATTTACAGGGCAAATTAAGAAAAAGCTCAAAAGCACAATTTGTGACCGACAGCATTCACAGTCAGATTTCTGGTCCAATTTTAAACAAGTTAAGAAACTCTGATGATGGTCGTTATGTAAGAGAATTTGAAATCGACGGGCAAAGCTACCGTTCTAGTTATTCTTATCTCACAGATAATCAGTTCAAGAACATTGCTATTCTCAACCTTCCTTATATAGAGAATGATGATTTTATGAGCTATGAATTGGAAGAGTTTTTAAAAAGGCTTGCACTGGTATATGCATTGATGTTTTGTATTTCTATTGTCCTTGGTTATTTCCTTGCTAGATATATCACTAGGTCTATTAGGAACATATCTGATAATTTAAAGGAGTTAGATATTTCAAAACGCAATCGCAAACTAGAAGTAGATCATCAAGGAACCGAAGAAATCAATACGTTAGTTGAGTCGTACAATAAAATGGTAGATGAACTAGAAGAAAGCGCCGTAAAACTGGCTAGAAGTGAGCGAGAACAAGCATGGAGAGAAATGGCAAAACAGGTGGCGCATGAGATTAAAAACCCATTGACACCTATGCGACTCACCGTGCAAAGTTTTCAAAGAAGATTTGATCCAGCAGGTCTTGATTCTAAAGAAAAACTCAATGAATATTCCAATTCGTTGATTGAGCAAATTGATATAATGAGTAACATAGCAAGTGCCTTCTCTACCTATGCTACCATGCCAGCTCAAAAAAATGAGGAGACAGACGTGTGCATGGTAACACAATTAGCACTTGATATTTTTAATGAATCAAACATTCATTACAGGGAAGACACAACTTCTTTAAAAGCAGTATTTGATAGAACCCAGTTGATACGCGTCGTTACTAATCTGGTTAAAAATGCGATTCAGGCAAGTCATCCAGATCGGGAAAATACAATTGTCGTTTCTGTTAAACACGATAATTATAAAATTTACTTAACCGTTTCAGATAAAGGAACTGGAATACATTCAAAGAATGAAAAGAAAATTTTTGAACCTAAGTTCACTACTAAAAATAGTGGAATGGGTTTAGGTCTGGCTATGGTAAAACAAATTGTAGAGAACTTTAAAGGATCTATCGATATGAAAACTATCTATGGGGAAGGAACGATTTTCACTGTTACTTTGCCAAGAAGTTGACCTATTCGTTTACGGTAATTTCTAAGATCATCACAAATGTATGTTGTAAGCTTTTTAACAGCTTTTTAAAAATTTACGAGCACCGTTTCTTTAAACCGTATGGATTTCTCCTCTCTTGTAATCTCTGCATTTACAGAAGTAAAAATTTGTCTAACTAGTTTTTAAGGGCTTTTTTTTGTGCCTATAGCTTTGTTGATCAATAGGGATGCGTGTATCACAAAACGGTCCGTTTTCGGTGATCAGTTCTTTTACTATTTTTATGATTCGGTTGGGTTTCTATGCCTTATTCAGTGTAATTTCAAAGGTTGTTCCTTGATCTTTTTTACTTTCCATGACACGTATTTTACCATTGTGATAATCTTTGATAATACGTTTAGCTAGAGAAAGACCTAAACCCCAACCGCGTTTCTTCGTGGTAAAACCAGGTTTAAAAATTTGATTCCATTGGCTTTTTGGAATTCCTTTACCAGTATCTTTTATCTGTATAAAGACATTGTAAACATCTGCTTTTAGATAAACAGAGATAGTTCCTTTTCCTTTCATGGCATCGATTCCATTTTTGATCAAGTTTTCTATTACCCATTCAAACAGCGGTTCATTAAGTTTTACTTGGATGGGTTGATCAGGAAGATCAATTTCAAATATTATTAATTTTGAAGATCTGTTAGCTATATAATCTACGGCCTGTCTCGTTTGGTGTACAACATCTAATTCTGTCAACTTAGGAATAGAGCCTATTTTAGAAAAACGATCGGTAATCATTTTAAGACGATTGATGTCTTTTTCCATTTCTACAATATAAGAGGGATCTACATCAGTATCGCGTAGAATCGTAGTCCACCCTACAAGAGAAGAAAGCGGTGTTCCTATCTGGTGCGCACTTTCCTTTGCCATTCCTGCCCAGAGTTTATTTTGCTCGCCTGCCTTGTTAGATCTATAAAAAAACCAGATTACAGAAAAGAACAATAGCATGATAATCACCAGCGCCATTGGATAATACTTTGTTTTGGTGATGAGGTCACTATTTCCATAATAAATCGTAATAAAAGGTTGTTCCTCAAAAAGAGTTACTATGGGCTCATTTTCTTTTTTGTAAACTTCTATAAGCTTTTTAAGTTTTGTTGTGTCGCTTTCTATCCCTTCTGGTAAGTTACGGGAAGATATCTCACCTTTATAATTAACTACAATCATGGGCACTGATGTTGTGTTTCCCATTACTGTAATACCCAAATCTCCTAAATTTGCATTAAGAGGTTGGTTTTGAAGATCTGTGGCAGCAATACCAAATTCTTTGATGTTTCTGCGTTCGTTCTCTTTTAATTGCTGGAAAAAATTATAAGTATTCCACAAGATTAATGAGGTGATGATCACGGCAGCGCTAATCATAATCCATCTATAAATATTTTTATTTGAAGTAAAGTTCATTTAAGATCGATGTTTTCTTTTATGATTATATGGGTATAGTAACGGGTGTATTTTATTTTTATTGATCAATCTCTTTTAACGATGAGGTAATAGTCGTCGTCCATTGATAAATAGCCTTGATCGTATACAAAGTAGTATACGGTTCCTTTTTTAGTGGTGTAAATACTGGTGAAGAAATTAAAGTCAAAACCCGCAGCCAGTAGTTTATTTCTAGAAACTTTGCTTTTGTCTTTTGGATTCAATTCTTGTAAAACTCTGTGGTTTTTGCGCAACCTGTTATTGATGTTGCGCATTAACGCATTGCTATCTCGATTCAGTTTATTGTTAGCTACATTACGGCAGTAGTCACCGCAGTAAATTTTATCTGCTCTACCGCGTACTTCTTCCTTACATTCGGGACATTTTCTATGCGTCATGATACTGTTACTTAAATCTCTTAAGTTTTAAATATACTAAACATTTGCAAATGGGTAGTGAAATCGAAATTGAAACATCAAGAACCCATCAGGCAAAACCCAATTTATACGAACTAGAACTCTATATGATGGGAAAGATAGAGCGAGAACTCTGTAATTAAATAGAGGGCTTCTATTTTATAAAACTGATAGTGCTTCACGTTGCTTGCTAAAGGGATTGAGGTACTAAAATGATAACAGATCATTGAAATGCGAAGGGAGTAAATAAGAATTTTTGCAATCTTGGGAATAGGGATCCGTAATTGTTTTTTCGCGCTCTTTTTCTACTGCATGCAGCTTGATTAACTTGCAGGAGGGCACAATCTATAAATCACATCATTCATTTTACATATTTTATAATTTTTCACAACCACATTCAAATCACTATTCAAAAAACCATTCTTGTGATAAACTTAAATGATGCCCAGCTATTTCATAAAAGAGGAGAAATCTTTACCTTTGTAAAAATTTATAACTATGTACCCAGCAGAATTAGTTCAACCAATGCGTGACGATTTAGGAAACGCAGGATTTGAACATTTATATACAGGAAACGACGTAAAAGAAGCACTAAGCAAAGAAGGAACTACCCTCGTAGTGGTAAATTCTGTTTGTGGTTGCGCTGCTGCAAATGCACGTCCAGGAGCAAAAATGTCTTTAGACAATGCAAACAAGCCAGATCATATAGTAACGGTATTTGCAGGAGTAGATCGTGATGCGGTAGACGCAGCGAGAGCGGCGATGATTCCTTTTCCACCTAGTTCACCTAGTATGGCGTTGTTCAAAAATGGTGAGTTAGTACATATGCTAGAGCGTCACCACATAGAAGGAAGACCAGCAGAAATGATTGCTGAAAACCTTAAGGATGCTTATAACGAGAACTGTTAGTTAGTTTTAGTAAGAAATATAAAAAGTGCTTTTTTCTAAGGATTAAAGCACTTTTTTTGGTTTTTAATGTTTTGCATTAAAATAATTACTGATAATTATTGTATTCTGTGAACGGCTATTTTTTCTATACTCCGCGCACTTTTTACTATGCATGCATATCGATTTACCGCAATCTTTTATTTTCATTTAAAGGAACAAATTATCTTTGTATCATGCAAAAAATCATTTCCTATCCTTTAACAGTCCTACATATATTGCTGTTCTTTTTGTTCTTGATCATTTTCCATCCTGTTCAGATCATTTCTTACAAGATATGGGGTTACAATGCGCATCGTAAAAGTGTTTATATACTCAACTGGTTTTTAATGCAATCGCAATTACCACTGTTCAACACTTTTAGCATCAATTTTAAAACCGATTTACCAACAGGACCGTCTTATATCTTTGTGTGTAACCACCAAAGCATGTTTGACATTCCACCTTTGATATATTATCTGAGAGATTATCATGCAAAATTCATTGCTAAAAAAGAGCTGGCAAAAGGAATTCCAAGCATATCAATCAACCTAAGAATAGGCGAGAATTGCGCTATTGACCGTAAAGATCGCAAACAAGCGATTACTGCTTTGATAAAATTTGCTAAAAACGTTTGTAATAAAAAGCATAGCGTAGTTATTTTTGCAGAAGGTACTCGAAGCAAAAACGGAGTCCCTAAAACATTTCAAACCAATGGGTTAAAGACTATTTTTAAATATGTTCCAGACGCTATTGTAGTTCCTGTAACCGTAAATAACAGCTGGAAAGTTAATCGGTACGGCAAGTTTCCATACGGGATTGGTAATAAAATAAAACTTACTATTCATGAACCTATTTCTATTCAAGGAAGGGATCTGGACCAGTTAATTCTAGAAACACAAGAAATGGTTCACAATGGCATCACTTCTACGGCGATTTAGAGTTAGTTAAAATTCCGCTTATGCGAAAGCGAATAAATTCAAAACCCCTACATTTACCAAACAATATAATGCTATGAATAAGCCCCTTAAAAATATACGCATTGAGGTAATGCAATCCTTGGAAAGCAAAGTGGAATCCTTCATGGACGAATACTTAATTCCAGCAGATAAAATCTGGCAGCCAACAGATTTTTTACCTAATTCACAACAAGATACATTTTTTGAAGAAGTACGTGAGCTCAGAGAACTCGCAAAAGAACTGCCCTATGATTTCTGGGTTGCTCTCGTTGGAGATACGATTACCGAAGAAGCATTACCTACTTACGAGTCTTGGTTAATGGATGTAGAAGGAATTAATCAAGTAGAAGGAAAAGGAAATAGTTGGTCTAAATGGGTACGTCAATGGACAGGAGAAGAAAATCGCCATGGTGACACGCTGAATAAATATTTATACTTATCTGGTCGTGTGAATATGCGTCAGATAGAAATAACCACTCATCACCTAATTTCTGACGGTTTTGATATCGGTACCGATCGCGATCCTTATAAAAACTTTATTTATACTAGTTTTCAGGAATTAGCTACTTATGTTTCTCATAATCGTGTGGCAAAATTAGCGCGTGGTTATGGAAACATAGCGCTTTCTAAAATGTGTCGCATTATCTCTGGAGATGAGATGCGCCACTACAAAGCTTACAGCACATTTGTAAGTGAAATATTTAAGGTAGATGCTAGTAATATGATGATCGCTTTTAAAGAAATGATGGTTCATAAAATTGTGATGCCAGCGATGTTTCTTAGAGAACAAGGTCAGTCCATAGGAGCTGCATTTGAAGATTTTTCAAACAGTGCACAACGTATAGGTGTTTATACCGCTCAAGATTATATAGAGATCATGCAAAAGCTTATCGAACAATGGGATATCGCAAACATGAAGCACCTTACAGAAGAAGCAGAGAAAGCTCGTGATTATTTAATGAAACTTCCTGCACGTATGGAACGTGTTTCACAACGTATCAAAATCCCACAAGAATCAGCAAAATTTAGTTGGGTAAATGAGCCTGTGGTAGGTAGTTCTATAGTTTAAAGGAGACATATTTAGTAGCTTTTACATTAAGTGTGTCAGCTCTATTTATAAATTACAAGTCAAAAAATCACAAAAACAGATTTAATTCTGTTTTTTGTGATTTTTGTGTTTTAGGACCACTGCTAAAGCAGTATCTAATTTTATTGATGCCAATCAAACATTCCAAGAGCTCTCTTGGTAAGAAACAAGTATCAGGTCTCATTTCCACCATCGTTTAACCTTTCCGACTAAATGTGCGCTGCGCTCCAATTTGCCCACCTTTCCTTTAATAAGGAAAGGTGCTTTTAATTCTCAGTTTTAAAAAGCTCCTCGTTTAGCAAGCCTGCATCTGAAGAGCTTCTTTTGCGAGAGGAACCCACCGGATAGATAGATCTCGCAGCGTCTGCTTTGATGCAATCAGGAGTGGTTGAGTGGTATTTATCTTTGTGTATCCATTTAGTCTGGGTCTTATTTCTAACACCGCACCGACCTTCTTCATCCCAGGAATTTGCCGTAACAAATTAAAAGGGACTGAGGGAATGAGCTTTTTATAAAGTGTTTTGTTAAGATTTGATATGCCAACTCCAGGCGTTGGTGTTGTCTAAATTTATTCGGGAAGCGGGAATTTTGAACTGCATGCAATTCTGCCTCTTAGGATAAAGTTAAAAAGTCGGTTGTTAAGCTTCCGTTTTTTCTTTTAATAAAGAAAGACCTATACGAAGTGATCCATAGTCTATCTTACCTTCAAAATGCTCATAGATGGGTTTTAGGCTATCAAAGTCTTTTATTTTATCAAAATCTTCCGCAATGAGGTCGTAATCTTTTCCGTCGATTAATTTCTCTAAGTCGATATCGTTATGGGATTCATACCTTTTAGTCAGGTGCGCCATAATAGTGGAAGGTTGAAAGCCTCTTATTTCAGAGATGTCTTTGATGGTTTTTCCATCCCAAAACAGTTTCACACTTTCCATTATGGTGTCTTTTTTAGGGCCAGAAACTTTATTTTTAGTGCGTTTAGGTTTGGCCACTTCTTCTCTGAAGATAAAGGCCTCTTTTCTAGACTCTTTAAATTCTGCAATCATTCTAAGAAATGGCACTCCATACGTATCGTGTTTATGAGTTCCTACCCCAGTAATGTCTGCAAATTGATTGTCGTCCAGTGGTATTCTAGCTGCCATGTCTTTTAAGGTAGCATCGCTAAAAATCATATAGGGGGCAAGATTGCCAGCATTTGCAAGTTGCAACCTTGTTTTACGCAAGGCTTCATAAAGATCCCGATTCACTTCAGTAGGTAAGTCTTCCTGTGTGCGTTGTGCTTTTTTGGCGGCTAGCTCTTCTGGTTTAGGAATGACGGCAAGCGATACTTTGCGACCCTCAAAAAGCACTTCTTTTCCCTGAGGGGTTATCTTTAAATGATTGAATTCATGGAAGGCAATTTCTATCAACCCTTGATTGATCATTTGTACGATATATTGTTGCCAGTTGTTCCAAGAGATTTCTCTACCAGCACCATAAGTTTTTATTTGCTGGTAGCCACTTTCTATTACTGCTGCATTTTGAGCGCCACGCAATACATCTATCAATAGATGAAGCGAGGCCTTTTCTCCAGTGCGCACTACAGCACTTAAGGCTTTTTGAGCAGATAAAGTGGCATCAAAGAAGTCTGGTTTGTTCAAACAAACATCACAGTTGCCGCAATCTTCATCTAGATATTCATTAAAGTAAGAAAGCAACATCTTTCTTCTGCAGGTTAAGGCTTCAGCAAATTGTTTCATGCGTTCCAGCTTTGCAATTTGAACTTCTGAGTTTCCGCTTCCTTCAGCAAACTTGCGCAGTTGGATCATGTCAGCATAACTATGAAACAGCAACGCATGAGAATCGATACCATCGCGGCCTGCACGACCAATTTCTTGATAGTACCCTTCAATATTTTTAGGCATGTTGTAATGCAAGACAAATCGGACATTTGATTTATCGATTCCCATACCAAAGGCAACGGTAGCACAAACTATTTTAAGGTCGTCTTTAATGAATTTTTCTTGTACGCTTTCCCGTTCTTCATGGCTTAAACCAGCATGGTAGGCTGCTGCGTCATAACCGTATGCAGTAATTTTACTGGCTACGGATTCACAAGTTTTTCTACTCAAACAATAAATGATTCCAGATTCGTCTTTGTTTTTTTGTAAAAAACGCCGCATTTGCTGCAAGCGATTGTTTCCTGGTCGTACTTCTAAGGTCAAATTAGGTCGGTCAAAAGAGGAGACATATTCCTGTGCATTTTGAATGCCCAGTTGTTTTTTTATATCAGCTCTTGTGGCACGGTCTGCGGTCGCTGTAAGTGCAATGAGATTTGCGTCTGGAAAACTAGTTTTAAAATAAGCCAGTTGTGTGTAAGCAGGTCTAAAATCATGTCCCCATGTAGAAATACAATGTGCCTCATCTATTGCGATTAAAGAAACGGGAATTCCTTGCAGGTGGTTGTGGAGCATTCCAATACTTTCTGGGGCGACATAAATCAGTTTTAAACTACCCGACCGCAATTCTTCCAGCATTTCTTGTTGCTGTGTTGCGTCTTGCGAACTATTAAAATAAGACGCGGCAATTCCATTAGCTCGCAGCGCATCTACTTGGTCTTTCATCAAGGCGATTAATGGAGATATGACTAAGGTAATGCCGTCAAGAAGTAGGGAAGGCAACTGGAAACACATGGATTTTCCTCCACCGGTAGGCATGACCACCATAAGGTCTTTGCCAGCAATAACATCATCTATGACTTGTTCTTGCAGTGGACGAAAACTGTCGTAACCAAAATATTTTTTGAGGAGTTCTAATTTTTTCATGGTATTGATTTGAATGGCGTGTATGTCTCAAAGGTAGGGTTTCACAGTCTTTTTTGGAAGTTTTGTTTATAACTTGGCTTCCGTATTCACATATTTAGTAGCTTCTAAAGTATATGTTCTATAAAGGGATTTTGTATTTTACCGCTTTCGCGAAAGCGGGATTATAAACAACATCTTTACATAACCTATTGTTGAAATAATTTTTTATAGTTGAAGTACACTTGCTTTATGAAAAACGTAGTCGTCTTATTATTTTTAGTAAACACTCTTTTTGCAATGGCGCAAAAGGAAGCATTGAATAACTACAAGTACATCATTGTTGATAATCAGTACGAGTTTCAAGGGGAAGCAAACGAGTATAGATGGAATGAGCTTGTCGTTTTTGAGCTTCAAAAACTCCATTTTACTGCTTTTAGAAATTCTGAGATTTTACCCGCAGATTTGAATCGTGGTGAGTGTAATGCACTTCAATTAAAAATTGATAAATCGGGAACACTTCGCGTAAACTTCGTATTGCGATTAGAGAACTGTATAGGAGCCACTGTTTTCACAACAAAAGAAGGAGTAGGGAAAACTAAGTCTAATCAAAAAGCTTATTTTGAAGCCTTAAGAGATGCGATGACTTCTTTGGAAGAGGTAAACTATGAGTATACGCCTTTAAAATCTATAGCAATTGATGCGCCTGGCGTGCCAATAAAAGAAGTTGAAAAGCCAGTTCAGAATTCGCTTAGTTCAAATATTGTTCCTGAGGAGACTCCTGATTTTGAGGAAAATGTAGCAGAGGCTGCTGTAATAACTACGCCATACGAATTTGTGTCAAAAGAGGGTTATGCTTTGATGAGAAGTGCCAAAGGCTTTTTAATCTTTGATAATAATTTACCCATAGGTGTAGCGCTTATAAAAAATGACAATGCATATCTCGTGCATACCTCAGAGTTTGTAGGAGTAGGGTATATGCAACAAGGCAAGTTTGTTATCGAGTATATTAATAATAAAATAGAACAGGTAATAGAACTCGTTAACGTACCCTAAGGACTTTTTAAAACGTAATGCAGCTGGATAGAGCCTTGATCTTTAAAATGACAGACTCTTTTCTAACTAAAAAGAAGTTCAAAGACTTCTTTAATAAAAATATCGCTCCCCTTTAATTCTATCCCAATAAAAAAAGGAAAGCTATTGCTAAGATTTCCTTTTTTTATTCCTCTGCTCCTATTCGCATTAAAAAGGCTGAGTTTAAACAATCGTGATACAAACGCGCGCGACTTGGGATCAACTAGGCTAACTTTTTAATTACCTCTAGGGTCAATTACTATTATAGCTGGTGCCACATCATTTAAAACAGGATTCATTTTTTTTTCCATAAATAGAAATAAAAAATGATGGTATAAAGCATTTTCAATTTTATCTTTTTTATTTAAGACTAGGTTTAATTTCTCTAGATCACTCAATAAAACCTCTGTTGATTCATACAATTTTTTATTAATTTTGAGTAACTCATTTAACTTTGTTTCAAATTTAGAATCTAAGACTTCATTCTCAAAGCTTGAACGAATACAACTATTTTGCATAAAATTATAACGTTCACTAAAATCAAGCATTTGCATATAAACATGATCCCCATTAACTAACTTTCTATAGTTATTATAAATCAGAGTGTCACTATTTACAATAGCTTTTTCAAGATCTGGAATAGCTCTGTTTGAATTGGATTTAAGTTTATTGATCAATAGGTTTATATTATCAAATACATCATATTGCTTACTCTTTTCATCAGATAAAAGTTCATTTACACCTTCATTTACACAATTAACATATTGTTGATTAAAATCTTGAATCTGTGAAACACTCTTTTTACAACTGGTGAGACTTAATAAGATTGTAAAAACGATCAGTTTATTTTTTATCATTTTGATTAGTTTTTATATAATTATAATTAAGCCTAACTATAGATAAGGCATCAGAAACTGCTGCTCCTTGACCTCTTACAGTATGAATAGAAGTTTCCGCCCATCTTGTTCGTTTAGCTTGATCTGCTTTTTTTGCCAAAGCTGACTCAAAATAATCAGTAGAAGTCCAACCACTTGCCCCTTGTGAAATGGAATGCTAGCTTGCATAAACATAATGATCGATAACTCTTTGATCTGTTGCTTGGGAACTGGAAAGAGTTAAACGTAAAGCACCATTGTTTGTATGGATACACATAATTAAACATGCTTCCCAACCTCAAAGCCATGTTTTCCTAAATATTGATCACCGCTATCAATCGCATCTTCTTCTAATGTGGTTCCCATAGAATCATTCCATCTGTTGAGGTATCCGAAAAGAGATATCACACCCAGCATTTCTACTACCTCTCCTTCATTCCAGTGCTCGTGTAAACGTTCTTTTATGGCTTGATCTACACCATTAGGCACTTGGCTGGCTGCTAGAGAAAAATCAAGGGCAGCGCGTTCTGCTTCGTTGAAAGCTGGATGTGTACGGTATTCCCAGATGTTGTCCAGTTGTTCTTGTGCTGCTCCATAACGTTCTGCAGCTCTTATAGCGTGTGCCTGGCAGTACCTGCAGCCTGTTGCGTTGCTAGAAACCCAGGCAATCATTCTTTTTAATGCGCTGGTGACGCGACCTTCATTTGCCATTACGGCTTTATTGAGGTTTATAAAAGCTTTGGATATCGCAGGACGTCGTTGCATGGTCAGTACAGAATTAGGACAAAACCCTAAGGTTTCATTGAAAAATGCAGCAAGCGCTGCTGTTTCTGGATCGTGGCTGGCGTCTAGTGGCGTTACTAATGGCATGGTCTGTTTTTTGAAAAGTTAATTTATATTTTAAAGATAACAGATTTATCAGCACCTCTAAATCGGTTTTTATAAACAATATGCGGAGATACTCTTTTACCTCTCCATACCAGTAAAGCCAACTCATAAATGGTGTTATCTTTACCAAATGCGCTGGACTCTCAAACCCATACCAGATTCTCAAAAACAACAACAGCTTGCTCAAGAACTAGGGATTGATCCTTTTCTATCAGGTTTATTGGTGCAACGCGGCGTGGAGGCGTTTGCAGAAGCGAAAGCATTTTTTAGACCCGACCTTGAAGAGCTCCACGATCCTTATCTTATGAAAGATATGGACCTGGCGGTAAAACGAATTCAGAAAGCGGTAGGGAATAATGAAAATATCTTAGTCTATGGAGATTATGATGTGGACGGGACTACCAGTGTAGCATTGATGTCTACTTTTTTAGAAAGCTTTTATGACCGTGTCTCTACTTATATTCCTGACCGTTATGGGGAAGGCTATGGAATAAGTTATAAAGGAATCGATTTTGCAGCTGATAACGATTTTTCACTCATTATAGCTTTGGATTGTGGTGTGAAAGCCGTGGATAAAGTGGCCTATGCAAAGGAAAAAGGAATCGATTTTATTATTTGTGATCACCACAGACCTGGAAAAAATTTACCCGATGCGGTGGCGGTTCTAGATCCTAAACGTCCCGATTGTTCTTATCCTTACGATGAATTATGTGGTTGCGGTGTAGGTTTTAAATTATGTCAGGCACTTTGCATAGCAAACGACTGGGATTTTGAGGTATTGATTCCTTATCTAGACCTAGTTGCTACGGCTATAGGAGCAGATATTGTACCGATGACTGGTGAGAATAGAATCCTCGCTTACCACGGTCTCAACGTGATCAACACGAGTCCGCGAGCAGGATTTGAAGCTATTATTGCTAACTTAAATAAAACAAAGCTTACGATTACTGATGTTGTTTTTACGATTGCACCACGTATCAATGCGGCAGGAAGAATGAAACACGGACTTCATGCGGTTGAATTATTAAAAGAAACGGATCTTGAAAAAGCACAGGAATTTGCTGCTTCCATAGAGAATTATAACTCCGATAGGAGAGAGCTCGATACTTCGATAACCCAAGAAGCCTTAGAACAGATTATAGCACATCAAGAAGAAGATAAATTTACAAGTGTGGTCTATGACCCTAGCTGGCATAAGGGAGTGATAGGAATCGTCGCTTCTAGATTGATAGAAAATTATTACCGTCCTACATTGGTCTTTTGTAAATCTGGGGATCAACTCGCCGCTAGTGCTCGAAGTGTTAGAGGCTTTGATGTGTATAATGCTTTAGAACAGTGTGCTGATTATATAGAACAATTTGGGGGACATAGGTACGCAGCCGGGTTAACGCTGCTGCCAGAGAATTATGAAAAATTCAAAGCTCGTTTTGAAGAAGTGGTCTGTGCCACGATACAAAATAAACACTTGACTCCTGAAATTCAGATAGATGCGGTACTTCCATTGGAACAGATTACTCCAAAGTTTTATCGCATTCTTCAGCAAATGGCACCATTCGGACCTGGGAACAGCACTCCAGTATTTATGACAGAAAATGTAGTCGATTCTGGTTACGGCAAATGTGTAGGTAAAAAGGAAGACCATCTAAAAATTAAAGTGGCTTCAAAAAAAGGGGATAAAAATGGCTTTAATGCCATAGGCTTTAATCTGGGAAATAAAGCCGAGCAAATTACCGATGGTAAAAAGTTCCATATTGCTTATTCCATCGATGAAAATGAGTGGCAAGGAAATGTGTCGCTTCAATTGCGACTGAAAGATATAACCTCTTAAAGAACAGAAGGTAATTCTTCTATTTTCCCTTGAAACGTAAGCAGTTTTGACTCCTCAAAAAGCTGTTTCCAATGGGTATCACTCAGGTTAATAAAAGAGGGAACCGTTCTAGAAATTTGTTCTTTAAAATTATAAATATTGCCTTTACTTAGCCGTACCGCTTTGCGCAGATGCTTTTTATTTTCTTTAAAGACAGTGGTACGTTTAAGAGATGATTTCTTCACGGTTAATCTTACTTCATCAAGTGAATTAGGTAAAATCTCTTTTACAGTAGTATTTTCTTGAGCAAATGAAAATGAACTTATTAGAATAATGGCTGTGCTAAGAATTAAAGATTTTATATTAGAATTTCTCATTATCGGGACTTTAAAGTTGGACTATTTATTACCGAACAAAGATACGACGATTCCAAGGTGGCATCCTTAATTATAATTCTTATGAAATAGTATATAATTCCCTTTTATGTCAGTTCTTCCTCTGTTTATTGGAATGTATCCAGTCGCATGGTTTTTTGAAAAGTCGTTTTACATTGACGATACGCTTCTAATTTGTTATCCATCTAATACATGTCAGGCGATAGGTATGACGTTCCTTTTTTTAGGTATATTTTTGGTAAGAATGCTTGGCAGTCTTTTGGGATTGCGTTATCTGTCAGAGGCTACAGGACTGATGCTATTGAAAATCCAGAAGCTTTTGGAGAGGTCATTTACTCCGACTATCATTTTATGCGTTTGTGGCTATACAATTCGCAACTATTACAAAATGATTGGAGGATATAAGGTTAAAAGATACGTATAGTCTTAGTTGTAAGGGTGAAAAATTAGAATGGTATACGTAGAAATTGATCTCCATCAAAAACGCCATAGTTGTATTGAGTGATCCAATCGCCCAGATTGATATAGGTAGAATTTTCTCCTACTTTAATTTCCATAGGGAAGTGGCGGTGACCGAATATGAAATAATCAAAATGTTCTGTTTCTAGTTTGCGTTTTGCATATAGAGCCAGCCATTCATTTTCTTCTCCTAGAAACTGAGCATCATCTTCACCCGAGATCAATTTATTTTTTACAGAAAGATGTCTTGCAATTCCTATGCCTATGTCTGGATGTATCCATTGAAAGCACCATTGAAAGAATTTATTTGTAAACACTTTCTTCATGCGCTTATAGCCTTTGTCGCCAGGACCTAAGCCATCGCCATGTCCTATGAGGAACTTTTTATCGTTAAATTCAAAAGTCTGAGGCTTGTGATATACAGGAATTCCCAATTCTTCTTCAAAATAACCGAACATCCATAAGTCGTGATTGCCTACAAAGAAATAAATAGGAATGCCGCTGTCTGCAATTTCGGCAAGTTTTCCTAAAACTCTAACTTGGTTTTTTGGAACCACATGTTTATACTCAAACCAGAAATCAAATAGATCTCCCAAAAGAAATATGGCAGCGGCATCTTCCTTTACTAGGTCTAGCCAAGCTAAGAATTTCTTTTCGCGAGGTTTGCTCAATTCTTGAGTAGGAGCGCCTAAGTGATTATCGCTGGAGAAGTATATTTTTTTTCCTTCGGGAATTTGCATAATCGCAAAGATAGGAAGATGAATTAACAAAATTTCAAATCATAAATTTCAAATCACAAAGGACCCTGTAATTCATTTAACGCTCTATTTTACAATGTGAATCAGCTAAATAGATGATTGCCATCTAGGTTTTATAACTCTGTCAGACTCCGTGAAGCGCTCCCGCTCCATCCAGCTTTTTTATTGTTTGCCTCATTTTACGGCTATTCAGTTTGTCGGTGCTAAGTGGATCAAAACAGGAAAGTGCTAAAACTTATTCTCGAGGGGCACATTTTATTGCTATTAAAACCTGCGCGACTGTCGCTCCAACTGGCCTCGTGTAAAAGACTCCATTGAGGACGGAATTAAGTTCAGGACAGGCGCCTTGGAAACCTATCTGGACTTAAGAAAGCTAAAATTACCTCAAAAGATCTCCGTTGTTTTTCAATTTTTAAACGCACACCAAATTTTAAAAGCATTTCCCTTTTTAAAAGGGAAAACAGTTTGGCGAGGATCTCGGCACAGTCGAGAGAGCGACCAAATGGGTTTTGCAGTTGGATTAAATAGTTAAATTTAAGTTTAAATTTTGCCTTTAGCATTACCTTAGACCGCATGATCAACAAAAGGCTTTTGGTAAAAAATTTATTGGCGCATAACGACGAGAATAGTTTTTATGATAAGAAATTGCGTATTGATCTAAGCAGCAAAGAAGGAAAGGCTAAGTTTCTCAAACACATCTGTGCCCTTTCTAATACCAATCCTAAAAACAACAGTTATATAGTCATAGGTATAGATGACGAGGTTAATGGCATTGTAGGTGTGGATTTCTTTGATGATTCTAAATTGCAAAATTTAATCAACGCTTATTTAACAAACGCTCCTCTTATTCAGTATGAGAATATTGCTTTTCCTCATTTAGAAACAGGTAAAGTAGTCGGCTTGGTAACTATTAGAGCTCAAAACGGGCTTACGGCATTGCGCAAAAATATCTGGAAGTATTATGGTGGGGCTGTTTTTTTTAGAGATGGAAGCATTTCTATGCCCAAAGCCTACGATGTAGAGATCAAAGATGTGAACTCAGAGCTGGTGGAAAAAATTGAAAAGCAAGCCAGTAACAATATAGAACACACGTTAGACAGTGTTATAGAATTTCTGTCTCGAAAAAACGATGTGTTAGAAACATACTATAAAGTGTTTAAAGAACAATTTGTGATTTGTTGGTCAGGAAAAGTAAAGATTAAAAATG
This sequence comes from Nonlabens sp., assembly GCF_047636915.1. Classification (GTDB taxonomy): domain Bacteria; phylum Bacteroidota; class Bacteroidia; order Flavobacteriales; family Flavobacteriaceae; genus Nonlabens. Next base: position 51,797 of record NZ_JBLIGN010000004.1, on the reverse strand, counting down.
GTCAGAAGTATTATTCAAGAGTAGATATTGAAATGGTAAACGAGCAAGTGCGACTATTCTACAGCACACTGGATGAAGTGCAAATTTCTTATGACGACGACAGTTTTAGCATATTAGAATTTGTGGAATTGGGAATAGGAAATCAAAAAAAGTACCACCCATTAGAACGTCAGACGTTGAACTTTTTTCATAACGGCACTTATAAATTAGAAAATAAAATTTTGTTTAATCCGCCTTACTATGATCGCAAGACATTGCACCATATTTATAACACAAATTTGTCTGTGTTATATAAAATTACAAACGGTGTCCATTTGAAAGAACAAGATTTGATAGACTTAAGACAGCTGCCAGAAACTATGTTGATATGCCAGTTCAATAACGTAGGGGAGCCCATAGAAAAGATGAAAGCGCATAAAGAAATGCTCAAAACATATCCAGATACTGATAAATCATATAAAGAAGCACTGCGCGTTTTGCGCAAAGTAAAATACAATTCATAATTCATGAGAACCATTACGATAGGAGATATTCACGGCGGTTATAAAGCGCTTGTTCAATTGATTGATAAAATAGATTTAAAAGATGACGACCTGCTCATTTTCTTAGGAGATTATGTAGACGGCTGGTCACAAAGTTATGAGGTGGTAGATTTTTTAATCTCGTTTTCGCGAAAGCGGAAACAACGCCATCAAACCGTCCCTATTTATTTACGAGGAAACCATGATGATCTGGTCGTAGAAAATTTAAAAGCTGAAAAGCCCCATCCCATGTGGTTGAAACACGGTGGTCAAAGCACCTTAGAAAGTTATAAGAACCGAACGGTAGAAGAAATTGAAGCGCATTTTGAGTTTCTCAAAAAGGACCTTCTCAATTTTTATGAATGGAAAGGCAACGGATTCTTTCATGCAGGATTTCATAACTTGAACGGACCTCATTATGAATATTTTGAAAACATTACCTACTGGGACCGCACGCTTTGGGAAATGGCACTGGCTTTAGATCCCCATCTAGAAGAAGATAACGATAGGTATCCCAACCGATTAAAATTATACAAAGAGATTTTTATAGGCCATACCCCTACGCATCGTTGGGATCAATTCAAACCTATGAATGCAGCAAATGTATGGAACCTCGATACCGCAGCCGCCTACAAAGGATCTTTAACGGCCATGTGTGTAGAGACAAAAGAAATATGGCAAAGCGATCCCGTATATACTTTTTATACAGAGGAGAATGGTAGGAATTGATCGCCGCCTTTGTCATTAAACGTGATTATAATACCAGCAGCACCAGAGAAACCTTCTTTTAATAGACGAATGACTTTTTGAATTTCTGTAAAATATTCTAGTTCAGTGGGCCTGAAAACGAACTATTGACTCTGAATATATATTATGCAAATGGGCTTATTAAATGTCATTAAAAAACCTGAATTATTTTTGTTATTCCGATCAAAAGAACCGAACCACAGCTTAGCTACGGTTCTATTTTATGAGAAATGAGAGTAAATAATCAACCGATTATAGGCTATATTTGAAGGGTAAGTAGGTACGCCCTTATATATTATATGTTACAAACACTCCAGTATTTACTATACTTCCTGGTGAGATATTGCTGTAACTAGTAACTATTTTAAATCCGTAGTGGAGCTTTTTCATGGCTCCAAAAACTAATTGAATTCCTAAGTCCAATCCGGCACCTTGATTCTCTTTTAGAACGATATCTTCACTAAAATGCAAATAAGAGAATCCTACAATAGATTCAAATTTAAAGTTCTCATAATTTCCAAAAGCATAACTTATATGAATTCCAAACTTACCCAAATCATAGTTCCTGTCGGAATCTTCAGGACTCATATTTGCCTGAGCAGCTGATAGACCGATGGAAATGTCAGGATGAATCTGGTAGTTGATTTGCCCTTCGTAATTGATCCCGATATCTTCTCCAACAAACTGCTGGTTGAGTATTAAACTCCCAGAAAACTCTGATTGAGAGGAACTCGTAAAAGACGCCAACAGAAGAGTGTATAAAGCGATGTAAAATTTGATAGAGTTCATTAATAAGGGTGTTTATCGTTAGAATTTATTTTTGCTTCTTAAAATTGGCATGCCAAAAGATGTTTCCATAGAGAGCAAATGGATGCTATGGAATACTCTGTTATTCTATAAATGTACAGGATAATAGAAGTATCCTGCAAAAACTATCAGTCTAGATTCATGAATGTCGTGTTTGTTTTTAGTAGTGTATTACTTTTTAAATACGACCTATCCCTTGATTAATAGTCTTTTAAACTAATTTGGCAGGTTTAATGAAATCCTTTATTTTTTGTTGACACTTTATAGTCGTTTATAAACATAAATATAAGTGTGCTATTTTGGATATTCATACGATACAAACAGTGGGATTGCCCCTTGATTTTCGTAAAAAAACTATAAATCCAGACTTTTTGAGTTCTATATCTTCATCAAATGCTCAAAAATTCCATCCTAAAACAAGGCAGTTGTCTGGCCTCAAAGGGGTAGCATCCTAAGGAAAATAGGAATAGGGCAGACGTACAGATCCTAAAGAGAACATGCGCAACGGGATGGTTTTAAAATAGGTGATAAGAATTCTCCTCATTTGTTCCATCCATGATCTTTTTTCTTTGAAATAAAGAGTGGAACAATTGATCGTTAATTATACGTGTTTGACTCGAGTGATCATAACCTTAAATACGTGATGGCATCAGCTAATTTTAACGCCTTTATGGATGTTTAGAAGCTCAATGATGCTATAAACCTGCACACTTTCGGCGCCAATTCAAAGCTATGAACGCTGCAAATTTCTGGAATCTCGATTCGGCAGCTTCCATGGAGATCTCTATGTTGTATTTTAGTAATTGTGGGGCAAACCAGCTGGTAGAAGAAAGTTATAAATCTCTGCATTGCGTATACTGTACGTTGCCATTGATGATTGAGGAGGTCTATCAAGACGACCGGATGGTGCTAGGAGCGTTAGCTCCTCTTGATTTTAAACAAGATCAAGCCTGTCAAATTTTCAAGAAATAGGTCGCTGGGTTGTGGTGGGTGCCTAATAATTTACAACGCGCTAGTCTCAATCCGGAAAAAATTCACGGTATACGACCGTATTCTTTTTGGAAGATTTTCTTATCCATTAGCGCTGCGTTAATAGTGTTAGCGGCAATTGTTTATTTTGCGAATTTACAATAGCAGGTTGCTTTCGGGAAAGGGAAAATATTTCAAGTAAATTTTGTAGTTGCTTAAAAGCTGACGAAGCAATTTCAAAGGCTAAGTATACTTTTCATATTTCAGCATCCAGACTCTCTTGTTAAAAAACCCAATCAACAGGTTCTTGCAGTACTTTAAGTAACTTCTCTTCTTCACTTCCAGGTGCTGGATGGTGGTCATAAATCCATTGCACGTGAGGAGGAAGACTCATCAAAATACTCTCTATACGTCCATTTGTTTTGAGCCCAAAAAGGGTTCCTTTATCATGAACGAGATTAAATTCTACATAACGGCCACGACGTATTTCTTGCCATTTGCGTTGCTCAGCGGTATAGGATATGTCTTTTCTTTTTTCTACGATTGGAACATAAGCGTCGAGGAAATGACGCGCCAGGTCCATTTGAAATGCCAGCCAGTCTTTCATAGAAAATTGCTCAGAAGCCTTACAATAATCATAAAATAAACCGCCTATACCTCGCGCTTCCTCCCGATGTGGGTTGTAAAAATAGGCATCGCATTTTTTCTTGAAAAGTGTGTAATTTGCTATTTCATGTCGATCACAAACGCCTTTACACACTTGATGAAAATGACGGGCATCTTCCTCAAATAAATAATACGGAGTTAAATCTAGTCCGCCACCAAACCAGGAATCTACTACCTGACCAGTTGAATCGTACATTTCAAAATACCTAAAATTTGCGTGTACGGTAGGAACCATGGGGTTTTCTGGATGCAATACTAGACTTAGTCCTGTGGCATAAAAATTACAATCTTCTACTTTAAAGTAGGCTTGCATTGCCGCTGGTAAATCTCCATGAACAGCACTAATGCTTACGCCGCCTTTTTCAAATACGTTTCCTTCTTGAAGAATTCGAGAAAAACCGCCGCCGCCTTCTTTGCGATGCCACTCATCTTCATGGAAAGTAGCTTTGCCATCTATTTCTTCTAACTTTGAAGTAATAGTATTTTGAAGTTCTTTAATGAAATTATAAAACTGGTCCTTAATCATGAAGCGTTGATTTGTGGGTTTTCCGATTAGCGATCTGGATGAGGAAGGTTTAAATTTTCTTCCTTAATCATTTCTTCTAGTGTCACACGTGAAGCTGCGGTTACAGAGAACGGTAGTACGAGAATGACCCCTATAACGGGAATAAATAGCATTCCCATAAATACAATCCCTATTCCTATAGCAATGCCACGATGGCGCTTTACAAAATGAATGCTATCTTTATATTTTAAGTGTCTCTCTAAGGTGTAATCTATGTTTCCAAAACCGGCATAATAGGCCTGAATGACAAATGCTAGAATCGTAAAAAAGATTCCTGCTACAGGTATAAAGCTCAACAATAGTAGCGGAATAGTTAGCGTTAACTCATAGGTTATGTTACGTAAGGTGATACGCAAACCACGCCACAACTGTTCCATGTTGGTAGTGTCTCTATATGGCACTTGGTTTCTTGCTTGTGGATATAAATGTTCTTCGATACGTTCAGACACAGGAGACATAAAAGGAGCGCTCAATGCCATTACCACGTGTTTGTAAAGAATAAACCCTAAAAACAAAATCACTAAACCGCCTAGTCCAGTCGCGATATTTGTAAAGGTCTCCTTTCCCCATTCCCAAATCCAAGCCTTAGCAAAAAACCTTCCTAGATACTCCGAGAGGCCATAAGCGGCAAAAAAAATTGCCATCCCAAAAAGAAAACTGATGGCCATAGGGACAAGAAAAAACTTCCATAGCTTTAATTCATTGATCAGTTTTAAGCTGTCCTGGTAAGAAGTAAGTCCTTTCAGAATGTTTTTAAACATAATTGTTTTAAATTTTATGTACCAAACCACAATCTTAAAATTGCTTTGATAATCAAATGCATGAAACTTCAGCCTACCGGAACAAAGAAATAAGATCTTATTCCTTTTCAGCAGCTCATATAGAGAATTTAAATTCTTTAGGACCTGTTTTACAGTCTTTGTATCATGCTACGTCAATTAAAACAATAAGACATAACAAAAACAAAAGCAGAAATAAATAATTTATTCTACTGACCGTATTCTTTTACGGCATCCACAAATGCCTGCGCGTTTTCAACAGGTATATTAGGTAAAATGCCATGTCCTAAGTTAGCTATAAAACGGTCCTTACCAAATTCGTTGATCATCTGAGTGGTCATTTTCTTTATTTCTGATGGCGGGGAGAACAGTCGTGATGGATCAAAATTACCTTGCAGAGTTATATTTCCACCACTTAAATAACGTGCATTTCTGGCGCTACATGTCCAGTCGACCCCTAGAGCGCTGGCACCACTTTTTGCCATATCGCCTAAAGCAAACCAGCATCCTTTACCGAAAACGATTACCTCTGTATGTGGTTTTAAAGCATCGACAATTTGCTGAATATAATTCCATGAGAATTCTTGATAATCTGTGGGAGAAAGCATCCCACCCCAAGAGTCAAAGACTTGCACTGCATCTACACCATGAGTTACTTTCTCTTTTAAATAAGCAATCGTCGTATCGGTAATTCTCTGTAATAAAACATGTGCCGCTTCTGGCTGGGTAAAACAAAATTCCTTTGCTTTATCAAAGTTTTTGCTTCCTTGTCCTTGCACACAATAACAAAGTATGGTCCACGGAGAACCCGCAAAACCTATTAAAGGCACCCTGTTGTCTAGTACTTTTTTAGTCATGTCTATCGCTTCAAAGACATAGCTCAAAGAGTCTTTTACGTCTGGGACGGTCACTCTATCGAGATCTTTTACCGTTCTAATAGGATGGGGCAACCACGGGCCTATGCCATTTTTCATTTCTACCTCAATATTCATCGCTTGAGGAATCACAAGAATGTCCGAAAAAAGAATGGCAGCGTCTGGGCCTATTTGGTCAATGGGCATCACTGTTATTTCAGTAGCTAGTTCTGGAGTCTGGCACCTGGTAAAGAAATCATATTTTGCTTTTAACTTCATGAAATCTGGTAAATACCTTCCTGCCTGTCTCATCATCCATACGGGTGGACGTGCTACTTCTTCTCCCCTTAGAGCCTTTAAAAAAAGATCGTTTTTAATCATTGTGTAACGCTTTTATTGCTGTTATCAGTGTGTTTTCTACGGTTTGCTTTGTTGCTATTTTTACGTTTTTATAGTAATGCATAGCAGTTCTGGCAGTAGTATCCCCTATGCAAATTGCGATTAAAGGCTTGTTGTTTTGATTCGCTTTTGCGAAAGCGTGTACCCCTTTAGGACTATAGAAAGTTACTGCTGCAAAAATACGATCAAAGCTTTTCATGACAGCAATAGAACGATAGACAATAAGTTCCTTTAAAGGTATTTTTTTCTCTAGAAATAACGCTGGAAGTTCTTCACGACGCTGCTTGCTGCACAAATAAGTAAAATAATGATCAGGATAGGTGTCGGTTAACTTTAAAGCAAGATCACTTGAATGATCAGCCGTTTCTAAAGGAGTAATGCCATTGGAAATCAAAATATCAGAAGTCACATTACCTACACAAGAGATTTGTTTAATGTGATCTCTATTTTCTAGGACCGCAGGTATCGCATTCTGACTGGTAATGATGACATGACCCCAATTCCCATTAGGAGTAATGGAGTTATGCTCCGTAATTAGAACATTGTAATGCGTAATGCTCATTCCGGTATTTAGAACTAATTCTACCTGAGACTCGGTTAATGTTTTGGTGGAAAGGATATCGACCTTCATAAGGATAGCAATATATCCTATTGTGATCATTAAGCAGTTGTTTAAAGCGCTAAATAATCACTCCGATTTCTGTATGGCAGGAAAAAATCGGTTGTATGAGTAAAAATCACCGAAATTTATGTGGGGATTTGTTTGATATAGCTGGACGGTAGCAGCTGTTAATAATTGCTTTTAATCGATTAATAATTACTGATAAACGATTTTAAGTAAAATAAAATTATTTATACATACCTTAAGATAATTTCAATAAAAGATTTGTAAATTTATAAACTAATAGAGTCAGTTTGTTTTATTGTAATTTTGCCTAAAGTTTTGTTTAACAATAGTTTTATACGATCTTTACTAACTGATAATATTAAAATAACATAATAATTAGTATGGAATTACCATCGTTTTTACACGATTTAACTGGAGAAGGAGACAGACCGTCATTGGAGTATGCTAATGAAATATTTAGTATGCTAGAGGTTGTAAAGATGCGTAAGAAGCAGGTAATGTTGCACTTAGGTGAAGTTACTGACAGTATTTATATTGTCAAGTCCGGAGTCCTTAAAGGAAGTATCATAGATGAATTTGGAAAAATGCATACGGTTAGATTTGTGGCAGAGGGTGGTATAATGACTTCTATGTACAGTTTTATTGATCAAAAACCTTCAGAGCTGCAAATAGAATGTGTTGAGGCTGGTGAAATACTTTGCTTTAAGCATCAAGATTTTGAATATATGAGTAAGTTATATGCTGGGTTATCTCCTGCGTTTTATAAACTCATGCTCAAGAGGTACCACGATATGGTTGACGAAAAGTCTAGAATGATCAGTGACGATGCCACTACAAGGTACCTTAAATTTATGGAGCGTTACGCTTTTATGGTGGATAGGTTGCCACTAAAGGAAGTCGCTTCATTTTTAGGGATAAGACAGCAGTCTTTAAGTAGATTACGTGGTAAAATGAACAAGCCAAAAAGTTAAACAAAACGATACCTGTTCTTAATCATTACCTTTGCAATCAAAAGCACAACAATGGTTACTTCAATGACAGGTTATGGTAAGGCTGTTCATCAATTATCTGATAAAAAAATTACTGTTGAAATCAGAACACTTAACAGTAAAAATCTCGATCTTAATATTAGACTTTCTTCTATTTACAGACAGCAGGAGTTGCCTTTGCGACAGCTTGTAGCAAAATCACTCTCTCGCGGAAAAGTAGATTTTTCAGTCTATGTAGAACAAACAGGTGTGGTAGTTAATTCTAAATTAAATTTAGAATTGGTGGAAAGCTATATGAGGCAAATGGGTCAATTAGACGGAGTCATGTTTGATAACCACTCGCATAAAATTCAACTTTTAGAAATAGCCACTAAATTCCCAGATGTATTTTCTCAAGAAAGTAAAGAAGCAGCAAAAGAAGATATTACAGCCATTCAAGAAACCACAAAGAATGCTATTCTTGCTGTTCAAGAATTTAGAAAGGATGAAGGAGATGTTTTGGAATTGGAGTTTAATAAACGCATTAGAAATATCAAATTACTCTTAGAACAGGTTGTTGAAGAGGATATAGATAGGCTTGCAGATGTGAGAACAAGGCTTGAAAAAGCAGTGTCAGAAATCAAAGAAAAAGTAGATCAAAATAGATTTGAACAAGAACTTATTTACTACCTGGAAAAGTACGACATCACAGAAGAAAAAGTACGCTTAGAAAACCATCTGAATTACTTCACGGAAACCATGACCGTTCCAGAATCCCAGGGAAAAAAATTAGCTTTTATAGCTCAAGAGATCGGCAGAGAAGTAAACACTATAGGGAGCAAGGCAAACCATGCTGCGATGCAACAAATGGTAGTTCAAATGAAGGACGAATTGGAGAAAATTAAGGAACAACTACTCAACGTACTGTAATGGAAATATTACCTAAACTGATCGTGTTTAGTGCGCCATCAGGTGCTGGAAAAACCACTTTAGTAAGACATTTATTAAGTAAAGAAGAGTTGAATTTAGCTTTTTCCGTAAGCGCTGCATCTAGGGGCGCTAGAGATGGAGAGCAAAACGGGAAGGATTATTATTTTCTGGGTATTCAGGAATTTAAGAGCCGCATACGGGCAAACGACTTTCTGGAATTTGAAGAGGTGTATAAAGATCAGTTTTATGGCACATTAAAGAATGAAGTAGAGCGTCTTTGGTCTGAAGGAAAAAATGTCATTTTCGATATAGATGTTGTGGGCGGCCTAAGATTGAAGAAAAAGTTTCCAAATCGAACGCTGGCCATATTTGTCAAGCCACCATCTATAAACGAATTACAGATACGTCTAAAGAAACGCAAAACAGAATCGGCAGAGAAGATCGCTATGCGTGTTGCAAAAGCAAGTACAGAAATGGCAACGGCTCCACAATTTGATGTTATTATAAGAAATGATGATCTAGCTGCGGCAAAGAGCAGTGCTTATGAAATAGTTTACGGGTTTATAAATAAAAAAGTCAGTAATGACGAAAAAGAATAACATAGGTTTATATTTTGGCACCTTTAATCCAGTGCACATAGGCCACTTGGCTATTGCAAATTATGTGGTGGAAAATAGTGACCTCGATCAAATTTGGATGGTAGTTACACCACATAATCCTCACAAGAAGAAAAACACGTTGCTGGACGACTATCAAAGGTTGCATATGGTGCATCTAGCAACCGATGATTATGATAAGATTAAGGTAAGTAATATTGAATTTGGTCTTCCTCAACCTAGCTATACGGTGCATACACTGGCACATCTATCAGAAAAATATCCTGATATAAACTTCACTTTGATTATGGGAGAAGATAATTTAAAAAGTCTTCACAAATGGAAGAATTATAAAGTGCTTTTGGAAGATTATAGTATTATTGTGTATCCTCGAGTTTCTTCTGGAAAGATACCGGAACAATTTATCAATCATCCTAAAATAACTTCTGTACCAGCGCCTATCATAGAAATCTCTTCTACAATGATACGTCAAGGCATAGCTACCGGAAAAGATCTCAGATATTTTATGCACTATCAAGTGCAAAACTATGTGGAAGAAATGAATTTCTATAAATAGACAAGTTAGAAAGGAGTATAGATTTTTTATATACCTATTTTTAGGCAAGACTAAAAATTAGTTTACCTTTACAAAAATAATATTTTACCTTTGCCATATGCATTCTATTTCTGAAGAGAATTATATCAAAGCTATTTACCACCTTCAAGAAGGTCAAGCCCTCGTTTCTACAAATGATATTGCTGGACGTATGAAGACCAAAGCATCGTCAGTTACAGATATGCTTAAAAAGCTTTCTGATAAAAATTTAGCAGAATATATTCCTTACAAAGGAGTAAAGCTTACAGAAAGTGGAGTCCAATGTGCAAATCAGATCATAAGAAAACACCGGCTATGGGAAGTTTTTCTTGTTGAAAAGTTAAATTTTTCTTGGGATGAGGTTCATGAAATCGCTGAGCAATTAGAGCACATTCAGTCTCCTAAATTAACTAATGAGCTAGATAAGTTTTTGAATTACCCTAAACATGACCCACATGGAGATCCCATCCCAGATTCTAAAGGTAATTATGAGAAATATACTCAAGTAGCTTTAGGGGATTTACAAATAGGGCAGCAAGCTGTTTTAACAGGGGTTGTAAATACCTCAAGAGACTTTTTACGATACTTAGATAAACACGAGATCAATCTAGGTGCTCAAATTCAATTATTAGAAGTAGAAGAATTTGACGGTTCTTGCCGCGTTAAGTCTGATGGTCGAGAATTATATATATCAAAGCAAACAGTAGAAAGTTTATTTGTCAAAATTAAATGATGGAGAAATTAAAATGGAATTTTATTGCTTTAGCTTTTATTTCAAATTTAAGTGCCGCACAAGAATTTGTACAAAAGGAAATTAAAAGCACTTCTACCATAGAAGGTGTAATTACTAGTGCAAATGAAGTAGTTCCCTTTGCAAACATATTCTTGCCAAAACTGAAAAAAGGAACTTCTTCTGATAAAAATGGAGTTTTTAAATTAGAAAATTTACCACAAGGACTCGTCAAAATTAGTGTAAGTGCAATAGGCTATCAAAGTTTTGTTGCCGAGGTGAATTTAAGTGGCGATAAAAAACCATATCTACTCCAAATAAATTTAAAAGAAGACCTAGGTTCTTTAGATCAAATAGTCATTACGGGTACTCTCAAGCCAGTTAGTAAGTTAGAGAGTCCTGTGCCCGTTGAGGTGTATACTCAAAGCTTTTTTAAGAAAAACCCAACCCCTTCCATTTTTGAATCTCTACAAAATGTAAACGGTGTACGGCCACAACTTAATTGTAGTGTTTGTAATACGGGAGATATACACATAAATGGTCTAGAAGGTCCTTATACCATGGTGTTGATTGATGGATTACCTATAGTAAGTGGTCTATCTACGGTATATGGTCTTACTGGTATTCCCCAAGCACTTATAGAGAGAGTGGAGATTGTTAAAGGTCCGGCATCTACCTTATATGGTTCTGAAGCAGTAGGTGGAGTGATCAATGTAATAACTAAAAAACCAACAGGAGCAAATAAGCTAAGCTTTGATAATTTCACTACATCATGGGGTGAAGTAAGTACAGATATTGGAACAGGTTATCAATTGTCAGATGAGATCTCTGGTATTTTAGGGGTTAGTTATTTTAATTATCAGAATCCAATTGATAATAACGGTGACGGATTTACTGACATGACTTTGCAGAATAGAATTTCTATTTTTAATAAAATAAACTTTGATAGAGAGGACGGCAAGTTATTCTCCATGGCAGGAAGGTATGTTTATGAAGATAGATGGGGCGGCGAGATGGACTGGACTAGCGCAGACCTGGGTGGAGATGAGGTTTATGGAGAAAGTATTTATACCAGCAGATGGGAAACCTTTGGAAGATATGATTTGCCTACTGATGAGGATTTGAGCTTTCAATTTAGTGGGAATGGACATTCACAAGATTCATTTTATGGAACCACTTCGTATGATGCAGATCAATACATAGGATTTGGTCAGTTTACTTGGAGTAAGAAGTTAGGTTCTTCACATGATTTACTCGCAGGTGCAGCTTATCGATATACCTATTATAACGACAATACCTTTGCGACCGCAACCGCTGACGGTTTGGGAGACCAACCATCTGTAATTCATTTACCAGGAGTATTTGTACAAGATGAAATAGCTATTACAGATCGCAAAAAGTTATTGTTAGGTGTGCGATATGATTACAATAGTATTCATGGAAATGTGTTTTCACCACGTGTAAACTACAAGTGGTCTTCTCGAGATAAATCTAACGTCCTAAGGCTAAGTGCTGGTAACGGTTTTAGAGTTGCAAATGTATTTACAGAAGATCACGCGGCACTAACTGGTGCTAGAGAAGTTGTTTTTGAAGGAGAATTAGAGCCAGAAACGTCCTGGAATGGAAATGTGAATTATGTGAAAACCTTTAGAACTAAAAACAAGACCTTTTTTAACTTGGACGCAACAGCATTCTACACCTATTTTACCAATAGAATACTGCCAGATTATGAGACTGATTTTAACAGGATTATTTATAGCAATCTAGATGGATTTTCAGTTTCTCAAGGAATCTCTTTAAATGCAGATGTTGTCTTTAGAAACGGATTAAAAGTTTTAGCCGGTGCCACGTTACAAGACGTGTCCATCACGGAAGATGGAGTGCGTACAAGACAAAGATTAACCGAAGGATATAGTGGTGTATGGAGTATAAGTTACAAGATTAAACCTTGGGATTTAAACATTGATTATACAGGAAATATTTATGGGCCTATGAGATTACCTCTTATAAGCGATACCGATCCTAGAGATGAATTTTCACCAGTATTTAGCGTTCAAAATATCCAGCTTTCTAAAACTTTTGGGACCCAATGGGAAGTTTATGGCGGTGTTAAAAACCTTTTGAACTTTACGCCGGCATCTAATAGTATTGCAAGAGCATTTGACCCATTTGATGAAGGTGTACAATTTGATCAAAGTGGACAGGCTGTTGCCACACCTAACAACCCTAACGCACTTACCTTTGACCCAAGTTATGTATATGCCAGTAATCAAGGAATAAGAGGTTTTTTAGGTTTTAGATTCCGTATTAATTAATATGAAGTTTATGAAAACTGTTTTACTTATCATATTAGGTTGTTTGCTTCCGTTAGTAACGGTTGCCCAAAAAAGCAGCACTGTAAAAAACTATAGTTTTGAAGAACTGGATTTAGTATTTGAGCAAGAAGATAAACCAGCTGTTATTTTTTTACACACACAATGGTGTACATACTGTAAAGCAATGATAGAAGACACCTTTACAGATAAAAAAGTAACAGCAATAATGAATCAGAATTTCTATTACGTTCCTTTTGATGCAGAAAGTAAAGAAGATGTAATTTTTAAAAATGTAAAATTTAGTTACAAACCTACTGGCCATAGAACTGGAATCCACGAAATAGCTCAAGAGTTGTTGAGTCAAAACGAAGACAAATCATACCCAGTACTTGTACTTATAAATAAAGACCTTGAGATACTTTACCAGTATTCAGGGTTTTTAGATGAACAGGAAGTCACTAAAATATTAACCCAATTTATTTAATGCTAAATCAGGAATATATAAAAACAGAATCCTTAGGAATCATTTGATGTCTATACAATCTCGCTTTCGCGAAAGCCTAACAATAAAATAAAATCTCATGAAAAAAATATTATTCCTCTTAACAGTCTCATTACTGATAAGCTGTGGAGATAAAAAAGAAGAAAATGGCAAGCTCAAAGTTGTCACTACCACGACTATGATTACAGATCTCGTAGAGAATATAGGTGGCGATTTGATCGAAGTAAATGGGCTTATGGGCAGCGGTATAGATCCGCATTTGTACAAAGCCAGTCAGGGCGACTTTAGAAAGTTAGATCGTGCTGACGTGATTTTTTACAATGGTTTGCATCTAGAAGGCAAGCTGGTTGAGGTTTTTGAAAAGATGAACGAACAAGCAAAAACGACCATTGCGATTAGTGATGGAGTAGAAGAGAAGACCCTAATAGGGAGCGCTTACTTTGCTAGTAATTACGATCCGCATATATGGTTTGATTTGGGATATTGGAATGAGATCACGGTTTATGTGACTAAAAGACTTTCAGAATTAGATCCAGAAAATACAAAGGCCTTTGAAGCAAATCGAGATGTATATTTAAAGAAGTTAAAACAGCTCCAAACCTATCTTGATAAAAAGGTAGAAGAATTGCCTAAAGAGAAAAGAATTCTCGTAACAGCCCACGATGCTTTTAATTATTACGGCAGAACATTTGATTTTGAGGTCGTTGGTTTACAGGGGATTTCTACGGCAACAGAGGCAGGTGTGAAAGATGTTCAAAGAATTACTCAATTCATCATCGATAATAATATCAAAGCAGTTTTTATAGAAAGTAGTGTGCCGCGACGTACGGTAGAAGCTTTACAAGCTGCGGTAAATGCGCAAGATCATGATGTAAAAATTGGAGGTGAATTATTTAGTGATGCATTAGGAAGTGCGGGAACTAGAGAAGGGACCTATATAGGAATGTATAAACACAATGTGAATACGATTGTAAATGCACTTAAATAATGGAACAGAAAATAGCCGTTGCGGTAGATGACCTTACAGTAGCTTATAATTATAAGCCGGTGCTTTGGGATATAGACCTCTCTATTCCAGAAGGTGTATTGATGGCAATTGTAGGACCTAACGGTGCTGGAAAATCAACTTTAATCAAATCTATTCTAGGAATTATCAATCCTATAGCTGGGTCTGTTTCCATTTATGGCAAGCCTTATAAAAAACAACGGGATAAAGTGGCTTATGTACCACAAAAAGGAAGCGTAGACTGGGATTTTCCTACTACAGCACTGGATGTGGTGATGATGGGAACTTATGGAGCATTGGGCTGGATTAAAAGACCTGGAGCTAAACAAAAAAAACAAGCGTTAGAAGCATTAGAAAAAGTTGGAATGCTTTCCTTCAAAGGCAGACAAATTTCACAACTTTCAGGTGGGCAGCAGCAACGCATCTTTCTGGCGCGAGCATTAGTGCAAAATGCAGCTATTTATTTTATGGATGAGCCTTTTCAAGGAGTCGACGCCACTACAGAAATTGCGATTATTAATATCCTAAAAGAACTGAGAAAAGCTGGAAAAACTGTAGTGGTTGTGCATCACGACTTACAAACTGTACCAGAATATTTTGATTGGGTAACTTTTTTAAACGTCAAACACATCGCAACTGGTCCAGTAAAGGATATTTTTAATGATGATAACTTGACTAAAACCTATGGGATCAATTATAAGGTTGCGGTTCAAAAATAATTACGTGTTCAGAATTTCTTTTGATAAGGTAAAATAAGTATACTAATCTCGCTTTCGCGAAAGCGGAACGGCTATAAATAATATAGATAAATGGAAGGCTAAACTTGATTTTAGTTTTCTTTTTGATTTTGATTTTAAAATGGAACTAATAGATTTCTTTACCGATTATACCCTACGCACCATTACACTGGGAACAGCAGTTTTGGGAGCCATTTGTGGTATGTTAGGAAGTTTTGCGGTATTGAGAAAGCAAAGCCTTTTAGGAGATGCAATTTCTCATGCGGCATTACCTGGAATAGCGCTCGCATTTTTGTTTACGGGCCTTAAAGACTCTAATGTGTTGCTTCTTGGAGCATTAATCAGCGGTTTTATAGGAACGGTATGGATACGTGGGATAGTTACTAAGACACATTTAAAAACCGATACAGCATTGGGTTTGATTTTGAGTCTGTTCTTTGGATTTGGTGAGTTGGTGTTGAGTTATTTGAAAAAGCAGCCTGATGCAAATCAAGCAGGACTAGACAAATATCTTTTTGGCCAGGCAGCAACCTTAGTAGAAAGTGACGTCATTTTAATGGTTATTGTAACTGGAATAAGTCTCGCCGTAATGCTGTTGTTTTGGAAAGAATTTAAGTTGTTGTTGTTTGATAAAGATTATGCGATGACCTTAGGATTCAACACCCGTTTTATAGATGGATTGATTAGTTTTTTTATTGTTCTAGCCATAGTCATTGGTTTACAAACGGTAGGTGTTGTATTGATGAGTGCCATGTTACTCGCTCCTGCTGCCGCGGCAAGACAATGGACCAATAGCCTTGGAACAATGGTTATTTTAGCAGCTATATTTGGTGCGTTTTCTGGTGTTTTTGGGACGGCAATAAGTGCCTCCTATAACAACCTGTCCACCGGTCCAGTCATTGTTCTCGTCGCAGCAGTATTTGTGGGTGTTTCATTTATTTTTTCTCCTGGTCGTGGAATTTTATTCAAACAGATCCGATTGATTAGAAATCGCAGGGACCTAGAATTAAAGAAAACATTGTATTTTATGTATGGAATTGTGGAAAAGCATGAAGATACTTCCAGACCTCACTCGATTAGAATACTAAACGGTTTTCAAGGGTATACCAAAGGAACTTTAAGTGCTTTAGCAGATAAACATTGGATCACTATCCAAGGTCAGGATTGGTCCCTTACAGAAGAAGGTTTTGAAACGGCTCAAAATTTGTACAATACTAATATTCCAGAATCATGAATTCAGAGCTAGCTATAATACTAATTGCTTGTCTTACATCGGTTGCTTGTGCGATACCTGGAGTATTTCTGGTATTGCGTAAAATGGCACTAATTAGTGACGCTATCAGTCATTCTATTTTGCCCGGAATAGTCATTGGTTTTTTTATTACGGAAGACCTCGCTTCTCCTTGGTTGATATTGTTAGCGGCTTTCAGCGGTCTTATTACCGTAGTTCTTGTAGAGGCGATTCAGAAAACAGGATTGGTAAAAGAAGATACCGCTATAGGTCTGGTGTTTCCAGCTCTATTTAGTATTGGCGTATTACTGATCTCTATTTATGCAAATGATATACATCTAGATGCAGACGCTGTTCTTGTAGGAAGACTTGAATATGCTCCTTTCGATAAATTAATGATTGATCACGTAAGTTATGGACCTAAGAGTATGTGGACTATTTCGATTACGTTATTAATAACGCTAGTATTGCTTTTTGCGTTTTATAAAGAGTTGAAATTGAGCACCTTTGATATTGGATTATCATCGGCTTTAGGGTTTTCTCCCGTATTCATGCACTATGGGTTGATGAGTATTGCTTCGGTAACTACCGTGGTGTCTTTTGATGCCGTAGGCGCTATTCTCGTAGTTGCTTTAATGATTGCACCGGCAGCAGCGGCTTACCTGATTACTACTCATTTAAAGAAAATGATTCTCCTATCTGTATTATTTGGAATAATGAGCGCGATAGGCGGCTATTATTTTGCAGTTTGGTTAGATGCCTCTATCAGTGGATCTATAACAACAGTTCTAGGACTGATATTTTTATTGGTTTATCTTTTTGCACCATCTAATGGTTTGATTGCCGTTATTTTTCGTCAGAAAAGACAGCGTATTGAAGTTTCTTTGCTCACTTTTTTACTCCATTTGAACAACCACGATAGTGTGGAAGAAAGACGAGTAAGTCATTTACAAGAACATATTAATTGGGGAAAAGTGCGTTCTAAAACGGTGCTGGAACTGGCCCAAAAGAACAACATGATCACCCTTCAGGACCAAGTCGTGTCTCTTACTGCAAAAGGTCTAGATTTCACAGAAAGAGCACTCGACTATATTATTACTAACAAAGATGAAAAGATTGAGGATATGAAAAACGATTTCTTTTTGTTTAGAGGGTAGATTGATCGATACACAGGCTCTATCCTAAGGGGCGGAATTAATTCCACCCCTTAGGATATGTAGTTTTCTTTGTATTGTGAAACTTCTAAAATTCTGCCTTTCGTTTTTCCAAAAAGGCTCTTGTTCCTTCTACAAATTGATCGGTACCAAAACAAGAACCAAAGTTGTCTATTTCTGCTTGATAACCATCAGTTCCATCTATATAGCCCGCATTTACAGCATCAATTGCGGCACTTATAGCCATCGGGCTATTCCTCATGATCTTAGAAGCCAGTTTTTCACAAGTTGGTATCAATTCCTCAAGGGGCACTACATGGTTGACTAATCCGTAAGAATGTGCCGTTGCAGTATCTATCATTCCTGCAGTCATGATCATCTCCATAGCGCGGCCTTTTCCTACCAGTTGTGGTAAACGTTGCGTACCGCCATAACCTGGGATTACACCTAGAGAAACTTCAGGAAGTCCGAGTTTTGCATTGTCGCTTGCCACTCTAAAATGTGCTGCCATAGCAAGCTCAAGTCCGCCACCTAATGCAAAACCGTTAACAGCTGCAATCACTGGAGTAGAACAATTTTCTATCGCATCAAAAAGTAATTCTTGTCCTTGTCCAGCCAGTCTTTTTCCTTCCTCGGGAGAGTAATCAGCAAACTCTGAGATGTCTGCTCCGGCTACAAATGCTTTTTCTCCACTTCCGGTCAGTATGATTACTCGTGTATCTGCATCTTCTTCGGCAGTAGATATCGCCTGACTTAATTCTTCAATCGTCTCCTTGTTGAGCGCGTTGAGTTTAGTAGGTCGGTTGATGGTAATGGTCGTAATATTATTTGCGGTAGCAACAAGGATATTGTTCATAGCTCTGTTTTTAAGATTGATAAAACAAAAATAGTGGAAAATTAACAGGCTTTATCAAAGAAAAGGAGAAACAAAATTAAAACTAAGACCAGGAGGAGAGAAAATCATAAATTTCAAATTATATAATCTACAGATACTGCTTATCGGATTCCAGATAAACTTAGCGCTTTCATTTTCCTTCCTAAAGACCCTTTAAAGTCAAATTTTATCGAACGAAAAATTAAAAATTACACTTAGCTAATCAAATGGACTGTTTACTAATGCCATATTCTTGTTTTAAACAGATAACGCCATGGTGGCAATAGAAAGTTGAACACCTGGGTTTTTGTGCAATTCTTTTGCGCAAAGCGCGAGCGTTGTTCCAGTAGTAATGACATCGTCCACTAGAAGAATGTGCGTTCCTGGAGGAATATGTTCCATCAGTTCATAGGGCGATTGGGTTTCATCACTGCGTTTTATTTGTCCCAATTGAGCTTGATTGATGGTGTTGCGGCTTTTAATGAGCACGCTTTCGCGAAAGCGTGCTCCCAAAACTACTGCCAGTTCTTTTCCAAAACCATCTACTTGATTATAGCCTCTTTTTGCAAGTCGTTTAGGATGTACAGGTACTGGAATTACCAGATTGATATCTTTAAAAGCAGGATCATCTTGAAGCGCTGCAGCCATCCATTTTCCTAAAAAATAACTAACTTCTTCCTGACCACGGTATTTTAACTGGTGGATCAATTGCTGGACAACCCCTATTTTTTCATAATAAAATAAACTTGTTGCCGTTTGCACATTTACTCGTGCAAAAAAAAGTTCCTTCACTTTATCATCCTTATCTAAATGATTGAGAGCCATTGGTATTTCAGACCTGCAGGCCGTGCAAATAACCTGCTCGCCCATGGTTAAGCTGCGATCGCAACCCATGCAAACCACAGGGAAGAACAAGTTAATAAAATCAGAATACCAGCTCAGAACAAATTATTTTTTAAATTAGCGCGTTATAAAGATAAACAACCCAACATGGCACAGCAAAAAGACAACCGAATTCTAATTGTTTTATTAGCAATTTTACTTATTAGCCTTATAGGACTAGGAGTGTGGTCGTATAAAACCTATCAAGAAAATGAAGGTATTAAAATAGAATGGAACGACGAGAAATCCCAGATCCAAAATGAATTGGAAAATATAGAGGCAGATTACACGCTAGAGATAGATAAAGGAAACGCTCTTAGCTCAGAACTTATAAACGCAAGAGATCGCATTACAAGGTTAGTGGACAGTGTTAGTAATTTAGAAACAGACGTAAAAGTGATTTCTATATTACGCAAAGAATTAGGAAACATAAAAAAGCAACGCAATTTGCTTCAAGACCGCATCAATACCTTAGAGGTTATCAATAAAAACCTTTCTGTAGTAAATGACAGCACGCTAGCGGCACTGAATAGTCAGATAACTAAAACTCAAGATCAAAACGCTACCATTGAAAACCTGAATTCTAACATGTCTCGTGCAGCAGCGTTAATACCAACTAATTTTGCTTCTGTAGGGGTTATCATAAGAAACTCTGGGAAGCAAATAGAAAACGATCGCGCTAGTCGTGTGGACGATATCAAAGTGTGTTTTACACTTCCAGAGAATTCACTGGCAGCTTTAGGTGTTACTTCATTCTACCTTCAAGTCATCAATCCAGATAATAATGTTCTTGGATTAAATAAAACAGAAGAATTTGATGGGCAGAAACTCACCTATTCTAAGAAACTGCCATTCAATTACAAGGGAAAAGAATTGGACCTGTGTGAACTCGTCAACGCAAATGAAGACTTGATTATCAAAGGTCGTTATAGAATCAATTTGTATAATGGACCTATACGTTTGAGTAGCAACGAGATTACGTTGAGGTAGCTATCCATTATAATTTTTGCAAAGCACGCTTTTTAGCGTGCTTTTTTATTTAAACATTATAAATGATGCTGTGTGATGTTTTGTTTCCCTTTATTTAAGGCAACTATCTAAGAATGTTCACCTTATTTATTGATTATCAGGAAGCTCGATGTTTTTTTTGCTTTCGCGAATGAGTTTTAATAACATACTATTCACTAATTTTGAATAGGAACTAACCAGATAAGGATTTGATAAATAATCTTGAAATTATAGTGGTTCTACCAGCATACAACGCTGCTAGAACATTAGAAAAAACGTATAACGAAATTCCTTTTGACATTGTTGATGCTGTTATTCTTGTGGATGATTCTAGTACAGATAATACCAGTGAAATTGCTGCGCAGCTAGGAATCAAAAATGTCATAAGACATGATATAAATAAAGGCTATGGAGCTAATCAAAAGTCTTGTTATCGCAAAGCATTAGAACTAGGAGCAGATATTATTATCATGCTGCATCCAGATTATCAATACACACCTAAGCTTATACATTCCATGGCTTATTTAATAGCAAACGATGTGTATAAAGTAGTTTTAGGTTCGCGTATTTTAGGAAAAGGAGCCTTAAATGGTGGGATGCCAGTCTATAAATATATTGCCAATAGATTTTTAACTTTGTTTCAAAATATATTAATGAATCAAAAACTAGCCGAATACCACACAGGTTATCGTGCTTTTTCTAGTGAGATCTTCCAGAAGATAGATATCCATAAAAATTCAGATGATTTTGTTTTTGACAATCAAATGCTGGCTCAAATATGTATGGCAAACTTTGAGATTGCTGAGATAACCTGTCCTACAAAGTATTTTGAAGAAGCATCTTCCATAAATTTTGCACGAAGCACCAAATATGGCTTTGGAGTATTAGGAACTTCTATTCAATATTTCTCACACCGTAATTTAGGAATCAAGTTCAAAATATTCAAATAAAATATAAAAATGAAACCTAATCAGTTCACCTTCTTGTTTTACGCAATGGCGATTATTCTCATTCTGTTTTTATTTATTGCTACTTTGGAAAATGCTTTTTTCTGGGATACGGTTCAATTGGGTTCCTTACACGCTAACTTTTACTATGAGAATAATTTTAGCGAGTTTCTGTTACCTAAAAGGATAGATAGCGGTCATATTCCAGCTTTCGGAATTTATATCGCGTTTGCATGGAAGGTTTTTGGAAGAACTTTATTTGTAAGTCATTTAGTCATGCTTCCATTCATTCTTGGGTTGTTTTGGCAAATTCATAAATTGGTATCTTATTTTTTTAATGATAACCATAAAGGAATAGTGTTCTTATTACTCTTGATAGATACAGTTTTATTAGGTCAGATAACCTTAGTAAGTCCTGATGTTCCTCTATTAATGTTCTTCTTTATGGCCTTTAATTTCATATTAACTGATAAGAAAAAATTACTTTCTCTAACCATAATCTTTCTGTTCTTAACCAGTATGAGAGGTATGATGATAAGCCTTTGTCTCTTATTCATAGATATATGGTTCAACGTAGAACTAACTAAAAAATATAAACAAAGCTTCCTAAATTTAGTAAAGCGCAGTTTTATTTATCTACCAGCATTGTTTGTGTTTATAGGTTTTAGTCTGTGGCATTATACTACAAAAGGATGGATAGGTTATCACAATGACTCACCTTGGGCAGCTTCCTTCAAAACAGTAGGTTTTAACGGCTTTGCTAAAAATATAGGGGTATATATTTGGCGATTACTTGATTTTGGAAAGATAGTTCCAGTCTTAATTGCAGTTATTTTAGGGTCGATTTATTTAAAAAAATATTGGAGCATTTTAAAAGGCAGGATTCTAGTAATAGCACTTTTGATATTTGTTTTGTTATTTCCTATTAACATGATGTGGGCAGCTGGCTTGCTAGCACATCGTTATTTACTGCCAGTAACCATGCTTTTTTCCTTGAGTGCGGCATTTTTTCTAATGAACTCATCTTTATCACTTGTCTTAAAGAGAGGGATTATTGTGGTATGGATAACAGTTACTGTGTCAGGACATTTTTGGATATACCCGGATAAAATTGCTCAAGGATGGGACAGTTCCTTAGCGCATTTACCTTATTATGAATTACAGAAAAAAGCGATTCAGTATTTTGATAATCATCAGATTGAACTAGAACAAGTGGAAACCTTTTTTCCTAGTCAAGGTGCTATAGATTTTTTCTTTCTCAATGGTGATCAACGTATTATTGATGGATATGAAGGGAAGAGGAAATATGTCATCTACTCAAATATCAACAATCTGTCTGATGAAGAATATGACTATATTCATTCTAGTGCTTATACGCTTATAGAAACATTGGAAAGCAATCGTGTTTTTGTCAAGATTTTTAAGAAGGTTTTGGAGTAGTTTATTTGTTGGATCTAGTGCTCTCTCGCGCACTAATCGAATTTAGCATAAGCATCTATTTTTAATAGCATGATGTAGTTCTCGCTTTTGCCCTAAGCTACCTTTTAACAACTTATTTTTCTAAAAAGAAAACAGAAAGCAAAATAAATAAAATCATCTCTTTTCTACTTCACAATTTTTTACATTTGCACCTATGGCAAAGAACAACGACCAAGATCAGTTTAAGAAAGTACTCTCTCATGCAAAAGAGTACGGATATGTGTTTCAATCTAGTGAAATCTACGACGGTTTAAGTGCCGTTTATGATTACGGTCAGAATGGAGTCGAGTTAAAGAAAAACATCAGAGAATACTGGTGGCAGGCCATGACGCAGCTCAATCAAGATATAGTAGGAATAGATACGGCAATTTTTATGCATCCTACGGTATGGAAAGCTTCTGGTCATGTTGATGCCTTTAACGATCCATTGATTGATAATAAAGACTCTAAAAAACGCTATCGTGCTGACGTTCTGGTAGAAGATTATTGTGAGAAGCAATTGCAAAAAGCAAATAAGGAAATTGATAAAGCAGCAAAACGCTTTGGTGAAGACTTTGATGCAGCTATGTATGCAGAGACCAACCCGCGTGTAATGGGCTATATGAAGAAGGCTACAGAACCTACGGCACGACTTGCTGCATTGTTACAAGTAGAAGATCTTGCTGGTGTAAAAGCCTTAATAGAAGAACTGGAAATAGCTGATCCTGATACAGGCTCTAAAAACTGGACCGACGTGCGTCAGTTCAACTTAATGTTCGGTACTAAAATAGGAGCTAGTGCAGATACAGCAACCGATTTATTTTTGAGACCAGAAACGGCCCAGGGAATTTTTGTCAACTTTGCAAACGTTCAAAAATCGGGTCGTATGAAGATTCCTTTTGGAATCGCTCAGACTGGTAAAGCTTTTAGAAACGAGATTGTAGCGCGTCAGTTTATTTTTAGACAGCGCGAGTTTGAACAAATGGAAATGCAATATTTTGTTAAGCCAGGAACAGAATTAGAATGGTTTGAAATATGGAAAGAAAAGCGCATGGCATGGCATAGGTCTTTAGGAATGGGCGATGAGAACTATCGTTTTCACGATCATGAAAAAATGGCACATTATGCAAACGCAGCGACCGACATTGAATTTGACTTCCCATTTGGTTTTAAAGAACTTGAAGGAATTCACTCGCGTACGGATTTTGATTTAAAAGCTCATGAAGAACACAGCGGTAAAAAACTACAGTTCTTTGATCATGAAGAGAATAAAAATTATGTTCCTTATGTATTAGAAACGTCTATAGGTCTAGATAGAATGTTTTTAGCAGTTTTTTCTAACTCTTTAGTTGATGAGAAATTAGAGGGCGGCGGTGAACGTACAGTTTTAAAATTACCAGCAGTTCTTGCTCCTGTAAAAGCAGCGATTTTACCTTTATTAAAAAAGGATGGACTTCCAGAAATAGCAAACGAAATCGCAGACGATTTAAAATGGTTTATGAAAGTAGCTTACGAAGAAAAAGATTCTATTGGTAAGCGATACGCACGTCAGGATCTCAATGGTACGCCTTATTGCGTAACAATAGATCACGATACTAAAGAAGATCATGCGGTAACCGTAAGAGATCGCGATACCATGACGCAAGAACGTATAGCAATCAAGGATTTGAAAAACTACCTAGAAACTCGTGTAGCCATGAGTACGTGGCTGAGGAAGATATAAATTTTGAAGACCAACTGATCGATGACAGACGGATTGACAATCCTCGACAGACTAAAAATGATATAAATAAAAGGCTCGGAATTAATTCTGGGCCTTTTTTGTTTTAAAATTTATGGGAATCAACCTGCTGAGTATTTGTCTTGGCATGTTTTGTTACCGTCGAACCAGCAGGATACTATTCTCAGGAATAACATCGAGAACAGATGCATACAGTGCCAACATTTATAGATGGCAGGTTAAATCTTAAAAAAACCAATTCATTAAAAGCTCCTTTCCTCAGTCCCTGATAATTTGTTAAAACAAATTTCTGGGATGGGCAAGACGAGTGCAACGAGTTTTGGTTGGAAAGGTGGATGCGGTATTGTAATTTTGTGCTAATTTCAATTTGGTATCAACTCCTTTTAAAACTAGTTTAAGGTATAACCGCATCAATTAGCACACACAATTCCCCTTCAAAACCTCCGGACACGGTAACTACATCAAATCTGAATTCGTCACCTACAGTAGTTCCAGCTCTTTGGCAAGTTACTGTTACGGCATAGTTCGTACCGTTTACCCCTAAAGTTCCTGGGCCAGTTGCATTTAAGGTGACTGCTGCCGTAGTTAAAAATATATTTCCTGGATTTGTTGTTTCATAAACTTCTACAGCAGCAATACCAGGACCATTATTATTGGGGAAAAGTTCGGTCTGTAATTGTGCTTCTGGCAAAAGAGTTTGAGTGCTTCCATCAAAAAAGGTCAGACCTTCGTAATTGCATTGGTTTTGATTGTCAGCCATTCCATCGTCATTATCACAGCTATATAAAAAGAGGCTCATAAATAGTAAGATGGATAATTTAAATAGATATTTCATAAGAATGGTCATTAAATTTAATTGCCGATTTAGAGTGAATTTAATTATAATTTCAAATCTAAACTAAGATCAATGGACGTACGGTCGCTTTCACTCTATGAAATTAGGGGTTCATTAATGGAACATGTTGAGATTTAATTATACAATTTTCTCAACCGGCAATTTTCCCTAACTTTGCTTGATGAATTGGTTAGACATAATTATCTGTATTGTATTATTAATAGGTCTTTATAAAGGGTATTTAAATGGTTTTTTTGTAGAGCTAACTTCCTTGATAGCCTTAATTGCCGCTATTTACGGTTCTATTTATTTCTCTAACTATGCTGGAGACTGGTTGCGGGGAAAAGTGGAATGGGATGATATGTATATTACCATTGCTAGTTTTATAGTTACTTTTTTAGTGATCATTTTTGTGATTACCTACGTGGGTAAACTCATCACAAAAGTCGTGAAAACCGTCAACCTTAGTTTTATCAATAAAATTGTTGGTGCCGCTTTTGGATTGGTGAAAATGGGTTTTCTAGCTAGTGTTATCTTGATGTTTATCAATACAGCTAGTGGGGAGTTTCATATGATAGGAAAGGATGTTAAAGAAGACAGTATTGTTTATGAACATGTAGAGCCTCTTGCTCCATTCTTATTGCCTAAAATTCTGGAAGAAGCAGACCGTGTGGATAGAAAATTGCGCGGCGATGATCTTGAAAAATTAGATCAAGAAGATCGGGAGAAGCCGAAGGATTCTTCTGCTTGGAATATTTTCTAAAGGAACTACTCTCTCTTTCTCTCTTAAATTTATTTGATCCAAAATATTTTATAACAGCTCCGCTTTCGCGAAATCTTAAATACAACCACTTTTAAAATTACCGATTATGGACAAATCGCAATTTTCTAAAAGTAAGTAGCAAGTTCCAAATACGGGCATGATGAAAGCGATACCACATAGGTTTTAAGAGGATATGATAAAAACACTTTTGATTGCGGTCAGTTGCTTTATAATGCCAAGCAATAGTCTTATAGGAGCAAAAAGCCCGGGATGCATCAGTATACGCGAGGAACTTAAGGCCACTTAACGATTTTGATCAATAGAACTATTTGAGATTCTTCTAGTAAATAATGAAGTTATGTTGTAAGTTATTTAGATATAAACAGACCCATAATATACGTTTATGTTCTGATGTTTAATAATCTTAAAAGATATAATATCAGATACACAGAATTATTAACAAGCAATTAACGTTGGATTGGGATTTTATAGGGAATGATTATTTCGATCTTTACAACGTAGTTAAAAGATAGCTGTTATGTATTATTTATATAAAAGCATCAGACACAAATTTTGAAGACTTCATTTTATACCATTAAAGATTACTGAAAACGTTACCAGGGCAAAGAATAGAATGCTCTTTTTTAATAGAGTAAATAAAAATAGAAAATAAGGTCGGTATTTACCGATGTAAGATTTGGTTGGTTGGAAACCGTCTGTGGAGCGTCTTAGCTTGCAGGCGGTTTTTTTTTATTCAGATTCCAATTGGCAACCACTTCGACAAGCGTTGTGTATGAAGGTCGTATAGACGGGAGTTTTTTGTGTTTGTAACTTCCATCTCGGTAGGATATCACAACCATCGGAATGAATACTATCCCTATGATTTTTTGGTCGCTTGCGCCCTCTTTTATATAGCGGAACGATTGCTGCTTTTTCTATTTCCATCTCGATATAAATACATGGGCTTCGGTAACCTTCAATTATTTCCCAGAAATATACTTTTTAGGTGTTGTTCCATACTTCTTTTTGAAAGCGCTTATAAAATGGCTGCCTGTGCTGTATCCCACTCTTAAACCCACCTCATTTACATTGTGCTGGCCGCTATCGAGCAGCTGGCGCGCATAATCCATTTTATGATCCAGAGCAAAACCATAAACGGTATCTCCATATACTTCTTTGAAACCTTCTTTAAGTTTTTTAAGCGATAAACCTATTTCTCGAGAGAGATCATTAAGTGAAGGTGGGTCTGTCATGCGTTCAATAATGATTTCTTTTGCACGTTTGATTTTGCGCATGTTTTCTTCATCAGCTAGAAAGGGGCAAGCTTCTATATTTGCTTCTTCCTCTGTATTAAAATACAAGGATAGCAGTTCATAAGATTTCCCTTTAAAGTACAATTGTTTGATCGTATCATTGAGGTTGTAATTAATGAGTTGATGCAATGCGACGGCCATAGATGGTGATATCTTTCCATCTACATAGTATTTTTTATCCTTATTCTCTGGACTTAAAAAACTTACATGTTGTGCATCTGGAGAAAAAAGAGAGTGAAATTTCTTTATAGATATAAGTACGGAAATAAACCATGTTTGCGGCTCAATAGTCAGGTTTATGGGCAAGTCTCTCGAGGGATTGTACAATAGATAAGAGTTCTGTTCCTTTAAATCAAGTTTGTAACCGCCTTCGTTAAAGGCCAGTTGAATAGTACCCTTGAGGCAGTAATGAAATTGAAGAAAATTACTATCCACGTGATGTGAAAAGGAAGCTTTTTGAGCAGTATCATTTTTTAGCCTTATGAGGTGAAAGCCATCTTCGATAATGGTTATTTCGGCAGCACCTTTAGCGATATTTTCCATAAGTATTGTTATTTAAAACGACTCTAAATAGTGGGTGTTTTGCTTTCGCGAAAGCGAGACATCTACCACCAATAGTGGTTTTTACTGTTTGAGAGTGCAAAGGTAACTCATAGCGACGAAAAAGGAACCTATAGCGTTATTTTTTAACTAAAAGCTCCGTTAATTTTGCCGACTACTATTTAAAGTAATATATGGCCGCGGCAGCAGCAAAACATCATACATTTTACGCCATAGGAATCAGCTATCGAAAAGCAGATGCAGAGATGCGTGGTGCGTTTTCGTTAAGCCCAGATGCTATTGACACTTTGTTAGTCCAGGCTAAAGCAGAAGGGATTCCGTCGCTTGCTGTGATTTCTACCTGCAATCGTACCGAGTTGTATGGTTTTGCTCAGCACCCATTTCAGCTGATTAAATTGTTATGCGAGCACTCTAATGGAACCGTAGAGCAATTTGAAAAGATTGCGTATGTTCATAAAAATGAAAAAGCAAACAATCACCTTTTTAGTGTAGGTACCGGACTGGACAGTCAGATTTTAGGTGACTTTGAAATTATAGGTCAGTTAAAGTTAGCTTTTAAGAAATCAAAAAGCTACCAATTGATCAATCCATATATGGAACGATTGATCAATGCCGTGATTCAAGCAAGTAAACGTATCAAGACAGAAACTGATTTAAGTAGCGGCGCAACATCAGTAAGTTTTGCCAGTGTGCAGTACATTTTGCAAAATTTTGAAAAGAACTCTAGTCAGCGCATCACCTTATTTGGTACAGGTAAAATAGGTCGCAACACTTGTGAGAACTTGATCAAACATACAGAGAATAAGGAAATTACACTTATTAATCGCACTAAGAATAAAGCAGAGCTTATTGCAGGTAAATTTGACCTAGTAGTAAAGGATTATGCTCAATTGGAGGAGCAGATTGCACAAAGTGATATATTGATAGTAGCGACAGGAGCTCAAAATCCTACCGTTTCTAAGGATTTGATCTTTACCAACAGGCCTTTATTAATTCTTGATCTTTCGATTCCTAAGAATGTAAATGAAAACGTAAGAGAATTGGAGAATGTAAAACTCATACATCTGGATGAGCTTTCGAGAATTACCAATCGCACGCTGGAGAATAGAGTACATTTTATACCACAGGCTGAGGTTATTATTAATGACATTCATAACGAATTCAAGTTATGGCAGGAGTCGCGTCGTTTTGCACCTACTATGAGCGCTTTAAAAAATAAGCTGGCTTTATTAAAGGAAGCTGAAATAAAGGGAAATAGAACAAAAATCACGGATTTCAATCAAGAGCAAGCAGACCTGATTGCAGACAAGATTATACAAAAAATAGCAGGTCACTTTGCAAACCACCTGCGGGATGAAGAAGAAAATATGGAAGAAGCTATTGAGCTGCTGAATAAAGTTTTTAAGCTAGAACAGGTAGTTTTTTAACCCTTCTTTTTTCAGAAAATTCTTTACAACTACTGATAATCAATAACGGATAACTGATTAAATGTCGCACATCATAAAAATAGGAACCAGAGATAGTGAACTTGCCATGTGGCAAGCAAAAACAGTGCAAGCACAATTAGATGCATTGGGACATAGAACAGACTTATCTCCAGTAAAATCTCAAGGGGATCTCAATCTTACAGAGCCATTATACGAGATGGGTATTACAGGTATTTTTACCAAAACCCTTGATGTGGCTCTGATAAAAGGAGAAATAGATATCGCCGTACACAGTCTTAAAGATGTTCCTACACAATTGCCTAAAGGAATGGTTCAAGCTGCAGTTATGGAACGCGCTTCCTTTAAAGATATTTTGGTGTATAAAAAAGGCTTTAATCCTGATGAACAAACCACTATTGCCACAGGTAGTTTGCGCCGCAAATCTCAATGGTTAAATATGTACCCACATCACAACATAGTGGATTTGCGCGGTAATGTAAATACACGCCTAGCTAAGTTGCAAAGTAATAAAGAATGGAACGCTGCTATTTTTGCAAAAGCAGGGCTCGACAGAATAGGTTTATTAGCAAGATTAAAATCAAATTTCGGTTTTGAGTATACAGATCTGGATAGCTTTATTCCAGCACCAGCTCAAGGCGCTATGATGATTGCTGTTATGAGTGCTAATAAAAAAGTGCTGCGAGCTGTTTCAAAATTGAACCATCGACAAACAGCGATTTGTGTGGATATGGAACGGCGTTTTTTACGTGATTTAGAAGGCGGCTGTACAGCTCCCATCGGAGCCATTGTATCCGTAAAAAATGACCAACTCACTTTTAAAGGAACATTGATGAGCTTAGATGGAAAACAGCGCATTGATGTCACAGATTCTATGCCTTGGTTTGACAATATAGAGATGGAAGAGTGTCTGGACTTTGCAAGAAAACAATCAGAAAAAGTTATTTCTCAAGGAGGAAGAGAACTAATGACTGAGATTAAGCAGTCACTGGCATAAAGACTTCTAAAACGCATAATTAATGCCACCCTTTGAAAAGTAACTGGAACTATTGCTTATCTTTAAAATTCTAAAAAGTTGCACAATGCCTATTCAATCACCTTTTAACCTTAATAAATGGATCGAGGAGAATCGAGACCTTTTAAAACCACCAGTTGGTAATAAAAACCTATACAAAGATGCCGGCGATTATATCGTTATGATCGTTGCCGGTCCTAATGCACGTAAAGATTATCACTACAATGAAACAGAAGAGCTTTTTTACCAGTTAGAAGGTGAGATAGAAGTTCATATTCAAGAAGATGGTAAAAAGCGTACCATGAAGTTAGGTCCTGGAGATATGTATTTGCAACCTGGAAAAGTACCTCATTCACCAGTACGACATGAAAACTCTATAGGTTTAGTGATAGAACGCAAGCGCAGCAGTAAAGATATGGTAGATGGATTGCTTTGGTATTGCGATAATTGCAATAATAAACTACACGAAGCCTATTTTAAACTCGAGGATATTGAAAAAGATTTCTTGCCAAGGTTTAAGGAGTTTTATGCAAGTGAGGAATTAAGAACCTGTGATAATTGCGGTACAACTATGGAAACTGATGACAGGTTTACGGAATAAGATAACTCCATAAAACAACAAACCCCAAGCTTTCGCTTAGGGTTTGTTCTTAAATATACTTAGGTAATTACATTTTAGGAAGTAGTACTTCATCAACTACATGAATAATTCCATTAGTTTGATTTAAGTCTGCTGCGGTGACAGTCGCAGTTCCTCCATTTGCATCTGTAATGATTACTTTTCCATAAGCTAATGACAGCACGATATCTCCACCAGATACTGTTTTTACAGTTGCTTTGCCGTCGTTCTTTTTGATAAGACCGATAACATCTGATGCACTAAATTTTCCTGCTACTACGTGGTAAGTAAGAACTCCTTGTAAAGCTTTTATATTTTCTGGTTGTAACAAGGAAGCCACAGTTCCTTCTGGTAAATTATCAAAGGCTTCATTTGTTGGTGCAAAAACGGTAAAAGGTCCTTCTCCAGTTAAAACTCCTACTAAATCTGCAGCTTTTACGGCAGCAACTAGTGTGGTGTGATCTTCAGAAGCTATAGCAGCTTCTACGATGTTGGTGGTTTGTGCGTTGGCAAAAGATCCTGTAAAGAAAACAATGGCAACAAGAGCAAAGCTCATAAAGTTTGACTTTTTCATAATAAAGGGTTTAATGTTTTAATGTTAGTTTTTATTCGTTTTTTCTTAGTGTACAAACGTGCATGGAACTAACCGCAATTAACCTAGTATTAACTAGAATAACCACATTTTGTGAAAAATTGTGAATATTATTTCGATTCAATCATTTTTAAGTTGAAAAGGCGATTGTACAGCATCAGTAAAAATGAATAAAATATAATAGCTGACAGTATAATAGAAAAAGAAACAGGTGTTTTCTGGGAATATACTAGATCAGCAAAACACCTTCTTGATCTATTATGGGTAATTTTTTAATGAATTCTTCAGAGATCGAAAATGGAGCTGCCGTATAGACCTTATCATATAAAAGCGGACCTATAAAGTAGGTGAGCACAAATTCATTTTCAAAAGCAAAAACCTCTTCCATAATCAGTTCTACTTTTAGAGCTTTTTTTGCTTCTACCTGTTTGAAGGCATGTCTAAAGGTAGAAGTTTTACGACCGTCCGTATGCACCCCTCGGCTCCTAATCATTACAGATTCTAATAGTTGGTCACTATCATTAATGATATAAACCATCCAGTCATGAGAAGTGAAATCTTCATTCCATTCCTTAACAACAGCGATATAAACGTTTTTCACCACAGGTATTGCAATATCTTTTTTCACGCTTTTATTTTTTTGTGAATTGTTTCCATGAGGATTTCTGTCTCTGTGATCTGATTCAGTTCTTTGGTATTTAAAAATATATCCATTCCAGAATTAGTGCCAAAACCGTCATTGTAGTCTTGCACGTCATCGGTTAAACTCAAAATAATAGGATAGCTGTATTTAGGCAACCACTTGGACCAATATTGCTTTTCAAATTCATCTTTATGAAGAAATTCTAATTGTAGAGAAGAGTTGGTGTTTGTTAGGCTTTCGCGAAAGCGAGCCCACAATTCATTTTCTTTAAAAACACCAAAGGTAAGATGGCAAAGCCTACACTCATATGTGCCGGGACTTGCGATTTTATGCGCACTATCCAAAAGCGAATTCAGCTTTCCAGAGGTGGCGTTATAGACAAAAATGAGTTTAGAAACCATCTGTTACAAGGCGTTAGAAAATTGTTTTAAAAAACGCACATCGTTTTCAAAAAACATACGTATGTCACTTATTTGATATAACAACATCGCGATACGTTCTACGCCCATACCGAATGCAAAACCGCTGTATTCCTCAGGATCGATACCGCAGTTAGTCAATACGGCAGGATCTACCATACCACAACCTCCTATTTCTAGCCAGCCGGTTCCTTTGGTGATTCGATAATCAGTTTCTGTTTCTAGACCCCAATAAATATCAATTTCTGCACTAGGTTCTGTAAAAGGAAAATAGGAAGGTCGCAAACGTATTTGAGACTTACCAAACATCTCTTGTGTGAAATGCAATAAAGTCTGTTTCATGTCTGCAAAGCTTACATCTTTATCGATATACAATCCTTCTACTTGATGAAAAATACAGTGTGCACGAGCACTTATAGCTTCATTACGAAAAACACGACCTGGAGAAATAGTTCTTATAGGCGGCTTATTATCTTCCATATAACGCACTTGTACGCTAGAAGTATGGGTTCGTAACAGTACATCTGGATCTGTCTGAATAAAAAACGTGTCTTGCATGTCTCTTGCTGGATGATGCGCCGGCAGGTTTAAGGCAGTAAAATTGTGCCAGTCGTCTTCGATTTCTGGACCTTCACTTACGTTGAAACCTATGCGGGAGAATACATCAATGATTTGGTTTTTCACAATAGAAATCGGATGTCTGGCACCTATTTCCATGGGATATCCAGTACGAGTCAGATCGCCATAGATTCCTGCCTCTTCTTGTTTGGACTCTACATTATCCTTAAGTAAAGCTACTTTATCAGTTGCTTTTTGCTTCAGTTCATTGATCGCTTGACCGAAAGCTTTCTTTTGCTCATTAGGAACTTCCTTAAATTTTGCAAACAAGTCCTTGAGCAGTCCTTTACTGCCTAAGTATTCTATTCTAAAAGCTTCAATCGCCTCTTTCGAGTCGGCTTTGAAGACTTGTACTTTCTCAATGTGTTCTTTTACTTTATCCAGCATTTGCTCCCTTTATAACTTGCAAATTTAATCATTTTAAGATGTTTTCTAGTTATACGGCGCTCAGAATTGTGGTGGTCTATTATAAAGGAACTTCAGAAATTTGAGTGGATAGGTTAAGGAATCAAGGAAGAAGAAGATTGTACATTACCCAATAGAACAGAATGTAGTAAAACTTCTATTTTATCCAGAAAACAGAAAATAGAATCTCTGTAAAAACCAATCTATTACATACAGGCATTCCAAATTCTTAATAACTACTTGGGTAAAGTGCTTGATCGTTTAGTTTAAATTTTTATTTTTGTTAAATGCAAATAGCAATTTACATATCAGATTTATTGTACCGCCATGAGTGTGTGGTCGTGCCAGACTTTGGCGCGTTTATTTCGCGTCGTGTTCCTGCGCAGCATTTTGCAAGTAGTCATACCATTTATCCTCCAAAAAAGGGTCTGAGTTTTAACGCTCAAATCAAACAGAACGATGGTTTGTTAGCAAATTACATCTCTAGCGCGGCAAATGTATCTTACGAAGAGTCCGTTCAAAAAATCCGAGATTATGTGCGTTTTCTGGATCAAGAAATAGAGGATAGTGGTTCTATAACTATCCATAAAGTAGGGCGTTTTTCTCGTAATAAAGAAAAAGCGCTGCAGTTTACTCCTATGTATTTGGTGAATTATTTGCCAGAAGCATTTGGTCTTTCTTCTCATGAAACCTACGCTGTTGATCGCGTTTCAGTTGCTCCAAAAGTAGAAATAGGTAAAGAATTTGAAGATGAAACCCCTGTAATAGCTTTAGAAACTATAAAAACTAATTCTAGCTCTTGGGTACGTTATGCTGCAATGGGTGCTGTTATTTTTGGGTCAATTTTTGTTGGTTTAAAAGGCTATGAAAATCAAATAAATGATGATGCTCTTGCCGTAGAGCAAATGTCACGAGAAATTGTCAACGCAAAAATAGAAAGTGCTAGTTTTCTTATTAGGGAACCTTTACCCAGTATTACAATAGACGTAGCCCCTTTAGAGAAAAACTTTCACATAGTTGCCGGTGCTTTCCGGGAACCAGCAAATGCTGATAAGCGTGTTGCTCAATTACAGCTCAAAGGATATGATGCAAAACGTATAGGTGTTAATAAATACGGATTGCATAATGTGGCCTTTTCTAGCTTTATAGAGCGCAATGATGCCATCAATGAGCTTAATAAGTTGAGATCTATTGGATTTGAGCAAGCCTGGTTATTTGCAGGAAGCCTCCCAAAATAAGAAAATCATTCCTTTGTAAAGTTACTTTTGTGAACCACCTTCTTTTAGAAGAACCTACCTTACTAACAACATTTAGACTTCTAGATAAAGAAGAATTCATCACGTAGCCTGTTGTTTTTCGAGAAAAAGACACCGCTAGTTTTCTAGAGATAGAAGTTGGATGGAGAATAGAGCAAAAGTACTACAAACGGTTGGAAGAGCTTTTTGGAGGTTTTAGAACTGTGACAGTGGTATGAGGTTTGTGATTCGGGTAACATCTCAAAACTTTGTGGGTAAGTCAAGATTGCTTATTAATGAGATAAATGGTCCAAAAAACTAAAGGTGGCTGCTTTATAGTACTAGAATTCTGTAAGTAAGGAAATGTAAAAGAAGCTGAGGTAAGACTGAAGATAGTTCTTTTGAAAGAGAACATGATAAGCCTTTTGGAAACAGTCTGGATTCTGTCATTCATAAAGAATATATAGACTTTATAAATGTGGCGCAACACTATCGCATAACACCGAAAGTAAAGTGTCAAGACGATCCAAATCTAAAGCCATTTCTAGTGTATTCTATTTTAAGAGCTGCACCGTCCTGTAGGATAGGAGTTGAGAAAGAAGCTTTATTTGGGATTAGCATCAAATTAGTAATCTAGGAAAAAGAATTGTCTATTTTTACGACGACAAATAAACCTACTATGGGATTACTTATTATCTATGCAGTCGTTTCGATATTCTTTTCTTTCGTATGTTCGATTCTAGAAGCAGTTCTTCTTAGTGTGACGAGTACTTTTATAAAAGTCAGTGAGCAGGAAGGTAAATCCTATGCAGTATCTCTTAAGGCTTTAAAAGCCGATGTAGACAAACCATTGATTGCCATATTAACTTTAAACACACTAGCGCACACCGTAGGGGCAATTCTTGTAGGTGTGCAGGCTGAAAACATGGTGAGTGGCAGCGGTTATAACAGTAGTTATCTTGGAATTCCGTTTGTGGGAATAGTTTCTGGAATAATGACTACGCTTATTTTAGTGGTTTCTGAGATCATTCCCAAAACTATAGGTGCGACTTATTGGAAAGCACTTGCGGGCTTTACGACACATGCCTTAAATATGATGATTTTTCCTTTAAAATGGACAGGTATTTTATGGCTGTTACAACTTACAACCAAAGCAATAGGTAAAAGTGCTCACATGAATACCATGACAAGAGAAGACTTTGTAGCAATAACAGAAACAGCAGAGGAAGAAGGGATTTTTGAACCTGCCGAAGGTAACTACATAAAAAGTCTAATGAATTTCAATAGTATTGAGGTAAAGGACATCATGACACCTAGGTCAGTGATGTTCATGGCACCACAAACCATGAAGATAAAAGATTTTTTTGAACAGAATCAAGATCTAAGGTTCTCTCGCATCCCCGTTTTTGGAGAAAACCGGGATGATGTAAAAGGGTATGTCTTAAAGGATCATATACTTGCTGATATTATTTATGATAAACCAGCAGACACACTTGAAGATTTAAGAAGGGAAATAACGATGGTTCCCGTAACTTTACCCATACCTCAATTGTTTCAAACGATGATCGCTACTAAAGAACACATGGCGCTGGTTGTTGATGATTATGGAAGTGTGCAAGGAGTCGCTACCATGGAGGATGTTATTGAAACCATGTTAGGCCTAGAAATTATGGATGAGAGCGATAAGGTGGAAGATATGCAACTGCTTGCTCGAAAGAACTGGGAAAAACGCAGCCAGCGCTTTAAGTAATTAATGACCAATAAATATTAGAATTACCTATGCTCTATTATTACCTTACTGTCGTATTGCAAGTTTTTTGCTGCTATCATGCCTACAAGAATAGAAGTGAAATCTATTGGTACGCCATTATATTTCTTCTTCCAGTATTAGGTTCTTTGATCTATCTATTTATGAAAGTCTTTAATAATAAAGAGGCCTTAGTTATAGGTGAAGAAATCACTACAGCAATGAATCCCTCTAAAAGAATAAATGACTTAAATGAAAAAGTAAAATTTGCTGATACTTTTTCAAATCGCGTAGCACTAGCAGACGCGTATTTTAATAAAGAGGAGTATCAAAATGCATTAGATAACTATCAAACTGTTTTAGATGGCGCACATAAGAATGATGCGTATGTTCAAGAACAGATGGTAATTACTTATTACCAAATGAAAAACTATGAAAAAGTTGTTGAGGTGGCAAACGCCCTGAAAGCAAATTCAGAGTTAAGGGCTTCAAAAGTTGTGTTTTACCTTGGCTTGTCTTACAAAGCATTAGGTAAACTTAATAATGCGGAGAAAAACCTACGAGCTTTAGATGTAAGATATTCTAATTACCAAGAACGGTTGGTTCTAGCTCAATTTCTTTTAGAACGTGAAAAACGAGAAGAAGCAAAAGAGCTCGTGAGTGAACTTCTCTCAGAGTTCAATTATATGAGTAAGCCTAACATAAAACTTCATAGAACTACTTTTACAGAAGTGAAAAAACTGAGTGATACTATTACCTTGAATAACAGCTAGAGATGAAATTTTACGTTTTAAGAAGGAATCAGTTTGACAGTTAATATATCAGCAGTCTTACTAATAATGATCGTTGTATATGTCTTGATCAAACACGGGAATAAGTTCAAACGCTTGTTGGCATTTTGGCAATCATTTTTTTAACTTGTCTCTTCTCAGGTAAAAGTGTAGGCCTGTATTACATGGATGATCATCTAGCATCGAGGTGCTTATAATTATTAAGTTCTTTGTTAGAACTAAAAGGTGATGAACAAATTGTTTCAATTCATATCACATATAAAGATTTGCTCTTAAATCTTCATAATCGTTTATAGCAATCAAAATAGAATCTTTTAAAACAAAACAAGAATCGGCCATGTGGAGTACGTTTTCATAGTAATGATCACTCATTATAATTCCTTTGTATGGTTTTACAGTAGTAATAATTTCTTTTACACGTTCTATTTGTAAAGGTGCCAGCATAGAAAAAGGCTCATCTAGTAAAATAAATGGTCTGGCGGAATGAATAACGAGCAGGAATTCTAAAAACCTGCGTTCACCCATAGATAGAGCTCTTACCTTTACGTCATGCACTTTGTGGATAAGCGGTTCGTATAAAATTTTATCTTGATCTTCAGGATCTGGATACCACATTTGCACCGCATCTACCACGGTTCCCGAATCGATCATAAAAGGATCTTGAGGTAAATAAGTAACAAGCTGGTGTTTTAAATGATCTCGCAATTGTATAGCTTTTCCGTCAAAGTGAGCGATAGCATTTGCTTTGAACTTTCCGAAGATCACATTCATCAAGGAAGATTTTCCGCATCCATTTCTACCCATTATACCGATGATTTCCCCTTCCTCAATACTTAGGTCAATGTTATCCAGTAAAGTCATTTTTTTGAAGTGACCTACTTGATACGTATGGATATGGATATGAAGTCTAGACATACTTTACTATGATCCAGATGAAGAAAGAGGCTATAAGCGCCATCGCAATATGTAGTACATAAGCAAACGAATACTGTTGTAGCTTAGAAATTCCTAAGTTTTGAAAAGCATATTCTTCTGGTTTGTGGAGAAGTCTTTGCGCTATTGTTCCAATTATAAAGCCAGCTGTTAGAAATATAGCCACGGTAGAATATAGATCGCTCGTTTCTGACACTCTGGCAAGACTTAAAAATGAAAAACAGCAATTATAGAAAAAGATACGCGATGTCAACCAGAGATTTATCTTATAGTACCACATGTGCAGTTATCGGTTCTTTTAAAGTTAGTTCCAGTAACTAACGCAAAAACCAATGATCTATTATTTTCAACAGTTCTATTTCTTCAAAGACTCTAGAATCTCTTGATATGTTTTAGTGTTTTCTGGATGGGATTCTAAATATTCAAATACTTGTGCGATGACATTTCTGGAAGCGCCTAATTCTTGAAAAATAGTAACATCTCGATTCCATTTTTTTAAATTCCCTTTGCGAGTAGCAAGCGTTTCTGATAGCAATGTGATCTTTTTAACTTCTGTAAAACTACTGGTTGCTTTCATTTTCTTTATTTCTACAAATAGATGTTCAAAAGTCATTTGCTCTAGTTGCTTTTCTTTGGTCATCTTACGCAATATAGCAGACATGGACTCCATGCGGCCAAAAAATTGCACATCAAAATCATCTAGACCACACTCTTTCAATCTAGCGATTTCTTTTCTTAAAGAAGCCTCATCTTGAAAACTTCCGTCGATTAAAAAATCCAATTTTTTACTTATTAGAAGCTTACAAGGATCAGTTAAAGCAAGTTCTGCGGTAACGAGTTGTTCTTGTGCATTACTTAAAAAAGCAACACATAGAAATAATAAAATAAAAGGGAATCTTGTGTTCATAATGGGTGTAACAATGCTTTTGCAAAGTTCGCATAAATTATACTTAATGAATCTCAAAACAACTAAATAAATTAGATGCTATTCCCTTTTTATTTTAATGTAAAATAGAACTATAGATCTCGCTATGCTTAAATTTTCTATTTGATCTAAAGAAAATATAATTCATGTTTATGATCAATCATTTTGAAATTGATTAAATAGGTGGCAAGGAAAGGAACAAAGACCGACGATAAAGAAAGCTAGAAGATAATTTGATCTTCTAACTTTCTTTATTCTAAAAGTTTAAAGGAACTAAACTAATTCTTTCTGAATAACAGCAACTTGATCTAGCGCTTGTGAAACGTCCCATATCAAATCTTCATAATTTTCTACTCCTATAGAAAGACGCACTAAAGCGTCAGTCACACCTATGTTTTCTAGGTGGTGTTCGTCTACACC
This sequence comes from Nonlabens sp., assembly GCF_047636915.1. GTDB lineage: Bacteria > Bacteroidota > Bacteroidia > Flavobacteriales > Flavobacteriaceae > Nonlabens. The sequence goes on along the minus strand of NZ_JBLIGN010000004.1, from coordinate 11,909 downwards.
AGCATGCGTCATGCTCTTAGGGTGCTCTGCAAGACTTTCAGTGCCACCTAAGCTTACAGCGAGTTTTATTAATTGAAGCGAATTCAAAAACTTAAAAGCTTCTTTTTCGCCACCTTTAATACAAAAACTAACCATTGCTCCAGGACCAGAACATTGTTGTTTATAAATCTCATAATTGCGGGTTCCTTCTTGAATAAGTCCTAGGTATTTTATTTGAGCTACTTTATCGTGATCTTTTAAGAAATTAGCAACTTGCATGGCGTTGGCTTGCATGGCTTCCATTCTTATTTTCAAGGTTTCAAGACTACGCAGCAGCATCCAGCCCGTATGGGGAGAAGCCATGTTACCTAAAAAGGTACGCAAGGTTTTTACACGCACCATCAATTCTGTATTTCCAAGAACAGCTCCAGCTATTAGATCACTGTGTCCACCTATATATTTTGTAGCACTGTACAGGACTAAATCAGCACCATGTTTTAAAGGATGCTGCCATAAAGGTCCCATGTAGGTATTATCTACTGCAACCGTTACTTTCTCTTCTGTTTGAAAACGATCTACTACACGCCGCACCATTTGTATATCGATAAGTGCATTGGTAGGGTTTGCTGGTGTTTCAATATGTGCATGTGTAAGTCTGCCGGCATGTCCAGAATTCTGTACGACATTGTAAACTTCTTCTTCTGCCATTTCTGAGGTAAAACCTACCGTATGAACTCCTATTTTAGGAAGAAAATGGTTGATAAAGTGATCTGTTCCACCATAGGTAGGGGAACTATATAACAATAAATCTCCGGGTTTTAAAAACTCTAAAAGCACGGTAGAAATCGCACTCATACCGCTTTCAAATACGGCACAATCATCTGCATGATCCCAAAGTCGCAACCTCTTTTCAAGAATCTCCAGATTTGGATTGTTGATGCGACTGTAGATCAGTCCCATTTCTTCTTCGGGAAGTGGCTCTCTTTTTCCATAGGCCAGCTCAAAAAAGGCTTTCCCTTCTTCGGCATTTTTAAAAACGAAGGTCGAAGTTAAAAATATAGGACATTTGATAGATCCTTCAGACAATTCTGGTTGATACCCATAAGACATCATCAGGCTTTCTGGTTTCATAGATCGGTTGCTCATAATTACAGCTGTTTAGTATGTTGCAATTTAATTTTTTTTGAGGATTCAATCGATTTCGAAAGCTAATCTTATCAACACTGCAATCGGTCGCTTTTCCACCATTAGACGGGTGGCAGTTTTGCTTTTGCCTGACCTTTACTAGTATTAATTAACTTTTTAGTAACTTCCGAGCCGAACAGTTAAACAAAAAACAATATGCCTTATTCTACTCAACCTAAAGTTTGGTTTTGGATCGTTGCACTATTTTTTATCTTTTGGAATCTCATCGGAGTAGGATTTTGGTCTACAGAAATGATAGCAAGCAGTGAAGCGCTTTTAGAAGGGTACACCGCAGCACAGGTTGCATTCTATAGTAGTTTTCCCAGCTGGTATTCTTGGGCGTCTGGTGTAGCTGTGTTTGCAGGTCTTTTTTCCTGTATCGCTTTACTATTAAAAAAAAGACAAGCTGTTTTGCTGGCTTTACTCTCGCTAATCGCAGTTATTGTATGCCGTGTTTATGAAGTAACTGTGGATGCTTGGAGCATGACCGGTGGCTTAGATCATTTCTTTATGATTGCGGTTCCTATTTGCTCCGTTCTTTTGTGGTTATTTGCACGCAGTGTGCAACAAAAGCGTTGGTTGAGGTAAAATGGAATAGATAATAAACACTAGCTGTATCTTTTAGCAGTATAGTTTTTTAGTCAAAAATAGATCGCGCCATTCTAAACGTATTGGCATGCGCCTCTATAATTGTTTTAATTTCTGGAGAATACCCGCCACCCATGCTGCATTGGATAGGTAAGAAAGAGTTGTTTTTTGATTTCGCTTTCGCAAAAGCGGACAAGGCATAACGATCTCGTTCTCTACAGCCATTAAGAGTCATACTGAGTTTCCCTAGTTTGTCACTCTCCAGAACGTCTACTCCACACAAATAGAAAATAAAATCAGGCTTTTCCTGAGCTATTAAATCAGGCAAGGTATTTCTGAGTGTGCTCAAGTAGTACTCATCTCCAGAGCCGTCAGGAACTGCGATGTCCAGATCAGACTGCTCCTTTTTAAATGGATAATTTCCAGCCCCGTGCATAGAAAAGGTGAAAACACTGTCGTTATTTTGGAAAATTTCAGCTGTTCCATTTCCCTGATGTACATCTAGATCAACAATCAAAATCTTTTCAGCAAGACCATGATGTTGTAGATATCTCGCTGCTATAGCCTGATCATTGAGCAAACAAAATGCTTCTCCATGATCGGTGTAAGCATGATGTGTGCCGCCAGCAATGTTCATGGCAATCCTGTGATCAAAGGCTTTTAAACAAGCTTCAATGGTTCCTTGAGCGATGCGTAATTCTCTCTTTACCAACTGTTCACTAAGCGGAAAGCCAAGTTTTCTTGCTGCTCTTTTATCTAGAGAAAGATCTTTTAATTCTTGAAAATATTGATAAGTATGGACTCTTAAAATATCCCGATCATCACATAGTTTGCTGGGTTCAAAAAAGTCAGAATGGACTGCGGTCCCTTCATGCAGTAATTGTTGTGGTAGCAATTCATATTTGAGCATCGGGAAACGATGTCCTTCAGGCAATGGATGCTGATAAATAGGATGGAAGGCAATGGGGAGCACTATAATTTAGATTTTAAAAATACAGATGACAATAGACATCCAAAAATAAGTCTTAGAAGGACTCTTCTAATTACAATATAAAGAAACTTATCTCTGATTAATGAATCGGCATTTCTTTCTGTCGTTTATCTTTGTATGTAAATTGGAATCATGAAAAAGAATTTGTGCATCGCAGCAATAGCGCTCATCGCTTTAGCCGCTTGTAAAAACCAGCCTACAGCAGCAGAAGTAGCATTAACTTTTCAAATAGAAACGTACACCACTTTAAAAACTGAAGCTATGCAAGTGCACGATGAGATCATGCCTAAAATGGGTGAATTGATGGAATTGAGAGGTGAATTAACCGCTAATGAACCAGAATTCATATCTAAAGAAGCGTATATAAAAGAAATAAGTACAGCCGCCGAATACCTTAAGGCATCACACGACGCTATGATGTCTTGGATGCAAGACTATTCTGAGAAATTTCCTTATGGCGACCCTACTCCAGAAACTAAAGAAGCTATGGATAAGAAACTACCTCTTTTAGAACAAGAAGTAAAAGAAATTAAGGATCTTAAAGAACAAACATTAAAGGCTATTGAGATGGCACAGGAGCTTTTGAGAAAATAAATAGTTAGTAGTGTCGTATAAAAATCGCGTCGTATTTTTTTTGCGAGTTGATTTTTCGTTTAGGGTTTTTTGTCAGCAATGTGGAGCGCAAAGCAATCCACATGATCGCCTTCGGGGAATTACAATTCGTCTCGCGATTTTAATTCCTTGAGCTTATACACGGACTAAAAATAAACGCTGAATTTGTGACTGGCAACTAATTTTGCCTTTTCACAAGCTCTTACTAATTAATACGGTGCTTAAAGGGAAAAAAGTATCTTTGTTACTATAGACAGTCTCTAAAAACTTTTATGTTAGAAATAGAAAATCACGAATACGAAAAGGCAATTCTCGTCGGTGTTATCACCCAACAACAAAACGAAGAGAAGCTTAATGAATATATGGATGAGTTGGAGTTTCTAGCTTATACCGCAGGCGCCACCATTAGTAAAAGGTTCCATCAAAAAATGCAGAAACCCAATCCTAAGACATTTGTAGGAAAAGGAAAGATGGAAGAAATTGCTGCATATGTTCAATCACATGATATAGGAACCATCATTTTTGATGATGAACTTTCTCCTTCACAGCAAAAAAATATTGAAAAGATACTCGAGGCAAAAATCATAGATAGAACTTATCTGATTCTTGATATTTTTGCACAACGGGCACAAACTAGTTATGCACGAACTCAAGTAGAACTTGCTCAATATGAGTATTTATTACCTCGATTAGTAGGATTATGGACACACTTGGAACGACAAAAAGGGGGTATAGGAATGCGTGGTCCTGGAGAAACAGAAATCGAGACGGACAGGCGTATCGTGCGTGATCGCATTAATTTGCTAAGGAAAAAGTTGCTTACTATCGATAAACAAATGTCTACACAACGCGGCAATCGTGGTGCATTAGTTCGTGTAGCATTAGTTGGCTATACGAATGTTGGTAAAAGTACTTTGATGAATGTAGTTGCAAAAAGTGAGGTATTTGCAGAGAATAAATTATTTGCAACACTAGATACTACCGTGCGCAAAGTGGTGATACGCAATATGCCTTTCTTACTGACCGATACGGTAGGATTCATTAGAAAGTTACCTACTCAACTCATTGAGTCCTTTAAATCTACACTGGATGAAGTACGCGAGTCTGACTTGTTGCTTCACGTGGTAGATATATCTCATGAGTCTTTTGAAGATCATATTGCTTCTGTCAATAGGATTTTAGGAGAGATCGATGCGACAGATAAGCCCATGATCATGGTTTTTAATAAAATAGATGCGTATCAAGCGCAAGATTATGATGAAACTGACTTAATTGAAGAGCGTACTTCTGCTCACTATTCCTTAGAAGAATGGCGAGAGACTTGGATGTCCAAAATGGGAGAAAACGTTATTTTTATCTCTGCTACAGAGAAAGAAAATATGGAGGACTTCCGTAAGAAAGTGTATGATAAAGTACGCGATATTCATGTAAAGCGTTTTCCTTATAATTCGTTTCTGTATCCAGAGTATGTGGAGGAAGAAGAGTAAATTTCAGTTTAATACACGATTCCTATCGTTTCCCTCAAGGCAAGACTTGCGTCTGCCCTAAGGGAAACGATTTTGTCGTTCTAGAAGACCAGGAAATTTGGCTATTAAGGTAAAGATACTTATTTATCAGTACAGAATGTCGGTGCCTTTTATGTCTGTTCGAGTGGCAACGCGGCAATAAGTATTTCGATAAATTTATTATCGTATCATGAACCATAATGCTTAAAAAAAGGCTATTGGATGCCGTTAGAGGCATGGCATTATCGATAACCTCTCCATTCGCCCGTTGTTATTTTAGCATTTGATCAATATGAGGCATCAGAAGATAAAGGAGACGTTACCAAAATGGCTGTCTACCTCCATACAGAGATAGCAAACTTATAAATTAGATTTTAAAAACCTCATAGCAGTAAGGCCATTTAAGGTTTCGAATTGGACTATAAATAAACCATTTTTAAGGTCTAAGGAAGTTAGATCTATAAATTGTTGTTGATTAGGAATAGAAGTAAGTAATTTTCTACCGGTCAAGTCGAACACGTTGATTTTACTAATGTCCTCCATACTTTCATAATGTAATAGGTCATTTACGGGATTGGGATAGATCCTAATTTTATTTCTTAATACGTCCGTTGTGCTCAAAGCAGCATCTAGAACTAGTAATTTACTAATCATTATATCAAACCCAGTAGGGTTAAAAAAGTTAGCATATCCTGTAACAAATAACGTTCCGTCGGCTGTTAATAACATGTCATCTTGTGTGTTATTCCCTCCTATTCTCATTGAGAAAACTCCGGGTGGAGTGCTACTAGTAGCATCATTAAAATTAGTGTCTAAAGTGCCATCAGCAAGTAAACGCATTAATAACCCATCTTCTCCTACGGTTCCTATTCTTCCTTTAAATAAAACTAATAATTTACCATCAGGCTGTATGATTATATCTCGCCCAGAATCTTGCGCGTTTGTGATATCAAAAAATTGGATTCCTGTGGTACCAAATGATGAAATAGGGCTGCCTGTACTATCGAACAGTCCCACAGTTAAACCTAAACCACAAAGAGCGATGGTCGAGCCTTTGATATCGATTGCAGCACTCAAATTAACATTTGAGATTTCAAGAATACTATTCCCACCAAAAGTGCTATCAGGTATTCCGTTTAAGTCTATTTTTTGTAAATGTGTTACTCTACCTGTTCCAGCGCTAGGAATACCTCCCGAAAGTAAATGTAGAGATGTTCCTGATTGAAATAGATCATTGCAAAAGCTGGAGAAGCCACCGTAATTTAAACTGAGCATGCCAGATGTACCAAAGGAGTTATCTAGAACACCTGCCGTGTCTATTTTATAGACGGCAGTTTTGTATCGATAGGGAGAAGTTGAAAAGCTGTAGTTCCACACTGCGATAACTTTATCATTATTTAAAGTAAAAATTTTTCCATTTCCAGCAGAACCCATCGCGTCTGAAGGAGCTGGTATCGTTACTATTCCATTGTTGCCGTAGGTAACATCCCTGCTGCCATCACTATTCAAACGTATCACATTTAAATCACTATTAAAATTAGACGATATAATAATTTTGTCGTCATTTTGGATCGCATAGTCATATATAGCAGAAGTGAAAAAACCGGAATCATCTTGAACACCGTTCATTCCAAAATCAGAACATCTCGTACCATCTTGATGGACACAAATAAGCAAAAAGTCATTCATAATATTTGAGCTGGATCCGGTACGACCGGCTACAATAAGGGATCCGTCAGTTCTTTTTAAAACACGCATTCCTTTTTGCATCTCATTATTATAATCAATATTTTGTCGTCCTGTGGTGTTTTGGAAGTTTACTGTATCATAATTCTGAGCAGTTGCAACCGCCGCAAATAATAAGGTAAATAGCAACTTCATGATATTATAATGTATAAGCATGACGTATTTTTTTTTACAAATCTACGGAATCTAAATTATGGCAGTATCTATTATTCCCACATCAATTGCATCCTTTTGATGCGATCGGCAAGCTTTTCACTGCTTAATTTTTCACGCAAGCGGTCGGTGATGATAGGAAATGAGAAAGGTGTAGGTTGTTTACAAGACTTCCAGACGATAGTTTGATTTTCAATACGTTCAAAAGCCTCTCGCAATCGGTATTCTTCTATTTCTTGTTCGTAGGTTTCTGTATAGGCCTGTCTAAAAAGCAGGTTGTCCGGTTCATTATCTCTAAAGACCTCAAATAATAACTGACTGCTGCTTTGAAGGTGTTTCACTTTTATAGCTTTATTAGGATAACCAGTAAAAACAAGTCCTGCGATGACGGCAATATCTCTAAATTTTCTTTTGGCGAGCTCTGTGGCATTGACACTAGCTTCTAGATCTTCCAGAATCATGTCTGCAGTGATGAGGTTGTTGTCCAGCACATTTTGCATGTCAAATTCTTGATCGCTTAAAATCTCAAAACCATAATCGTTATAGGCCAGTGAGAAACTTATAGGCTGCAATAAACTAATGCGGTAAGCGATCAGTCCAGCCATAGCCATGTGCACCAACCTTCCTTCAAACGGATAAAATACCGCATGGTAGCCTTCTCTGGTTTTGAACGTCTCTATTAAAAACTCATGATTTTGAGGCACGATACTTTCTTGCTGTTGTCTCGCGATAATGTCTTTTAAAGCTTTTACTTCAGGCGTTCGTTTTTTGCCAGACTGGAAGTTTTGCATTTCTTCACGCAGCAACTCACCTAATTGAGAGGTAAGCGGCATGCGGCTTCCCATCCAGCTGGTTACCTTGCCTTTTTTTCTGGAAGAGTTGCGCACCTGCGCAATCATTCCTTTAAGACGTACAAATTCTAAAGTCCTTCCTGCAAAAACAAACACATCGCCCCGCGACAGCTGGCTGATGAAATACTCTTCAATAGAACCTATGTAACCGCCAGTGACATATTTTACAGTGATATCAGTACCCGTAACTATGGTTCCCATTTGCAAACGGTGTCGCATCGCAATACCGCGGTCCTCTATAAAATACCGGCCATTTTCATCTATAGAAACCTTTTTATACTCGTCATAAGAAGTTAAGGAAGAACTGCCATAAACGATGAATTTCAAGCACCATTCAAATTCTTCATAGGTTAATTCTTGATAGCAAAAAGTAGCTTTTACCTCGGGATAAATTTCTTTGGGATAAAAACCGCCAGAAACCGCTAGCGTACACAAGTACTGAATAAGTACGTCATAACAATTTAAATACGGCAAACGATCTTCTACCGCTTGAGTAGCCACTGCTTTTTGTAAAGCGCTGGCTTCAATTAATTCTAGTGCGTGAGTAGGCAAAAAGTAAATAACAGAAGTCTCCCCAGGTTGGTGACCAGACCTTCCTGCACGCTGTAAAAATCTGGCAACACCTTTGGGACTGCCTATTTGAATAATGGTTTCTACAGGAGCAAAATCTACTCCTAGATCAAGTGACGAGGTGCAAACGCAAGCTCTTAACGACTCGCTTCTAATCGCATTCTCTACCCAAATACGTGTTTCTTTATTAATGGAACCATGATGCATCGCGACTTCACCAGCAAATTCTGGATGTTTGTGCATCAGCGCTTGAAACCACAATTCACATTGTGCTCTTGTATTGGTAAAAATCAATGTGGACCTGCTGTCATTTATGATTTTCACAACATCGTCTAACAGGTGCAATCCCAAATGTCCCCGCCATGGAAATTTATCCATGCTTTCTGGTATGATAGATCGCACTTCTATTTCCTTTTTTAGATTTGCTTTGATGAGCACGCTTTCGCAAAAGCGAGGAGAATCTACCCCTAATAATACTTGTCTGGCTTGCTCGAGATTCCCTATAGTCGCGCTGATTCCCCAAATGCGCAAGTTCTTATTAATTCCAGCCAGTCGGGAAAGTCCCAGTTCCATTTGAACGCCTCGTTTTGTACCTAAAAGCTCGTGCCATTCATCAATTATAATGGCGTTGCAATCTTGAAATAATTTTACATGATCTTTTGTGGCGAGCAACAAATGCAAACTCTCTGGAGTGGTGATCAAAAGATCGGGCATGGATTTTTTTTGCGCGGCTCTTTCTTTTGTGGTGGTGTCTCCAGAGCGTATTCCTACGGTAAATGGCAACCCTATTCCGTCTACAAACTTTTGCGAAGTCTGTGCGATTTCTTGAGAAAGTGATCGCAAAGGTGTGATCCAGATGGCTTTTAGGCCTTTTTTATTTTTGGTTTTATAATCGGGATTTGACTTGATGTACATAAGAACTATCGCCACCCAAAGTGCGTAAGTTTTCCCACTTCCTGTAGGCGCGTTAAGCAAACCATTTTTACCTGAAATAAAAGCATCCCAAGTCTGTTTCTGGAATGGAAAAGCCGTCCAACCCTGTTGGTGAAAATAATCTTCGGCGATATGGAATAGTTGATTTTTATTCAATTATAAATTATTACTGTTTTACAAATACCATACAATGCTGCCACGGTAAATTATCGATATTTTGTTTGAGTTTAAAACCGTTTGCTTCAAACTCCTTAACCGCTTGCGATTCGTTCATTTTATGGATGGTCTTTATAGGGATTTTGGGGTCTTCTAGTCGGTACTCGAGAAGATATATTTCCCCATTTTTTTTCAAAGCCATAGACATGGATCTTATCATTGATACTGGATATTTAAATTCGTGATACACGTCTACCATTAGAATTTTATCAATGATATTTTCAGGTAAATTAGCAGACTGCTCTTGCCCTTTAATAAGTTCCATGTTTTCAATCCCTAGTTTTTCTTTTTTAATTTTTATAGCGTCAAGCATTTCAGGTTGTATGTCAACAGCATAGACTTTTCCTTCTTGAATTTGTGCGGCTATTTTAAATACGTGATATCCAGACCCAGCACCGATATCAGCGATAACATCGTCTGGTTTAATATTCATATTTTTAAGAAGTGCCGCTGTGTTTTCTTCTTTTTCACGCTCGGGACGTTCCAGCCATTCCATTCCTTGAAAACCCATTACATGTGCAATCTCTCGACCTAAATACCATTTTCCTATGCCATTATAACTCCCTGATTTAAATGTATAAAGGCGGTCACTATTTCCATTTTTTTGAATAGTTGGAGATGATTGTTGATGTCCTTTGCAACCGGCAGTAATGGATAGTATTAAGGAAATTAACAGTAAGTAAATTGTATTTTTAAATGTTTTCATATTCTTTCTTATTTGTTTAAAAGGAACCACTTAGTTATCTTCTAATTATTTTATCCTCGGCATCAAGGGTTCTCTTTCAAGCGGGTGTAAAATTCTAGAAAAGAATTGTAGTTTTCTTTTTTAGTTCCCTTTAAATCCGAATATTTGTTTATAAAAATCTTCAATTGCAAAAGTGATGTGTTTTACTACTCAGTTATCGAGATATGTTGATGTGCAAATACTTTTAGTATTAAATGATGTGTCAATTAATCACGCTTTCGCGAAAGTGGAAGCCTATTTAAAATCAAGATTAGTAAATAAAACCATAGACTTATGTTAGCAAACTTTTAAATTTGAAAACTTAATTGCACAAATGTCAGAAAAACTTACGGTATTACAAGACAAGCTAGAAGCAAAGCATCATGTTTTTATGGTGTACAAAAGCCAAGTCAACAAAGATTTGTTGCGATCAGGTTTTGAGTCTGTTGATGAGAACAATCCGCAAGAGTTTATAGCAGCACTGTTTTCTATATTAAACGAGGCGATAGAACATAGCGATCCTAGATTACAGCAACTTTATTATCTGGCAGATGTGTCAGAAAAAAAATTAGAGCAAGGAATCATACTCGCTTTTGTCATGAGAGAATGGGCAAAAATTCAATTTAGGTTGCGGCAGTAATCTACCATGTGATTTCTATGCTGTGCTGTATGTCGCTTTCGCGAAAGCGACATAGAACAAGCATCTAAAACAACACCCTGATAAACGGTTGTATCCCGTTTTGATAAACACTGCGTCTTTCACTAAAGAGCACATCATATCTGGCGCCTATTACAAAATTTCCTTGTCCATAACCTGCCCCTAGGAACAAAGCCGGTACCCAATAGGTATTGTCTAAACTAGAGTCGGCAAAGTTTCTGTTTACATGGAGGTACTCAAAATCAGCACTTATTTGAAGGAAGTCTAAAGGTTGTGCAATAGCGATCAAACTGCTGCCAGCAATCGTGGATTTAAAGTCATCAGATCTATTGAGGTCTCTTTCTGAGTAGCTGTAATTTAATCCAGCTCCTATACCTACCAAATCATTCACTTGATAAATAGCTTGTGGGGCAACAAGAACGGAAGAGAAATTAGTGCTAAAGTTACCTCCTAAGTTGCCACCGTATCTCATCCGATCCCAAAAACCAGACTCTTTTTGCTGACCATAAGATAGAAAACAGAAGAAAACGCATAAAAATAAAAGAACTATATGGTTTAAAGAATAAGTTTTCATAATGGATGGGATAACAATTTATACCGATATAAATATACAAAACCTTGTGTCATGACCGCGCATTTCTTTATTTTTGCTATTACAATTGTTAAAAAGGATAAATTTCCTTCCGTATATGGACAAGTTTTCATTTCTAAATGCAGCACACACTGCCCACTTCGCACAACTTTACGATGAATATTTAATTAATCCAGATCAGGTAGAGCCTTCCTGGCGTGCCTTTTTTCAGGGATTTGACTTTGGAATGGAGAGCGCTCACGAGGGTGATCTCGTTGTGGAGCATGCAGGAGCTCCTGTTGTTGTTTCAGAAAATTTACAAAAAGAATTTCAAGTTGTAAAATTAATTGACGCCTATAGATCAAGAGGTCATTTGTTCACTAAAACAAATCCAGTAAGGGAACGTCGTAATTATGAGCCTAAGTTGGACTTAGTTAATTTTGGTCTTTCTGACTCAGATTTAGATACTTCCTTTGATTCTGGAGGACTTATAAGTTTAGGGAAAACTAGTCTTAGGAAAATTGTAGCTCACCTTAATAAGGTTTATTGTGAGAGTATAGGTGTGGAGTACATGTACATACGCAAGCCAAATGAGATCAAATGGATTCAAAACTGGTTGCATACCAA
>NZ_JBLIGN010000003.1:0-78858 GCF_047636915.1 Nonlabens sp. | reverse complement strand
GTTTAAATCAGAGAATTAGGTCGCGTATAAATTTCAAAAGAGAAGGACAGGTCTTATTGTTCTATCCGTTTAAAATAACAGCATCCGTTTAAAAAGTTATCGACGCTTCAATACTTCGATACATCCTTTGCCCATATAATCCAAATACATCAGCTAAATACCTGTCTTCCTTGCCACTGCACATTTCCCTATGGGATTATTTTTGTATTCGTTATGCCGCTTTCGCGAAAGCGAGACAGTTAAAACCAAATTCTAATTCCGTAATCATAAATTAGCCATAAATAAGTTTAAATTAGAGGTACTATAACGTTATAGTATAGTTACTTTTGCAAAAATTTAAACAAACTAAACCACGTTTATGAGTAACCAGCTAGATACTTATGAAAAAGAGCTCGCTTTTCAAACAGATAGGCGACGTGCAGCTGTTGCATTTATCAAAGCCGTAAGTGATTTATGGTACGATCGTTCCATTGAATTGGTTCTTTTTAGAAACCAACTGATTGATAGAAATGTAAGTGAAATCATCAACTTGCATGAATATGCTGGCGAGTTTGTTCAAAAACCAATCTCTGTTTTTGATAGTGTTGAAATCGCCCAAGCTATCTTGCTGTTAGACTTGCCACCTTCTAAATTAGATATAGGTAAACTTACTTTTGAGTACCATCTAGAAGAAAATGAAATGCAGGACGCCATGAGTTTTGTAGTGAACAAGCTAGGTAATGCGCAAAAAACAGAAGAAATTACTCCTAAAGATGTGGTGCTTTATGGTTTTGGAAGAATAGGTAGATTGCTGGCTCGTGAGTTAATGGCTAAAGCTGGTAAAGGAAGTCAGTTGCGATTGCGCGCTATAGTTACTCGTGGCGCTATCACCGAGTCTGTTCTTGAAAAACGGGCTTCTCTTCTCGCCCAAGACAGTGTTCATGGAGATTTTTCTGGTACGGTCAGCTATAATATAGAACAAGAATCTTTGATCGTTAACGGTACGACCGTAAAAATGATTAGTGCAAATGCACCTGAAGATATAGATTATACCGCATACGGTATTAAAGATGCGCTTATTATTGACAATACTGGTGCTTTTAGAGATGATGTGGCACTGGGTCGTCATTTAAAAGCAAAAGGCGCCCATAAAGTATTGCTTACAGCACCTGGTAAAGGAATCCCTAATATTGTTCACGGCGTCAACCATTTAGAACACCATCCAGATCAAGTGGATATTTTTTCTGCTGCGAGTTGTACGACTAATGCTATTACTCCGATTCTAAAAGCTATTGAAGATAGTTTTGGTGTAACTAAAGGACATCTAGAAACTATACATGCCTATACAAATGATCAGAATTTAGTAGATAATATGCACAGCAAGTACCGGCGCGGTCGCGCTGCTGCTTTAAACATGGTCATCACAGAAACTGGTGCTGGACAAGCAGTAAGTAAAGCTTTACCCTCTTTTAAAGGTAAGCTCACCTCAAATGCCATACGGGTTCCTGTTCCTAATGGGTCTCTTGCTATTCTCAATCTAGAATTAGTAAATACCACTTCTAAAGATGCCCTTAATGCTACTTTAAAGAAATATGCCTTAGAAGGTGACCTCGTAGAGCAGATTAAATACTCTATGGATAACGAGCTAGTCTCCAGTGATATTATCGGATCAAATGCGCCATCAATTTATGATTCTCATGCTACCATCGTAAGCCCTGACGGTAAAAATGTGGTCGTTTATGTATGGTACGATAATGAATACGGTTACAGTCATCAAGTAATCCGACTGGCTAAGTATATCGCCAAAGTAAGACGTTTTACTTATTATTAGTCATAATAGTACTTTCAAATTTGACTAAAACGTGGAAAAGCCATCTCCTATTGAGATGGCTTTTTAATTGGTATCCCTTCCATTTTTGTGAGATTATTACTTATCCTATGCCCACACTGTTGTTATCAATTGCCTTACTTATTAAAATACCTTCCTTAAGAATTTCAAAAGTTTCTTTGTCAGCAATACCGTCCTTTAATACCCTTACCAGTGTTTGGGCTACGTCTGCTCTTGAAATGCTCCCTTGACTATTCAATTTATGAGCTAATTTAATGTGATTTGTAGGATTTTCATTTGTTAGAGCTCCAGGTCTAACAATAACATAATTGAGATCACTATTTTTTAGGTGCCTATCAGCATTTTGTTTGGCCTCCAGATATTCTTGCAAGTCGTCACTTTGCTTTGGTTGGTCGGTACCCATAGAGCTCAACATTATAAATTTCTTCACTTTATTAAATTGTGACGCATCAATTAACTTTTTTGCTCCTTCTTGATCTATTTCTACCACATTTTTACCGCCAGAGCCTGCCGCAAAAATTACTTTATCCATACCCTTACAGGTATGTTTGATATCTTCTGATACATCTCCTAGGACCCAGTTTACATTTTGAGCTTCAAATGATACCTTCTGATCTTCTTTACGAATCATCGCAAAAGGTTCAAAATAGGGTGACTCTTTTAATAAATCGACAATATGTTTTCCTGTGGCGCCTGTTGCACCTGCTACTAATACTTTTTCCATTTTAATAATTTACAACAAACCAGTCAAATGCCAGCCAATAGAAGTTTCTTTAACCCTAGTTTATGCTGCTATTAACGTAATATTCTTCTTTCTTTTGTTTTTATTTAACGGTATCCAACTCCAACAATCAAGAGAATTAACTCCTGTTTAGATCTTAATCTATTAGAATCAACTAGATGCAAGTAGCACCATATGTCATTCCTAGTTCTTAACATTTGAATCCATCTTGATTTTATAGATTACCCTTAGCACTATGCAACATTTAACGTCTATCCGTAAGTCAGACTAACTGGTTTTATAGGAGCAACTGTTAAAAAGAAGTGTCCGGCTAAAGACAAAAGATCGCTTACTGAAACAAGCAGTAAAAATCCTTGAAAGAGTAAAGACTTGATCGTAATTGAGGTATAGAAATCTAAATAAGCAGGTTCTTTATAACTATTTTAAAACATGATTTGCGGTGCCAGACAGGAGAAAAAAAAAGTATTGCTGCCATTTGAAGTGCATCCCTTAAAATTATAGGCATGGCGTGCAGTTTATTACTTTTATATTTTAAGATACGAAGGCTAGCTCCTTCTCGAATCATATCACTTACTTTACAATGACCTACCCTATAAAAAAATCAAAAAAAATAGAGCAACGCTCTTGATGCAATTGTAAGGCAAAGAGACATTCTTTTAAAATAACGTCTGAAACTATTAATGTCGCGCCATCACCACCGAAAAAAGGAATCTCCATTCCCTTAGCACAAGAGATATGGAGACAGACCACTATACTTGCGGGTGCCGCTAGATTAACGACTTGTTGTTTGCCTTCTTTTATAGCTTGAGTGGAATTCTTTACGTCTGTTACAATAATATTCCAAGATTTAGGAACTTGAGTAAATGTCTCTTGATCTGACACAAGATCGTAAAGAACTCTGTGATGTACCTGCAATTGTGCTACAGGGAACTGTCTTTAGAATACCTATTCAAATTAACATTTTTAATGGATAGCAATTAGGAGGAATTGCCTAAACCACTTCCATCATTTACCGCTTCTTTCTATTAAAAACCTAATAGAAGTATTACTTTCACAAAAAAATTCCCCTCATTATGCAAAAGATATGGTTTCTAATTTGTGTTATTTTCGCTTTAGTGAAAGCAGAATCACAAGTAGTCATTAACGAGCTAGATACAGATACACCTAGTACAGACGACATGGAATTTGTAGAACTCAAATCTGACACACCATTCTACTCCTTAAACGGTTATGTGTTGGTCTTTTTCAATGGTTCTTCCAGCACAAATACTGGAATGGGACGTAGTTATTATGTCAGAGATCTGGACGGTCTAACTACAGATGTTAATGGATTAGCCGTTTTAGGCAGTTCCCTGGTTTCTCCAGTTCCAGACCAGTTACTAGCCGAAAGTAATATTCAAAACGGTGCAGATGCCGTTGCTATTTATAGAGGTAGTGATACAGACTGGCCGGATAGAACTTTTGCTACTCAAACAGACTTAGTAAGCGCTTTAATTTATGATACAGATGATGCCGATAACGCAGCTTTAATGACATTATTAGGAATTAATGTACAGTACAACGAAGATGAAAACAACAATAAACTCACGGAGTCTATCCAACGCAAAGCAGACGGCACTTACGAAACAAAAGCTCCTACCCCACATTCCTTAAACAACACGGCTACACCTACTTACAACGGAGTAAGTTTTACAGCAAGCAGATCAGAACTTACAGAACCAGACACATTTGATATCACCTTCACACTTACGCAAGCTCCAACAGTAGATTTTACCCTTGATTTTACCCTTGATAATTTCGGATTTGACACGGCAGATTACACAGGCGCCAGCTCATTTACCATACTGGCTGGGCAGACCAGCACCCTTTTATCCTTTGCCATTCTTGATGATGCGATTGATGAAGGTGACGAATCTTTAACGATTGATATGGATAACGATTTGCCTGTAGGATTTAAAAGGTTGTATGACCGCACAGCGATTTTTGTAATCGATAACGACTTTCAGGTTGCTGGATATGGCACGCCACTCGCCCCTACTTATGGAAATGTAACCAGCACGGCGGCGGCTACCTATTACAGTTCTCTGGACAATCTAGCTTCTCCACAATTGGAGCAGGCGGTTACAGCATTAATTGCTGAAGAAAATGTAGTGCGCATCCATACCTATGACGATGTATCTAACATTTTAAAAATAGCAGACGCCTCGCCCTTGAACTCCAACAATGTCTGGTTGATGTATACGGAACAAGAACGCAGAGTGATCGATTTTCAAACCAGCAGTAACAGTACAGGAAAATGGAATAGGGAACACATCTGGTCGCGCTCGAGAGGTCGTTTTGATTCTATTGAGTACGATGGGATTGGTGATGGGATGTCGATATGGACAGAAACAAATGCAGATAGCTTGCGCCATGGCAATAGCGATGCGCATCATTTAAGAGCGGTAGATGGACCAGAAAACAGTTCGCGAGGAAACAATGATTTTCCAGAATACAACGGACCTGCTGGATCTCAAGGCAGCTGGCACGGAGATGTAGCTCGTGCTTTGTTCTATATGGATCACAGATTCAATAACCTAACTCTTGTAAACGGTAATCCAGCAAATACGACTGTCGGTCAACTGGGTGACCTAGCTACTTTGATCCAATGGCACAGAAATGATCCACCAGATGATTTTGAAATGAACCGCAATAATGTTATTTACACCTGGCAAATCAACAGAAATCCATTTATCGATCATCCAGAATTAGCCGAATATATCTATGGCAACCTCGTAGGGCAAAGTTTTACCCTGTCTCAAGGAACAGAAGAACTATCCCAAATCATTTTGAGTCCTAATCCTTCCACAAATTTCTTGAAGATTGATAATGTCCGTAATCCAGTAGAAGTAGTCATTTATGATGCTTTTGGAAGAATAACACTTACGCAAAAACTCACACAAAATACAAGCCTCAACCACCATTTAGCCTCTGGAATGTACTTGGTACACCTTAAAGAAGGAAATCAAACTCGAGTGGAAAAGTTGATGGTGCGCTAGATCGTCATTTTATAGCAGCATTTTATTTTGAAATTTTTAGAGCGATTTTATTTTTCAAGAAAAGGACACTATCGGTATTATAGAGTCCTACACCGCACTAGAAATAATTGTTGGCACTAGATGCAAACGAACTCTAAAAGGTAAAACTCTTTGATTAATGATCTTGTTAGTGCTCGTTACAGTCGAACGCTAACCGTGGAAATGAGTATGCTTATATATTTAGTACAGTCTCCCTCCACCCATTCCGAATCCTAGTGCACAACTAGTAAACCTTTCTAATCTATTAAAAATAAACATCTATGTTTCAAACTTTTTGATAATTTTCGGAGCCCCTTGATTAAGGATCGTATGAGCTGTCATTGCAACCGCACACTAAGTTTGCAAATAAATATACTTATAAAATTAGCCTCATTTGAGTTACTTTTGAGTACCACCTCACCCCAATTCCAAAACCCATTAAAACTATAGCTTTCCAAACAATTACCTATTGATCTGTTCCCGATTTTAACTTGACAGAATCCACAGGTGTGGTGACACTACTTGCTATTTCATTGATCTTTATTTTATCAGATTGCAGTCGGTAGCCTAGCCACTCTGCCATGCGATTTTTAGAGGTCCATCTATCCTTTATGGATAATGATGCATCCTTAAAAACAACGGTATAAACCAGTGTGGTATCTTTTTTCTTTTTATCAAAATCTATATTTATAGATTTTGCAAAACTGATCTTAGAAAATTCTGGGTAATTAACTCGTATTTCTTCACTAATCGCATCTAACGTAGCGTTCTCATTGCTTAAACGAGTGATCTCACCTTCGAGTGCAGCAATACGCACATCTTTATTTTGGATTTGCTTCATTTGACCAATGAGTTCTTCTTGCACTAACTCTACATTACCATTAGTATCTGTAGGCATTTTTGATCCTTGGAAGAATTCAACCGTACAACCTTCCAAATCTGGTATTTTGTAAAATTTACTCTCCCAATCTTCAATCGTCGGTTGCGGTACAATTTCTCCAAACATGACTATATCCAGTTTGTTTGTTTCTTTATCCCACTCCATAGTAGGCCTCATCCCTACATAACCTATCTTATTTTTAAAATATGTATCAACTGCAATTTGCTTTGCTTGGATCGAATACAATTGCCAAAAAAAGAAAATAGAAGGCAGTAACACAAGTGTTCCTATCGCCGTAGCCCATCTAGAAACACGTTTCCTTTTTGCCTGATTGGCGTATTTTACCATTGGAAACTTGAGCAACTTACAAACTACGAAGGTGGATAAAGCAATAAAAACTGCGTTGATACAGAAAAGATAAACGGCACCACCAAAATACGCCCACTGTCCCGTGGCAATACCCCAACCAGCGGTACAGAGTGGCGGCATTAAAGCCGTAGCAATAGCTACACCTGCAATCGCGTTAGAAATGGTACCCTTTTTAGCTTTGGCAACGATAAGTGCCAGTCCGCCAAATATAGCAATGAGCACATCAAAAGTCGTGGGAAAGGTTCTTGCAAGTAGCTCGCCTGTTGGTTCTTTAAAAGGAGAGATAAAAAAGTAAAGCGTTGCTGTAAGAAGAGACAATCCGACCATGACCCCTAGATTTGTTAATGAGCGGCGCAACATGGTAGCATCATTAATCGCAGTACCTAATCCCATGCCTACTATAGGTCCCAAAAGTGGAGAGATCAACATCGCTCCTATCACGACTGCGGTAGAATCTGCATTTAAACCTACGGAAGCCACAAAAACGGAAAATATAAGAATCCACGCATTGTGACCTTGAAAAGAGATGTCTTTTCTAACGGCTTCAATAGTCTCATCACGATCAGAATCTGCTCTTATGTCTAATAAATCATTCAAAAATGCCATGATATTTTCCCAAATACCTGTGATGCGCTGTTGGTTTGCATCCAGATTATTATCTGCTGGAAACTGCTTTTTTTGTTGTTCTTGTGGCTCCATTATCCTATTTCTTTACCATATGCATCCATGGCCGCATTGCGTATTTCTTTAATTTCCTGTTCGGCGGTTTTAGGAATAATCATCAATACATCCTCTTGATCTATAATGATATAATCTTCCATTCCCTGTAAAATCACTTTTTTCCCTGGGGCAGTTCGCACCATATTCCCTTTAGAATTTATCGCGGTAACACTAGCATTTATAACAGCGTTTGCGTCCTCATTTTTATCGAGTTTATCGTACAAAGAACCCCACGTTCCTAAATCGTTCCAAGAGAATCTTGCCGGCAGTACAAAAACGGCATCACTTTTTTCCATGATCGCATAATCAACCGATATATTCTCTGCTTTGGAGTAATTTTCTTCGAGCCATTGGGTTTCTAAAGGAGTATTAAAAACTGATAAACCATTTTTAAATAGGGAAGTTAACTGAGGTTGAGATTTCGCGAAAGCCGACACCACACCCGCTACATTCCATATAAAAATACCTGCGTTCCATACAAAATTACCAGCTGAAATAAACTGCTGCGCCGTTTTTAAATCAGGCTTTTCTCTAAATTGAGATACCTTTTTGATCTGGTTATCTTCCTGAGTATACTCTATATATCCAAAACCAGTATTAGGAGAGGTAGGCTGAATACCTAGGGTCATTAAAGCTTGTGTATGCACTGCACAAAATTGAAAAGCAGTAGCAAGATCTTCATTGAAAATATCCTCTTCGGCAATATAATGATCGCTAGGAGCTACCATCATGCTTGCTTCTGGATTCATTTTTTGAATCTTTAAAGCTGCCAGTAAAATACAAGGTGCTGTGTTGCGCATAGCAGGCTCTGCAACAATATTTCCAAAATCCATTTCTGGAAGTTGCTCTTTAACGAGATTTACATAAGCATCGTTAGTAAGCACCAAAATCTGTCGCGACGGTATTTGCTGTTGCAATCGATCAAAAGTCATCTGCAATAGAGACTTGCCCATTCCTAACATGTCGTGAAACTGCTTGGGAAAGGATTGTTTACTCACGGGCCAAAATCTAGAACCTACTCCGCCAGCCATTATTACTGCGTACTTATTATTACTCATATCGTTTTTAATTTTATGCTGCCCCTTACGACCTGCATCTTGTGAAGTAAATGCTCCTTTTTTATTTTCATTAGATTTACTACATCAAAGGTGTTACCTGAGCATTAGGTTGAAAAAGATATACTTTTCCAGTATGTATTTCAACACATTTATAACGCTTGCGCAATTTTTCTGCTTTTTGAAATTTCCTTCCGTTAGGTCCTAAAAATATACTGCCCTGCACCAATTCAAAGATATAGCTTTTATCACTTTCTGGATCGTATGATTTTAGAGCAACACTCATCATAGCATCCGTATCACTGCTGGCCTTTGGGTTTTTAAAATGTCGGGCAAGAACTGGCAATAAATCCATAGGAAAAATATCTGGACGTAAAAAGGGCAACATCAGCTGTTGAAACGTATGTTTCCACTCTACTCCGTGTGGTTTTATAGCACTTCCATATTTCTTAAAGGCCACTAGATGTGCTATTTCATGAACTAAAGTAATCGTAAAGCGATAGGCATTAAGATTTGCATTGATGGTAATTCCATGAGAACCGTCAGGGTTTTTTCGGTAATCACCATGTCTGGTCCTGCGCTCATCTACTATTTTAAGATGTACCTGATTTTGCTCAATTAATGCAGTTAATGGAGCAACGGCAAATTGTGGTAGATATTTATTTAAAACACTCATACAGACTTCCTGAATTTAAAGAATTGCGATATTAAAAATTATTAGCTTAAAACCTCCGTTTTACTCTTTTAAATATGACTAAAATAACACATAAAAGCAATATTTATACGCGCTAAGTGATTATGTTTGTAACAGGTACCAGCCATTTGATTCTATAATAAAAAAAGGAAAAGCTTTTCTTTGAACGAAGCTTAAATCGGTACTACACAAGTGAAATAAAAGATAATTTTTATGATGTGAAAATCAAATGATATCTGGTATAACTACATCTGTAAGCAGATGGTTTCATAAAATTACCCCTTAAATTAAAAGTGCAAAAATGAGAAAAGAAGTAGGAGAAAAAGGTTGGAATGATTTAAAAACTAACGATAGTTGGGCAACCTTTAAAATTTTATCTGAGTTCGTAATGGGATTTGAGCGCATGAGTCGCATAGGTCCCTGTGTTTCTATATTCGGTAGTGCCCGATTAAAGCCAGATAATGAATATTATAAACTAGCTACAGAAATCGCTGAAAAAATCGTTGCAAACGGTTATGGTGTTATTACTGGCGGTGGGCCTGGGATTATGGAAGCTGGTAATAAAGGCGCACATCTGGCTGGTGGTACCTCTGTTGGATTAAATATAGCGTTGCCGTTTGAGCAACATGATAATCCCTATATTGATAATGATAAGAGTCTAGACTTTGATTACTTTTTTATTCGTAAAGTGATGTTTGTTAAGTATTCTCAAGGTTTTGTGGTCATGCCGGGTGGTTTTGGAACGCTGGATGAATTATTTGAAGCAATTACATTGATACAAACTAACAAAATTGGTAAATTTCCTATCATACTTGTAGGGACAAAATTTTGGAGTGGATTGATAGACTGGATAAAAAGCACATTAGATCAAGAGTTTCATACGGTGAGCTCCGGGGATATTGATTTATTACACCTAGTGGACACCAGCGATGAAGCAGTAGCTATTATCAATGAATTTTATGAAAAGTATAGTTTGAGTCCTAATTTTTAGATATTCAAAATACTATAATGCTTTAGTACCTGTTATACTCATGCTGTTCTTGCTTGGTTTGCATTTGATGAAACATACACCTTAAAGTATCACCATTCATCTAACCTCTCAAAAGCACATCCTATAGTTATATGATTAAAACGCTCACCCTTATTTTACTTTTGTTTACTGGCGCTATACGAGCACAGCATAAAACACAAATTACCGCCACATTAGACAGCGATAAGGACCTTCTTAGCATATATCAAAAACTAGAGATATATAACGATAGTGATATCTCTTGGGATTATATCGTATTACTCGACTGGGCAAATGCCTTTTCTTCTAACCAAACTCCTCTGGCAGCAAGATTTGCAGAGGATTTTAAAAACAATTTCCAGTTTTCAGCAGAGGAAGACAGAGGCAGGACCTCCTTTAATCCAGACCATTCTTTACGTCAAAAATACCGCATAGAACGTATTCCAGGACAGCAGGATATTATAAAACTTTATTTTGATACCCCTTTAAGTCCGGGCGATACGCGTCCTGTTGATTTAGATTATACCGTAAAAATACCTAAAGATGATTTTACTGGATATGGTAAAAACAGTCTAGGAGACTATGCATTAAAGTACTGGTATTTGCATCCCGCACCTTTTATTGACGGGAAATGGGACTATTATTCTCATAAAGATCTGGATGATTTTTACGGTGCACCCATGGATTTTTCAATTTCCTTTCATTTGCCTGTTACCCACAGAGCTATAAGTAACATCACTAAAACATTAGAAACTATTCAAAATGACCGTGCCAGTTATCTGTTCAAAAGTGATAACAGGTATGAAGCAGTTTTCTATATTCTCAAAAATACAGACCTCTTTAAGACCTATAGCGTTCCTGGAATAAATATCACCACAGATATTCACGATGAAGATGTTGCCTCAGAGATAAAAGTTATTTTTAATGATAGAATTGCTAGCTTTTTACAAGATCGATTGGGTACATACCCACAAGAGGACCTATTTGTGTCTGATCGTTATTACCGAGAAAACCCCGTTTATGGATTGAGTTCTTTACCTAGTTTTATAAATCCCTTTCCCGCTGGATTTACCTATGAAATAAAAATGTTGAAGACGCTATCTCGCAAATGGGTCGAGCGAGGTATTCATGTGCATCCTAGAAAGGAAGCCTGGATCCAGCAATCCATCATGGTCTATCTGATGATGGAATACCAACAATTATACTATCCCGATCTTAAAATAGTAGGTGAATTAAGTGAATTTTGGGGCTTGCGAAATTTTAATGTGGCACAACTGAAGTTCAATGATGTTTATCCATTGCTGTATTTAAATAGTGCCCGACTCAACTTAGACGAAGCTATAAATACGCCTGCAGACCAACTTGTAAAGTACAACCAGCAACTAGGAATTCCGTATAAAGCAGCTGTAGGATTAAACTTCCTAAACGACTACTTAGGAGATGATAGCCTAGAGAAATCTATCAGAGAATTTTATTCAGAAAACAAGTATACAAGAACAAACGCATCCGTTTTTAGAAAAACTTTAGATAAAAATGCGCTTAAAGACATCAATTGGTTTTTTGAGGATTACATCACCACTCATAAAAGGCTGGACTGGAAGATTAATCAAGTTAAAAAAACAGCCGATTCTGTTTTCTTTAGAGTGAAAAATAAATCAAAACTTAAAATTCCAGTACCCGTTTATTTACTGTATAAAGACAGTATTATTACCAAGCAATGGATAGAGGGAATCAAGGAGGATAGTGTGATCTCGCTTCCGCGAAAGCGTGCTAATAGAGTAGCCGTAAACTATGAAGAACTGATCGCAGAATTCAACCCGAGGGATAATTTTAAAACTTTAAAAGGATTTCCTTCCTTAAACAGACCGTTAGAGTTTAGGTTATTCAAGGATGTAGAAGATCCAGAAAGATCACAAGTTTTTTTAATGCCTGATATCGAATTCAATATCTATGACGGTCTGACACTGGGGACACGTTTTTATAACGGAAACTTACTTCCTAAACCATTTCGGTACAGCATTAAACCCGGCTATGGAACTAATTCTGATCAACTGGTAGGCTCCATAAGTCTTGGATATGTACATCCTATGCAGGACCGAGAAGAAAGGTTGTATGAAGTAAAATACGGTGTAAGTGCCAATACATTTTCTTATGCTGATGATCTGTTGTACAGGCGCGCAAGTAGCTGGTTACAGTTCAATTACCGACCTAAGGACCTGCGCAGTAATAAAATGCAGAGCCTCAGTTTTAGAAATGTATATGTAGATCGAGATAGGGATCCAATGAACCCGATCGACGAACCTGATTATAATGTGTTCGCCATCAGCTATTCTCAGTCTGACAATAACTTGGATCGCCTTTTTAATTATAGCGTGGGAACAGAGGTATCTAGTGGATTTACTAAAGCAACTTATAGATTGAGGTGGCGTAAATTATTTAAAGACAATAGACAACTAGATTTCAGGGTTTTTGGAGGTGCGTTTTTAACTAATAACTCTCAAGCTAGTGGTGATTTTTTCTCTTTTGCCTTAGATCGTCCTACTGATTATTTATTTGATTATACGTATTACGGCAGATCTGAAGCCAGCGGTTTGTTCTCTCAGCAACTTATCGTTGCAGAAGGTGGTTTTAAGTCTCAACTAGAACCTGCATTTGCAAATCAATGGATGACCACGGTAAATGCTTCTTACAGCATTTGGAATTATATTCATGCCTATGGAGATGTCGGTTTTGTAAAAAATAGAGGTCAGAGCGCAAAATTTGTCTACGATTCTGGCATTAGGTTGAATCTCTTACAAGACTTTTTTGAACTGTATTTCCCTATCTACAGCACTAATGGATGGGAAATAGCAGAAGATAACTACGATGAAAAAATACGTTTTATAGTTACTCTAGATATAAATACTTTTGTAAAACTTTTTACACGTCGCTGGTACTGATGTATGGTTGAATCTCAAATAGCATATAGCCCATCGCCGACTTCCAAGCTGCCTTAAACAAAAGCCATGGCATAGCAATAGGGATGTAGAACCAGGAATGATACATTGGATTACCCCTACATTTTAGCTTAACCGAACGCTGTTTTACCGTTGGAATTAGCACCTTAAAAACGTACCTTTGCGTAAAGACGAAAAACAATGCAAAACACAGTTAAAGAGCCACAAAAACTTGCTAGAGAAGACTTTAAAGAAGAACTTTTTAATGATTATAAGATCGCTGTAACCAGTAGAGAATGTAGTTTACTAGGGCGTCGTGAGGTTCTTACTGGAAAAGCAAAGTTTGGAATCTTCGGAGATGGTAAAGAATTACCACAACTAGCATGGGCAAGATCTTTTGAAAATGGTGATTTTAGAAGCGGCTATTATCGCGATCAAACCTTTATGATGGCAATTGGTGAACTCACTATCCAACAATTTTTTGCAGGTCTTTATGCAACTACTGATATTAATGACGAACCTATGAGTGCTGGACGTCAGATGGGTGGACATTTTGCGACGCACAGTTTAAATGAAGACGGGAGTTGGAAAAGACTTGTCGATCAAAAAAATTCTAGTGCCGACATATCTCCTACCGCTGGACAAATGCCTAGACTTTTAGGTCTTGCACAAGCATCAAAAGTATATAGGCACAACGCTTTACTACATCCAGATAACGGCTTTTCTAATAAAGGGAATGAAGTGGCATGGGGAACAATAGGTAATGCGAGTACAAGTGAAGGACATTTCTGGGAGACTTTTAATGCCGCTGGAGTTCTTCAAGTACCTATGGTAATAAGCGTCTGGGATGATGACTACGGAATTTCTGTGCATGCTAAACATCAGACTACAAAAGAAAGTATCAGTAAAATACAAGCTGGTTTTCAAAGAGATGAGGAACATAAAGGTTATGAAATCATGACCGTAAAAGGCTGGGATTATGTTTCTCTGATAGAAACTTATGAAAAAGCTAGTAAAATTTCTAGAGAAGAACATGTACCAATCTTAATTCATGTTCAAGAGCTTACACAACCACAAGGTCACAGTACAAGCGGATCTCATGAACGGTATAAGGACGAAGACCGTCTTGCATGGGAACGTGAGTACGACTGTAATGTTCAGTTTAGAAAATGGTTGCTCGATAAGGATTTTGCTACAGAAGCTGAGCTTTCTGAAATAGAAAAATCCATTAAAAAAGAAGTTAGAGAAGGTAAAAAAGCTGCGTGGAATGCTTATTTAAACCCCATACTTGAAGAACGTGATGAAGCTGTTTCATTAATTAATGCAGTAGCCGCTATTTCTGAGAATGAAGTTTTTATAAAGCCTCTAGCTGCAAAACTTCAAGAAGAAAAAGAGCCTTACCGCAAGGACTTTTTTGAAGCGGTTAGAAAAACCCTAAGGTTGACCCTTAAGGAAAGTAATGATGCCATTACATATTTGAACAAATGGCTCGTGAAAAATAAACAACTAAATCAAACAAAATTTAGTAGCTCCCTATACAGTGAGTCTAAATATGCTGCCATAAATATTAAAGCGGTGCCTCCTATTTATAATGAAACAAGCGAGGAAGTGGATGCTAGAGTGGTGATGAGGGATAACTTTGACGCTTTATTTGCTGCGCATCCAGAAGTAATGATTTTTGGAGAAGATGCTGGAAAGATAGGTGATGTAAATCAAGGTTTGGAAGGTATGCAAGACAAATATGGAGAGCTTAGAGTTTCTGACACAGGAATTAGAGAAGCTACCATTTTAGGTCAAGGAATAGGTCTTGCTATGAGAGGTTTGCGACCTATTGCAGAAATTCAGTACCTAGATTATTTACTGTATTGTTTACAATTAATGAGTGATGATCTTGCTACCGTACAATACCGTACAGCAGGAAAACAAAAAGCTCCAGTAATTATAAGAACAAGAGGTCACCGACTAGAAGGTATATGGCACAGTGGCTCGCAAATGGGAGGAATCATTAATCTAGTGCGAGGAATTCATGTTCTTGTACCTAGAAATATGACTCAAGCCGCTGGGTTTTACAATACACTCCTAGCCAGTGATGAGCCAGCTCTAATTGTAGAATGCTTAAATGGTTACCGATTAAAAGAAAAGTTACCAACTAATCTAGGAGAATTTAGAACCGCGTTAGGTAAAGTAGAAACGTTGCGAGAAGGAAAGGATATCACCTTAGTTTCCTACGGTTCTACCCTAAGACTTGTAGATCAAGCAGCCACAGAATTAGAAAGAGTCGGAATAGACGTGGAGATCATAGACGTGCAGTCTCTTTTACCATTTGACCTACATCATGAAATCCTACAAAGTGTTAAGAAAACTAGCAGGCTATTAGTTATTGATGAAGACGTACCTGGAGGAGCTAGTGCTTATATCATGCAACAAGTCGTGGACACTCAAAACGCATGGCCACATTTAGACAGCAAACCTCAATGTCTAGCAGCTCAACCTCACCGACCAGCTTATGGCACTGATGGAGATTATTTTTCAAAACCTAGTATAGATGATATATTTGATAAGGTTTATGAAATAATGCACGAAGTAAATCCGTCAAAATTTCCTAAGCACAATTAATACATGAGTAAAGAGGATAAGCATATTTCAAGTAAATGGAGGCGCAAAATTCATGAAGTGATTTATGAAGCAGACACGCCTGCTGGTAAATTATTTGATATCTCACTTCTTTTTGTCATCATTATAAGCCTTGTTCTAGTGATGATAGAAAGTGTACCTGATTTGGGAAGCAAGTATGCTGATGAGTTTCTAATCGCAGAATGGATTATTACCATATTCTTTACCATAGAATACATCCTGAGAATTATATCGATTAACAAACCGACTAAATATATTTTTAGTTTTTATGGTATCATTGATTTGTTATCTACCATACCGTTATATCTCACCTTTTTCTTTGGCGGACTCAATGCGTTACTTGCGGTAAGGTCTTTAAGATTGCTTAGGGTCTTTAGAATTTTAAAGGTAACCAGATATATAGGGGAAGCAGATAAGTTAAGTAAAGCCATCAGATCTAGCGGTCCTAAGATTGCTGTTTTTCTATTTGCCGTATTGGTAGTTTCCATTATTTTTGGCACCTTAATGTACCTGATAGAAGGCCCAGAACACGGTTTTGACAGTATCCCTAAATCTATTTATTGGTGTATTGTAACTTTAACTACAGTGGGCTTCGGAGATATTGCTCCGGAGACCGCTTTAGGTCAACTTCTCGCTACTATTATTATGATCTTAGGTTATGGAATCATAGCGGTTCCTACCGGCATAGTTAGTGCAGAATATACACAAAGCAAAAATAAAGACAAGACACTTGAGAGTACCCCTAACTCTAGTCAAGTAAATACTCAGACCTGTCAAAATTGCCATTCCAATAAACACCAAGATGGTTCTAAATTTTGTCATACCTGCGGAAATTCATTAGATGAATAAGAAGACACTGTTATGTATTGTAGGTCCTACAGGAATAGGAAAGACTGCTTTAAGTATTGCTTTTGCAAAAGCGTATCAGACTTCCATCATTTCTTCAGATTCTAGACAATTTTATAAGGAAATGACCATAGGAACAGCTGTTCCCGAAAAGGAAGAACTAGAGGCCGCCCCACATTATTTTATTCAAGATAGAAGCATTCATGAGGATTATTCTGTGGGAGATTTTGAGCGCGATGTCATGAAGATATTACCTGTGCTTTTCGAAAACAACGACCTTGTAATCATGGTAGGTGGAAGTGCCCTTTATGAAAAGGCGGTTACTTATGGTCTGGATGACCTTCCTGTCGTGCCGACAGACATTCAAGAAGAATTAAAATCAGCATTGAAAATCAATGGGCTTATTTGGCTTCAAAAAGAGCTTAAAAAAAATGACCCTGCCTATTTTGAAACGGTAGATATATGTAACTCACATCGATTACTTAGAGCGATAGGCATCTTTCGCGCAAGCGGTAAAAAAATGAATGAACTCAGGAGTGGTATAGCTCAGAGTAGGAATTTTAAAATTATTAAAATAGGACTCGAGGCAGATCGTGACGATCTTTACGATCGCATTAATAAGCGCGTGGACTTGATGCTCGCGAGAGGTCTTGAAGAAGAGGTGCAGCTACTTAACGACCACAAAACACTTAATGCTTTACAGACCGTTGGTTACAAGGAGTTTTTTGAATATTTCACAGGAGTTTACGATTATAATGAAGCGGTAAGATTAATAAAAAGAAACACACGTCGTTTTGCAAAAAGACAGCTTACTTGGTATAGAAAAGATAAAAATGTGACATGGTTCCACTACAAAACTCGCCATACAGAAATAGTACAGCGAGTAAGTGAAAATCTTATGGAATAACTCTATTTAATAATCTACTTGATCCTTAACTAACAAGCGGAATCCCTCTCCGTGAATGTTAACGATCTCTACATTATCATCTTCTTTTAAGTACTTACGCAATTTTGCGATGTATACATCCATTGACCTAGAAGTAAAATAATTATCATCTCTCCAGATCTTAGTTAACGCCAGTTCACGTGGCATAAGATCGTTGAGGTGAAGTGCTAACAAGCGTAATAATTCGTTTTCTTTAGGAGAAAGCTTTACTGGTTCCTTATCACTTAATGATAAAAATCTTAATTTAGAATTAAGGTGAAAGTTTCCTACTTGGAATTCAAATTCTTTGGAGTCTGCTAGACTGTCTTGTCCCTTGCGCTGCATAATAGCTTTGATCTTCATAAGAAGGACCTCGCTGTCAAATGGTTTGTTTAAGTAATCATCTGCTCCTACTTTATAACCTCTTAAGACGTCTTCCTTCATTGCTTTTGCAGTAAGGAAAATAATAGGGACTTCTTCGTTCTTTTCCCTGATCTCTTTTGCAAGAGTGAAACCATCTTTATAAGGCATCATTACATCAAGAATGCAAAGATCATAATTATCTTTTTTAAATTTTTCAAATCCTTCCATACCATTCTTAGCATGTACCACATCAAAATCATTCATTAGAAGATAATCTTTTAGTACCGTTCCAAAATTTGGATCATCTTCTACTAAAAGTATTTTTTTGTTTTCAGTTTCCATAAGTTATTAATTTATATTTATGTTATTATCGGAAGGTGAATGCTAAAGGTACTTCCTTTTCCCTTGATACTTTCTACGTGAATCTCTCCATTGCAATCGTCTAAAATTCTTTTTGCGTAAGCAAGACCTAATCCATGACCTTTTACATTGTGAATGTCACCGGTGTGTACCCTAAAGAATTTTTGGAATATTTTACGTTGTGCCTGCTTGCTCATTCCTATTCCTTCATCGCGCACCTTGATAACCAATTTATCTTTTATGTTTTCTGTAAATACGTTTATTACTGGCTCCCCTTCTGTATATTTTATAGCGTTTTCTAAAACATTCACTACTACATTGGTGATGTGACTCTCATTTACAAGAACCTCTTTTCTTAAGGCTCCTAAATGCATTTTAATGACACCTCCTTTTTCTTCTAATATAAGCTGAATATGAGAAATACTATCCTCAATGATCTCATCCATATCATACCTTTTTTTATCGATGTCAAGATCATCTCTTTCTAATTTTGATATCCTTAATACATTTTCCACCTGACTGTGCATGCGCTTATTTTCTTCGCGAATCATCCTGTGATAGTTAGTTACTTTTACAGGATCTGAGGATATTTTAGGATGCTTTAAGGAGTCCAGCGCGAGGTTAATAGTAGCTATAGGGGTCTTAAACTCATGCGTCATATTATTTATAAAGTCGGTCTTGATTTGCGAAATTTGGCGTTGTTTGAAAATTTGCTTTACGGCATTCGAGTAAGCCACAACAATCACTGTTGTAAAGATTAAAGACAATAGGGCCATTCCTGCAATAGAAGAGAGTATGTACTTTTTCCTATCTGGCATATTGAGGTACAACACGTAAGGTTCCGTATCAATATTATTGTTTTTATAGATAGTGGAAGGCCAAGTAGCATCTGTAAGGAAATCAAAATTGTCTGATTGAATGCGAGTAGCAAATCCATCTTGGTAAATGGCAAATTCAAAATCTGCCTCGATAGGTCTATTATCTAACTCTTCCCGAATTATTTCCTGTAACTCATCCTTAGAGATGCGTTGTGAAATAGGCAATAAACTGTTGTAGTTACTTATAATTTCTTCATCTGACTTTCTTGCATACTTTTCAAATTGCGAAAGTTCTTGAAAATTTTTTTTGTTTATTTTTGAATCGGTAGAGGCTGTAGATTTGTTTTTTTTATTTAATAGTTTGTTGAAAGTTAGACTATCTAAATCTAAATCCAATAATTGTGGATTAAGTTTATAATTCTCATTGAGTAAGCTGTTGCTATATGTGGAGGCTTCGTCAAAATTTTGATTTCGTTGCAACAGCATCAATTCGCTTAGTGTTCTAGTATCCGTCTGTATCCCCAAACTATCTCTAATTTGATTTAAAGCATCATAAAAATTTTCAACCTCACGAGTATCTAGCTCTGCTGAAACGGATGCTAAAGTTTCACTAACAGCAAATGAAAATTGATCTTCCTTATCGTTAACGCTATTTATGATCCAGTAAATCTGTACCGTTACAATTCCGGCCAGAGACAAGCTCATTAAACCTATTAAAAAATATAATATTTTTTCCTGCACAATACAAATTTAACATATCGAGAAAGTGTTAAAAAGTCTTTAACCATATATTAACTTTGTGAAATTCATAGAGGGAATCATTTTTTTAACAAAACTTCGTGAATACTCCTCACAAACCAACTCATTTTGTGAAAATCTTTATTTATTATAACAAAATCTGATAATTCGATTCGCTGAGCATCAGACCATTGATTATGAATTCTAGATTTCACCTCTTCTCGTTTTACATGATCGCGCTGCATCACTCTTTTTATCCTTTCTTCTATTCCAGCGGTGACTAAAATAACGTAATCACAGAGGACATGTCCGTTACTTTCGAATAAAATAGCTGCTTCATAAATAATGTATGGCGAATTTTGTAATAGTAACCACTTTTTAAAATATAATCGAACCGCAGGATGTAATATTTTATTCAATGATTCTAACAGTATTAAATTATTAAATACTTTAGATGCTATGTACTTTTTATCCGGCACTAACGCGCCCTTTTCGTCTTTATAATAGGACTCTTCTCCTAATAGAGTTTTAACAGACTCTATAACTTGAATATCTGTTGCAAGTAGGTTCTTCGATACGTCATCTGCAATAAATATAGGGATTCCCAAATTTTTAAATTCGCGAGCAATAGTGGACTTACCGCTGCCTATTCCTCCTGTTAATCCTACTGTATTCATTTACTTGATTGTTAATACTTGTATCTCCTTAGGATTGATGCGATAAGAAACGATCCTTTTGTTTAGAAGCTCTACCTTAGGTGTTGCAGATATATTTAAGTCATCGATGAGCTTATAATTCACAGAAATTAGAAAATCATTTGCTGTTATTTCATTAAAATTAGAAACTGAGGTAGAAAAGACCACCTGAATGTTATCTGGTATCAGTTTTACCTTATAATCAGGAGGTTTATTTATTAAGGAAACGGGAACATTAATTGTCCCTTCGGTCATTTGTGTTGCCTCAACAATAAAACGAAGTTGCTGAGGATCAAAACTCAAATCAGGATTCATTTCTTTTAAGTCTATTTCTAAAATTGTCAATGAATCTTTGATTATCAATTTGGAATTTCTCCTAACAAAAAATTCAGAAAGAGCATTTACTTTATCGTCATTCCCAGTAATCACCACACTATCCTGTTGAAAGTAAGGTTTTTTAATGGCTACGTAATTTTGCATAAACTCCAAATTTATATTATGCGTAATTGGAACCTTCTTGGACTTAAATCTTTGATAGCGCAAGAGTATATCGAGGTCATCCGTGCTCAAGACTTCATACGAGAGTGTCTTAGACCTTTTGATTTTCTTTATACTTTGTGACGAATTGAAGAATAAGGAGTCGTTGCGAGCGTATGTGTTTTCCGTAAAATCTAATTCTACCTGATACCCAAATATTTTTTTCCAAATTAGTATAAATCCGCTGGCTCTTATCTCTACTGGTAAATTGATCTGTTTATAATCTGTATCCAAAACCAGATAGTTAGGGACATTTCTAAAACTGATGTTCAACGATACCTCTTCTTTATAGGCATCCTTATATTTCGAAATAAACCACAAAGTTGCTACTACACAAACTACCAGAACAAAACCTAAAATACTTTTATATTTCATCTATTTAAAAAATAATTCAGGAAACGCTTCGGTTTCATTTTTCTTTAAAATTTTAATTTTCCACCAAGATCGTAAAAACCCTGTTCCATAACCATAGAACTGTAAAAGCGTTGCTAAAACAGATCTCAAACCCACATGGACCCCATTTGTAATAGAGGAATGAATAAACAATATACAGAAATAAAAGAGATATAGACATAAAAGTAACTGATATCCCAGCACAGATGCACCTACTGCTATCAAAAACAAAATAAAAAATAGAGCAGGAAACCAATATATAATTTTAGCCGTCTCTGGATGCCATTTGTTAAGGATCATCCTCACCATACCGAATTTATAGACCTGCTTATAAAATGACCTCCATGAAATTCGTCTCTCGTGATAGACATAGGCATCTTTTATAAGTACTGTATCAAAATTATTTTTCCATAATCTAATGCTTAAATCTGGATCTTCACCTGGATGAATCTTTCCAAACCCACCAGTTGCTTCAAAAGCTTTTTTACTCAAACCCATATTGAAACTACGCGGCTGAAATTTACCTAATTGTTCACTGCCTCCCCTGATACCTCCTGTAGTGAGAAAGGATGTCATGGAATAATTAATTGCTTTCTGTAGATTATTAAAACCTGAATGGGCAGCATCTGGACCACCATAACAATCTATAAAATCAATTTTCAAATACTCATCAACCACTTTTAAATAGTGACTAGGTAAAATACAATCGCTGTCTAGAATAATAAAAAAATCTCCCGCGGCATTACTCATCCCAAAATTCCTTGAATCCCCCGGACCAGAATTAGGTTTATATACATAGTTGATCGTTAGGTTTTCGCAAAAGCGAGAACAAACTGCTTCACATGTTAAATCAGAACCATCTTCAATTACAACGACTTCAAAATTTCTATCGAAAGTTAGTTGAGCTATACTAACGAGTAACTTCTCCATCTCTTCTGGTCTGTTGAAGACAGGTATAATAAAAGAATAATTGATTGCTTTCACAGGTCAAAAATAGACAATAAAAAAAGGCCATTCTCTAAAGAATGGCCTTTTTATTAATTACCTATTTTTCTAGTTGCGCAGTACTTTAACTACTCTGCTCTGTTCTCCTGAAGCGACCTCAATAAGATACAGTCCAGATGGGAAACTAGATAAATCTATACTCGTGGAAGTCGCATTAGGCTTAGCAACTAATAGTTGCTGTCCCAACAGATTTCTTACTGTTATTCCATCAATAACTTGCTGACCGTTAAAGTTCACAAGGCTATTGGTAGGATTAGGATAGTAATTGAATTCAAAAGAATCCATATCATTACTTCCAGCAGTACCATCAATTACAAACAACCCTACATGAAAATCGTAATCTTCTGTATCATCTACAGTACCATCGCTAGCTAAGAAAGCAAATTGCACTACTCCAGAATATGATGATAAGTCTATTGAAAAACTAGTCCCTACAGTTGCAGGCTGATTTGCAGCATTCCATGTTGTTAAGGATGTCCAAGTAACACCACTATCTGTAGTTATCAAAAGATCTACTTGATCATCAGAACCCATAACTGCTGTGTCTGCTGCTGTAGAGGCACCTGTAAAAAGATAATCAGTAACGGCAACTTCAACCGTAAGTAAGTCGTTACTTGTTCCTGTCATATCATATACCTCAGAAATCAACCACTCTCTATCTACACTTTGCCATAAGTTAATGACATTAGAAGGAACCGCTGTTCCAGAAACATTTTCATAAGATCTATTTGCTTTCCAGTCAGAAGCTCCTCTGGTAAGAGGTCCGTCTGCGATCTCTCCAGAACCTGCTTCATCCCAACATTGATTTGGAACATTATTGGTAAAGTCAGTTGTATATGGAAAACCTGTCACTACGGCACATGAAGTGGTAAATGTAAAAGGCCCTACCCATGCAGAGAAGTTTCCACTGCCACAATCAGATCTAACGAAATAATCATAGCTAGTTGATGCTGATAAACCAGTTGCCGTTACCGGATTTGTAGCAATCATATCTTCAAAAATTATACTAGCAGTGGTGCCCTGATCGATTCCAATAGGCTGCACTTCCACTTGCCATAAACTAGCTGTTCCAGTCTCCATCCAAGCTAAAACAGAAGAAGTTTCAGCTATTTGAGAAGCGGTAAGTGCTGTTGGAGCAGGACAAGAAGGTGGCGGTGCACAAGTCACATTAGCAGACCAACCATCTCTCGTAATTGAACCATCTGACGACCATACGAAAGTTAAACAACCAGATGCGGTAGAACCGATTAGAGTTTCTAATGTCAAATCACCAGTACCACTAGTACCATCCCAACACCACTCAGTACCACCAGCTGGTGTATTGATCGTTGGAAAGGTAGTATCAGGACCATCATAAATGGTAAGCCCATCATAACAAAATGCACCAAAACCTTCCATTTGATTCATAGTAAAGTTTACATAAACTGTATCACCAGCGTTATCTGGACATATGTTATAGGTGATATTTTCATTACTAGCATACTGTCCAGTAGCTCCTCCAGAGTCAAGAAACAAATCACCTCCACAATAATCTTGTGACGTGGTAACACTTGAACAGGATTGAGTAGATACCACATTAGTTGCGCTGTCGCATATCGCAGTAACACATACTTCATATTCTGTTGAGCTCAAAAGACCAGAGATAGTCACGATAGTACTTGTAGGATTAGGTGCAACCACAGTAAAAGCGGTAGTTCCAGTCTCTCTATATTCTACTAAATATTCTGTAGCTATAGAATTGTTAGTCCAAGCAAAATCAAAAGCCGAAGAACCTACCGATGCAAAAGTCAACTGCGTTGGCTCTTGACAAGATGGTGATAGTTCATAAGTAATGTCATCTAGGTACAATGCATCAAAAGTTCCTGCAGGATTAAATTTAAAAGCTATAAAACCTGCTGTAGAGGTAAGCGAGCTGAAATAAACAATTTTTTCCTCATAAACATCATCAGCTAGATCAGAATCTGTAAACGTAGCAACCGCATTGAAAGTTGAGGCGTCCGTTGGATCAGTCATTGTACCTACTTCTAAACCGCCATTGTCACGATCATACACACTAAATCGCACTCGTTTATCTGAAGAAAGATCTGAAAATTCAGGTAATATATATATTACATCTGCACCAACAGTAGAGCCTGCATATAAATATAAGTGTTGGGTTCCAGTATTAGAAATCAAGTCTTCCACTTCTACTAGAGCGCCATTACCTCCGTTTATAATACTGCCGTCGCAATTGTTCAAACCATCTAAGGGATCAGACTCAAAGTCAGTAGTGTATACAGCCGTTAAGGGAACACATCTCGTTGAAAATGTAAATGGTCCTTCGTACACACTTTGATCAGAAATAGAACAGTTTGCTCTGACATAGTATTGATATACTGTATCTGGTGTAAGTCCAGTAATAGCTTGAGGATTTGTTGCTGGATCAACAACAGTACCTTGTGAAGTACCAGGAACTGTAATTACTCCAGTTTCTGCATATTCTATAGTCCATTCTGTAGCAGGAGTTCCATTATTCTCTGTCCAGGAAAAGCTAGCTGCCGATGAAGTTACTACATCTACTTCAAGGAAGCTTGGAGATAGACAAGAAGGAGCTTCTATAACTGATAAATCGTCAATAGCCATATCTCCCCAGTAATCATCTCCGGAACCACCACTTTCAGCTCTAAATCTCAACTGTACAAAACTAGTATTATATACAAATGAAGATAAATCATATCCATATTTAGACCATAAAGCGTCTCCAGTGTTAATAAGCGCAACTTGTTGCCATATTCCAGCACCATCGATAGCCTCAATATACAATTCATTTCCTGGTGCATATCCAGTAGTACACATCCAGTGGTATAACTCTACATAAGGAACTGTTAATGCTGAAACATCAATTTGAGGTGTTTCCAATATGACCGCTGTATCTGTTCCAGAAAAGTCTAACCATGCAAAAGAACCAGAATTTCCAGTACGATCTGAAGCTGCTGTAGAACATTCTACCGTGTTAAAACCACCTCCACCGTTTGTAGACCAAGGTCCACCAGTGGTAGCTGACTGAGTCCAGCAAGTTGGATCTGAATTCAAGACGTTAAAAGACTCTGTAAAGGGAGCTATTAAATCATCACATAACGTATCGAATTGAAATGGACCAGTATAAAGTGAAGTACCTAATCCTCCTCCACAATTAGCTCTTACATAAAAGTCATAAGCAGTACTACTAGCTAGACCTGTGACTGCATATGGATTAGATGTCGCCGTATTTGTCGGTGTTCCTGTAGGAGTAGTTCCTGCAATAACAATTTCAATATCCCAAGCACTCTCCCCACTACCTCCAGTGACCCATGATAATTCTGCACCATCTATAGTTGAATTAGTTGCTGCCAAACTAGTTACCTCTAAGCAAGTTGGCGGTGCTGCACAAATGTATTGAGCAATCCATCCATCTCTAGTTACAGATCCATCAGAACTGAAGGTAAGAGTTATAGCGCCAGCAGCGTTAGTAGCTCTAAAAAGATCTGGAGCTTCTAAATCTGTTGAAAAAGCAGTTGCTGTGTTATCTAAACCATCAAAAATTTGCAAGGTATCGCAACAACTTTCGAGATCAACAGCGGTAAAATTCAAAGTAACAACATCTCCCGCATTTTGAGGAAGATAAGTTATTGTATAGGACTCACCATTAGTATATTGCCCATTTGCACCACCCGTATCATAGATAGTATCTCCACAGGAAGGAAGTGTTGTAAAAACAATAGGACCAGTCCAAAGACTTTCATCTCCTACAGCACACACCGCTCTCAAATAGAATTCATAATTTGTACCGCTTGATAGATTTAACGCATCATAAGGATTAGTTGTCACAGCAGCTTGAGTTGGTGTTCCCGTAGGAGTAGATCCAGCGAGGACTAATTCTATATCCCACAAGGTCTCGGTATTACCATTAGTCCAGCCTAATATAGCAGAGACATCAGTAACACTTGAAGCTGTTAAACTTCTAGGCGCGGCACAAGAAGGTGCTTCATCGATAACTATATTATCCACAGCAATGTCTGATGCAGTACCATTTCCACGAGTCGCTCTAAAAACAATCTGAAATGTCTGACCCGCGTAAGCGGTTAAAGGAATGTTCATATTTATATAAGGGTCTGTAACGGCTCCCTGTTGAGCACCAGTTAAAGTACCTACTACGTTATCTATCCCGGCAACTCTTACTATAATTTCTAAAGAACCAATATTAGCTCCTACCATGTGGTAATCAAAACTAACAGAAGGAACGGTTAAAGCATTGGAGTCAAAAAGCGGCGTATTCAAATCAGCCACTGCACCGTCAGTTCCATTTCCTTCTGCATAAAAATAATTACCAGTAGTAATTGATGGATCTGGCCCCGTACCTGCAGTCCCTGTAAAAGCCCCACTAGCTATGGCCCAGAAATAGCTGCTATTAGTTGCAGAATAACAGTTTTCTCTATCAAATGCGTCTCCTATTCCAGGAAAATTTGTAGTTATAGGAGTGAAACCATTCTCAAAATCTTCTAAATATGGGGCAACAGCAGCATCACATTGTGTTGTGAAAGTAAAAGGCCCTGCCCAGGAACTAAAGCCATCAACTCCACAATTCGAGCGAACATAATAGTCATAAGTAGTTTGTGGCGTTAAACCTGTTGCCGTTTCTGGGTTAGTAGATGTAAGGTTTTCATAAGCAGCTCCTAGAGTACCTTGAAGAACTCCAGTAGGCTGTACCTCCACTTCCCAAGAAGTGGCAAGTCCATTCTCTGACCAACTTAAATCAGCTGTTGAGTCTGATGTAGCATCAACGGCTAATAGACTCGGATCGGGACATGCCGGTAACTCACCAACGGAGAAATCATCTAAAGCAATATCTCCTTCATAACTTCCTCCTGAGATAGCTCTGAACCTTATTCGCACCGTTTGACCAGCATAAGCATCTAAGCTTACAATTTGTAATAGCCAGTCATCTACTTGAGCAGTCTGTTGTGCACCAGAAATGGTACTCACCCCTGTCCATCCTGAACCGGAGAAATCGTCAACTTCTAAAATTAAATCACCTATTTGACCTCCAAACATGTGGTAATAGAATTGTACCGATGGATTTGTTAAACCTGAAAGATTAAATTGAGGACCTGTTAGTGTAGCGATACTAGTGCCCGCAGTAGCTCCACTAGCTTCTGTATAGAAGTAATTTGTTCCTGAAAAGGCTGCATTAGGGCCGGTTCCTGTAGATGGTGTTCCACCATTATCATCTAGATTCCAGTCATAACTATCAACTGCGGCGCCGGTCCAACACAACTCTTCTGTAAATCCTAAAGACGCTGGAAAAGATTCAAAATCCTGTAAATAAGGAGCGCTAGAAGTAGGAGTAAATTCCAAACATAAAGTTGTTACCGTAAGTTGAGTTGGTGCGCTATAATCTGGCAACATAGGATCACAAAAAGCTCTTACAAAAACATCATAGACTGTTGCATCGGTTAGACCTGTTATAGGTGTTGATGGCGTCGATAAACCATTAATTCTAGTTCCCTGCGGAAGAGTTGAGAATGGAGCTGTAATAATTCCAGCTGGAGCGTATTCTACTTCCCATGCTGTCTCTGCTCCACCGGCAGTCCATGAGACATCAAGAGAATTATCTGTGATCACATCAGCTTGAATTCCCGTTACTTCAGGACAAGAAATTTCTGTAGTAGCGGTATACGGACCTTGCCAAAGACTAAAATCTCCCATTCCACAATCATATCTTACATAAAAATCGTAAGTAGTTGCAGACATTAAGTTATCTATCAACGCAAAGTTTCCGAAATTTCCATTTGCAAACTGACCAGTTCCTGGGCTTTGTACAAATGGAGACACATCATAATTGACTTGATTATTGATACTTGAATTTCCGTTTGCATCCCAGGTGAATTGAATTTCAAAAGCTGACTCA
Source organism: Nonlabens sp. (assembly GCF_047636915.1). Lineage (GTDB taxonomy): Bacteria > Bacteroidota > Bacteroidia > Flavobacteriales > Flavobacteriaceae > Nonlabens. The sequence continues at coordinate 50,329 of NZ_JBLIGN010000003.1, read as the reverse complement.
GCTATTGAATCAAAGTTGGATGGAGATGGACACGACTCTGTCGTAGTAAACGAAATAGGACCTTGATTGCTGCTTATATCACCCATACCGCAATCTGCACGTACATATACGTCGTATGCCGTACTAGACATTAAACCATCTATATTCCAAGGATTTGAAATTGCGTTATCAGTGGTTCCTGCACCAGGTGTAAAACCTACTGGACCATATTCTACTTCCCAAGCAATTTCTGTTCCTGTTGCTGTCCATCCAATATCTGCACTGGTTGCAGTGACCGTATTTGTTGTGAGCTGCGTTACGGCAAAACAGGTAGGACAAGTAGCTGTATCTACATATATATCCATCATAGAACCTTGACTGAATGGAGAAGCATACACTTCAATCCCTTCAGAATCTAGAAACCTAAACCCTGCATCACCAGGAAAAAAGGTGGCACGATAGTCAATATCTAAGGCATCCCCGTCGTTTACAGATATCGTATAATTTTCTACAACGGGCGTATTAGGAATTGCCGATGGATTCACAACTAAATAAGTTGTTGTCGTTCCATTTAACGTAATGTCTACACCAGCATTTGCTGTCAAGTTGGCTCCTGAATCCCATTCACTACCGAAGTTATCGGTAAGCTCTAACGTATAATCACATTGAGCTGAAGAGATCGATGCGATTAGAAACGTTACGAGACATAGTAATTTTATTTTCATTTCATTTTGGATTAAAAAATTGAAATGTCAAGATATGGTTATTATACTAATTAACATTCTTTTAAAACATTAAATTTGTGTACATGTTGACATTTTAACATTTACCACTTTCGCGAAAGCTGAAAACAAAAAAAGCTGCATCGAAGGATACAGCTTTTTAAAATTAATTAAATAAAGGTGATTAAAATTTCTCGATAACTTCTTGACTTACCCCAGTATTAGAGAAACCACCGTCATGAAAGAGATTTTGCATAGTCACTTTTTTTGTGTAGTCTGAAAATAGGGTTATCGTGTATTCTGCACAATCTTGCGCCGTGGCGTTTCCTAATGGACTCATTTTTTCAGCATAACTTAAGAATCCATCAAATCCTTTTACTCCGCTTCCTGCAGTTGTAGGTGTAGGTGATTGAGAAATAGTATTCACTCTAACCTTTTTATCTTTTCCAAAGAAATATCCAAAACTACGAGCAATGGACTCTAGATACGCCTTGTTATCTGCCATATCGTTATAGTCTGGAAAAGTGCGCTGCGCCGCCATATATGTAAGCGCCACAATACTTCCCCATGCATTCATTGCATCATTTTTATGAAGCGTTTGCATGACTTTATGAAAAGAAACAGCACTTACGTCCCAACCTTTTTCCGTATACTTATAATTTTGGTCTGTATAGTGCCTTCCTTTACGTACGTTCACACTCATTCCTATAGAGTGAAGAACGAAATCTAGCTTACCGCCTAAAATCTCTACTGATTTATGAACTAAATTTTCAAGATCTTCAACGTTAGTAGCATCTGCGGGAATGATTTCACTGCCTGTTTGCTTAGCCAGTTCACTGATTTGCCCCATACGCATTGCTACAGGCGCATTGGTAAGTACAAAAGTCGCTCCTTCTTCATGAGCTAATTGTGCTGTTTTCCAAGCGATAGAATTCTCATCTAACGCACCAAATATGATTCCGCGTTTTCCTTTTAATAAATTGTAAGCCATAGTTCTTGATTAGACCGCAAAGATATAAAACTAATTGAGTAGGGCACGTGCATTTTCTCTTGCAGCGCTGGAAATAGTTCCACCGCTTAACATCTGTGCAATTTCTTCAAGACGTGCCTGTTTATCAAGACGCTCTATAGTGCTGTAGGTCATGCGATCATCAGTTACTTTCTTTACAATAAGGTGGTCATTACCGGAAGCAGCAATTTGCGGTAAATGTGTAATTGCCATTACTTGCATTTCTTTACTCATAGAGGTCATGATCTGGGCCATTTGAGTAGCAATTGCTCCACTTACCCCAGTATCAATCTCATCAAATATAATAGTCGGTAATTTTTTACACCTAGAAAGTATGGACTTGATCGCTAACATTAATCTAGAAAGCTCTCCACCAGAAGCGGCCTTATCCAATGCTAATAGTTGCGAGCCTTTATTTGCAGTAAACGTAAATTGTGTGTGATCGACACCATAATCTCCATAAGCACCTAGTGGAGAAACTTCTATAATAAATTGAGCATCGGGCATTCCTAAATCTTGTACTATACGAAGTACCTCAGCTTCAAGCGCTATTTTATGTTTGTCTTTAAAACCAGTAAGTTCCTTCCCTAATTTATTTAAATTATTTTCTACCTCCTGAAGCAGCTTCTCTTGTTTTTTGATTTTATTATCAAGACCCATAGAAACAAAAACTTTATCTGCCAGTTCATCCCTTAATTGAATCAATGATGGCACATCTTCTACCTGATGCTTTCTGTATAAATTTTCTAAAAGACTTAGAGAAGTATTTATTTTATGCAATCGTTCTGGATCTGCTTCTATCTTATCCACCTCGTTAGAAGATTCTTGATAGACATCTTCTAACTCAAGTAAAACCGATGATAGCCTTTCCTTAATAACACAATAGCTTGATGAATAACTACTGATACTTTGAAGTTTGTTTTGCAATTGCCTTAATTGATCTAAGATGCCTAAATCATCCTCAGAGAGAACCGCGTTGAATTCTGTAAATACATCAGTGATACTTTCTACATTACTTAGTTGTTCATTTTCTTCTTCTAGTACTCGTTGATCTAATTGATCTAAAGCAGCTTCTTCCAGCTCTTGTAATAAAAAAGTGTTGTAATCCAATTCTTTAGATAACTGAGCTTCTTGACTTCTTAAATTTTTGAGCTCTTTTTGAGTATTTTTATGAACAATCAACTCAGTTCTATAGCTCTGTAAAGACTGAGAAGCGGGTTTTGCTTCATTTTTTGTCGCTTCTATAATAAAAGCGTTCAAAACATCTGCTTGAAATATATCTTTTGAAAGTTGTAAAGTTTGATGTTGCGAATGAATATCTACCAAGCGCTTGCCTAGGTTATCCATTACAGCAAGTGTCACTGGTGTGTCGTTTATAAAGGCCCTACTTTTTCCAGAAGGTAAAATCTCTCGTCTCAGAAAACTCAAATCTTCATAATCGAGATCAAGTTCTTGAAATAACTCCATCAAACTTAAATTAGAAATTTGGAATTGGGCTTCTACGACACATTTTCGAGAGGTATCTCTTATGGCGCTTAAATCTGCTCGCTTCCCAAGTATCAAACCCAGAGCACCTAATAATATAGATTTACCAGCTCCAGTCTCTCCAGTAATCATGGTGAGGCCATTTTGAAGATCTAATTCTAAAGAATCAATCAACGCAAAATTTTCTATTTGAATATGTTTAAGCAATTTTTATAAACTGGGTTAAGCAACAATAAGGGTACTATATTACAAAATATAAATCTAGGTAAAAACTAGGAGGTAAAAAAGATACTATACTTTAATATTGCGCCATTTTGATGACTGGTTAGGGGCTATTTTTTGCAAAGTTTCCTTTAACTGTCTTATATCTACAGCTGGACCTGAGGAATAAACACTCATGATTTCGTCTGCTTTTGCGTCAAAAAAGGTGCGTTGCAACAGGCTGTTAGGCCTTCTATCATGAAGCTCATTAAATTTCTGAATATGCTTTTTAAGAAGGATCTTTCCCGCTTTTGAGTCCTTTGAAAACGTGTCTAGGCCTTTTAAGTGATACGAATACATGACTTCTCTATACTCTTTATAAGTTTCAGAAAGCATGTCATCGTTAAGTCTAAATCTAGAAATCAATCCGTCACTTGCCTTCCATCCTTCGACACCTTGAGATCCTTGAGCTAAATTAACTATATTTTGAGCCTCTTCATGAAAAGTTTGACCACCTCTTAACTCAAACGTATCGCCATCTATTCCTAAAACAGTGTAGGTATAAAAAGAAATAAGGGAGATCAAATTATTTTCGTATTGATTTCTATTATAAAAGAAAGGAGCATACTCAACGTATTCAAATGCAATGTCATTATCCTTGAAATTAAAAACAGGGGTTGTGTAGGAAGAATTAAAAACTGGTCTCGATACTGAAATTTGAAAATTACCTCTAAAACGATCATTATCGTAAGCAGTAACAACGAAGACTAAAGAAGCGTTTATTTTTTCTTCCTCTTTGAACTTTTGATCTGTCCACTTGGTATTATTTAAAAACTCTTGTAGAGATGTTTCCAAAGTTTTAAAAATCGATTGATCAGGCTGCACTACATTTTGCGCATTTACTTGGACTGTAAAATTAAACTCTTGAGCATAGCAAGAGCAAACTGTGCCTAAGGCAATAACGAGACTACAAAATCCTTTTAATAATTTCATTTACTATATCTTTTGCTACTTCCGTTTTTAATTTGGTTTCAAAACGAAAAATATTTTTATCCTTATCTATAATAGTTATTTTATTGGTTTCTACACCAAAACCAGCACCTTTATCTCGCATAGAGTTTAACACGAGCAAATCAGTTTGTTTTTTTTCTGCTTTTCCAAAAGCGTGTTCCATTTCATTCTCTGTCTCTAAAGCAAATCCCACTAAAAATGGCTTGTTTTTCATTACTCCTACACTCGCTAGAATATCAGGATTTTTGACCAACTCAATAGTTAACGTTTCAGACTTCTTTTTTATTTTCTGATCTACCGGATTTAATGGTCTATAATCTGAAACCGCAGCACTAAAGATAGCAACATCTACCTCATGGACAATTTTATGAACCGCATCATACATTTGTTGTGCGGTCTTAACATCTACTCGATTAATTAAATGATGTTCTGTAGAGACAGCACTAGGACCCATAATTAACTGAACTTGAGCCCCTTGATTTGCCAGTTCTATGGCAATCGAAGCACCCATTTTTCCACTGCTGTGATTTCCTATAAAACGCACTGGATCAATTGCCTCGTAGGTAGGCCCAGCCGTGATGAGACAAGCCTTACCGCTCAATGGAAGCTTGCTCTGAATATCTTGCTCTATAAATTCTATGATTTCATGCGGCTCTGCCAGGCGACCTTTTCCCGAAAGACCGCTAGCCAACTCTCCATCTCCCGCTGGAATCATGATATTACCGTAAGAAGTTAGCTTTTCAAAATTAGCTTGGGTAGAAGGATGCTTGTACATATCTAGATCCATAGCAGGAGCAAAATATACAGGACACTTTGCGCTGCAATAGGTGGCAAGAAGTAAATTATCTATAGCACCATTTACCATTTTACTCATGGTATTTGCTGTAGCAGGCGCGATGAGCAATAAATCTGCCCAAAGACCTAATTCTACGTGATTGTTCCACAAATCATTTTCATCTTCTTCATTTGTAAAATGGGAGAGAACAGGGTTTTTAGAAAGCGTAGATAAAGTGAGCGGTGTCACAAAGTCTCGTGCTGATGGAGTCATAATTACCTTAACTACAGCGCCCGCTTTTACAAGCAGGCGCACAATATAAGTAGCTTTATAAGCAGCAATACCGCCAGATATACCTAGCACTATTTTTCTTCCACTTAACACAGATTTCATATGACTTGAATTACTCTTCAGTAGCTCCAGTATCTCTAAAGTAAATCTTACCCTGCAACCATTCTTCAATAGCTATTGCAGCTGGCTTAGGAAGGCGCTCATAAAACTTAGAAACTTCAATTTGCTCTTTGTTTTCAAATATCTCCTCAAGAGAGTCATTGTAAGTAGCAAATTCCTCTAACTTTTCAATAAGCTCTTCTTTAACGTCTGTATTAATTTGCTCAGCACGTTTTGCGATAATAGAAATCGCCTCATACATATTACCTGTAGGCGCAGTTAATGCATCTCGGTTGTACGTAATGGTTGTATTAGGGGCAGTTAAGTTTTTAGTATCCATTGTTATTATTTGCTTGTATTCTTAAAATTATAATCCTCTATTTTAGCGAGTATCTCATCGGCATTTTCTCTATATTCACTAGAAGGATATCGTTTTGCAAAGGTATCATAATATTCCTTAGCTTTTGTCAGTCTTTCGGGAACTAAATCAGAAAAGCTATTTATCCCATATTCATATTGGGATTCTAATAAATAATACTGGGCATCATCTTGATAATCTGATCCAGGATGATCTAGGATAAAATTTTCAAAAGCACTTATAGCGGAGATGTATCCACCTCTAAAATTTCCAAAGTGATGGTACTGTTTAGCAGTCTCGTATGCCTTTTTATCTAGCTTGTCACGCAATTCACCAACTAAAACATTTGCTTCAATTGAAAATTCACCTGTTGGGTATACATTAATATATTCTTGTAATTTTGTCAACGCAATATTCGTGTCATTTTGATCCTTTGAAAATATAGGAGACATTTGGTAATGACTTTTTGCGGCCATGAATAAGGCGAGTTCTGCATTTTCATTTTGAGGGTGTGATTGAATAAAACGCTCGTATTGATAGGCACTGTTGACATAACTATTATCCTCATACAAGGCTTTGGCATATTTAATTGCCATAGGAGCGGCACTGTCAGTCCCTCGGTAGGCTGGTATAATTTGCTCAAATAAAGCTAAACTTTTACCGTACTTTCCTTTTGCAAAAAGCGTGTCAATCATGACCACTTTCTCCGTGTTATCTTCAGACTTAAGGGCTTTCTGATAGGAACCACAACTCACGACAATAGTGGCGATAAGGAATACAACAACTAGGTTTTTCATAAATAACTTTAATATACGTACAAAGGTAACTTTTTATAGTGAAAGAGAAAGGCCGTTCACACTGGTTAACGTGCAAATAGTATTTATTGTTAAAAACGTCCACAAAATGAATATATTTCTAGCTCGTCATTAATTTCACGTGAAATATAACCATAACGATTACTATTATTTGATTTCAACTTCATCTGGTTACTGTATGTAACCTACTGCTGTAGTCGTTATCATTAAAAACTGATACGTTATTAAATTTAGTAAGACTCTAAAAAAGTTTTTAAGCGTTTGTTGAGAAGAGTATCCACTTTTACCAGCGGCAATCTCACCTCATTACCACACAACTCTAGGTGTTGCAACAGTGTTTTTATGCCCGCTGGATTCCCTTGTTCAAATATCATTTCTACAACAGCTGCCATTTTATAATGAAGCTGATATGATTCACCAACATCACCATTTAAAGCATAACGTATCATGTCCGAAAAATCTTGGGCCATCGCTTGACCTATTACCGAAATAACTCCAGCTCCTCCAGCAAGTGTCATAGCATTTGCAATCATATCGTCTCCAGAAATAACTAGAAAATCTTTAGGAGTATATTGAATCATTTTCATAGCCTGCACTATATCACCGGCAGCCTCCTTGATGGCTATTATATTTTCAAAAGCAGAAAGTCTAACAACAGTTTCCACTTCCATGTTAGTGCCGGTTCTTCCAGGAACATTGTACAGTATGATCGGTATAGAACTCGCTTGAGATAGCATTTTAAAATGCTGGTAAATCCCTTCCTGTGTAGGTTTGCTGTAAGATGGGGAAACTGATAGAATAGCAATAAAATCAGTCAAGTTCATTGTTTTTAATTCATTTACGACGACTGCGGTATCATTGCCTCCTAAGCCCAAAACCATGGGAAGGCGTCCATTATTAGCGTCGTTAATAGTTTTAATCACGTCTGCTTTTTCCTGTTTAGAAAGCGTGATACTCTCTCCTGTAGTTCCTAGTACTACTAAATAGTCTATCCCGTTTTCTACTTGGTAATGAACAATACGGGCTAGAGCCAAATGATCTACTGCTCCTTGAGCATCGAATGGAGTTACAAGTGCAACGCCAGTTCCTATTAATTCTTGCATGCTATGGATTAAATATTTTTAGATACTTGGCAATTTCGGAGATAAATAGTTCCTGATTTGTTAATGGAACGTTAACAGCAAGATCGTAAGTGATTTCTTCATGAGTCGCATAACCAACTTTAATACTGCTATTAAGACTCATTGTTATAAATTTTTTAATCTGACTTGACACCTCGTAATAATTGATTTGCAAATCGTATTTAGAATTCAACAGTTCTGAAAGATGGTCATCTTTTACACCACCCTTCCATTTTATCGCAGAAGGATCAAAAAGAGTGGCTCCTTCTAGGTACTTTTTTTTGACATTTTTGGTATAGCCCAATAAAGTCATTTTATTTGAAGAAATATCAAGCTTACCGCACCATTTTTTAAAAACCTCTAAATCATCAAACTGATCTGCATTAAAAACAACAACAAGAGATTCAGGCCAATATCTCTGTTGGTCTCTTGAACTATTGCCTAGCCTAATACACTCTTTGCGCAACCATTGCTGCTTTAAAACGTCAAAAATCATGTACTTTTACTTTTGTAACTAGTTCGCATTAATATAGGGCGTTTAGATCGTTTACGGTAATCAACTATTTCTGTTTAAAAGAATACTCCCTTACAAGTATTCCCTTTTCACCTTTTAAGAACTAGTGAGAAATGATTGAATCTAGTACCGCCAAATTTTGAATCAAATTAAGAACATTTTAGTGTGTAAAACTAGTACAATAGCAAATGCTTTATGAAAAAAAATACGTTAGAAAACAAGAAACATTTGTTGGCTTATTCCGCTTTCGCGAAAGCGGTACTATTATCAACTGCCCTACTCGTTTCTTGCGGCAAAAAAGAATACCACTTGGTAAAAGTAGCTGGAAGTATAACGGAGATAGACTCCACCCTTAAAAGCGTTCCAAAGATAGAAGAGTACATTGCTCCTTTCAAAAAATCTTTAGATGTACAGATGAACGAACCATTGAGTTACAATCCAGTGTCTATGAACAAAAACGATACTAAATACAACACTGCCATAGGGAATATGCTTGCTGCGATAGTACGTGAACAAGGCGCACCTATTTATAAAAGTCGTACTGGAAACCAAGTAGACATGGTCTTGCTTAATCATGGAGGAATTAGAGCAGGAATGCCAGCTGGACCAGTTACCATGCGTAGTGCTTATGAAATCATGCCTTTTGATAATGAAATAGTAGCCGTAGAGCTGAATGAAACTCAAATGAGCGCACTTATCAATTATCTCATTGAAAAAAAACGCGCACATCCTTTTGACGGAATTAAAATACATATTCCAAAGAATGGGCTGCCACAAGTTACCAGGAGTCACAAGGAGACTTATCATATTCTAACAAGTGACTACCTTTACACTGGCGGTGATAACATGAGCTTTTTTAAGGATGCTCCTATGTTTAAAATCGATTTTAAAATACGTAATGCAATGATCGCTTACTTTAAAAAAGTGGACACTTTAAGATTTGAAAGTGACAACAGATTTGATAGCGCACAATAACAGTTTTTTAAGGTAAATTATTATGGAAAGAAGAAAATTTATACGCAATACCAGCGCAGGAATAGTAGCAGGAACCGCTTTGTGGTCCAATTATGCCCTAGCAAACGGAATTTTCACTGCTCCAGAATTAGAGCCTGGAACTAAGAAGATAAGCATTCTCCATACCAACGACACACATTCCCATATAGAACCCATTTCTGGTGGTCGCAACAATGGCCGTGGCGGTGTGGCAAGACGTGCAGCCTTAGTCAACAAAGTACGTAAAGAAAACCCAAACACACTTCTCCTAGACTGTGGTGACATCTTTCAAGGAACGCCCTATTTTAATTTTTATGGTGGCGAACTGGAAATTAAATTGATGTCTATGATGGGTTATGATGCTGCAACAATAGGTAATCATGATTTTGACAACAGTATAGAAGGACTTTACAAACAATTGCCCAATGCCTCCTTTGACTTTGTGATTTCTAATTATGATTTTTCCAATACCCTTATGGATGGTCATATAAAATCTAGAAAAGTGATCGTTAAAGATGGCATTCGCATAGGGCTATTTGGTGTTGGAATTCAGCTTCAGGGACTAGTTGAACCTAAAATGTACAAAGAAACAGTGTACAACGACCCTGTTGAAATTGCCAAAGATCAAGCGCGATTATTAAGAGAAGAAGACCACTGTGATATTGTGATTTGCATGTCTCATTTGGGATATTCTTACAGAGGCGATAAGGTTTCTGATTTATCGCTGGCAGCAGCCACATCAGGAATAGATTTGATTATAGGTGGCCACACGCATACTTTTCTAGATGCTCCAGAAATTGTGAAAAACGCAGCGGGCAAAAATGTCATGGTGAACCAAGTAGGTTGCTATGGAATCCATCTAGGACGTATTGATTTTTATTTAAAAGAAGGAAAAGTAGATAAAGGTATGGACATGGTTTATGAGATTTGACCCTAATACAACACTAAATAGCTAATTCAAATACTCTATTTAAGAATCATACCCTATAAATATAAGGGTTAATGATAAAATATCTTACGTATTTTAAACTCATACCCTATATTTGAAAAATCAACCAAATGATTTCAAAATGGGAAGAAAGGTCAATTTTATAGTTCTTGCAGCTTTAGTTTTAATTAGTTTAATATATAGCAGTCCTTATACTGAAAATGGAGACATGAGCGCTATTGATAGTGGTGATACTGCCTGGATGTTAATAGCATCTGCTTTTGTATTATTAATGACGCCAGGACTTGCCTTTTTCTATGGCGGCATGGTCCATAAAAAATCCATGATTTCTACTATGCTTCAAAGCTTTGTCGCACTGGGCGTGGTGAGTATTCTTTGGGTACTTATAGGTTTCTCTCTTGCCTTTGGAGAAAGTTGGTATGGTATTATAGGAAATCCTATGACCTTTTTCAATTTTAAAAATGTAGGACTAGCTCCTAATCCAGACTTTGCTGGAACCGTTCCCTTTTTAGTTTTTGCTTTATTCCAACTCAAATTTGCCATCATCACACCAGCATTGATTACAGGGAGTTTTGCAGAGCGTGTGCGTTTTAGAAGTTATATATTATTCATGGTATTATTCACCCTATTTATATACGCTCCACTGGCTCACATGACTTGGCATCCTGACGGATTACTGCGTAATTTAGGAGTATTGGATTTTGCTGGAGGAACAGTGGTTCACATGAGCGCCGGATTTGCAGCACTTGCTGGTGCTGTATTTTTAGGAAAGCGCAAAAAAATTACGCATGATCCTGCAAACGTTCCTTATATCATTCTAGGAACTGGACTGCTTTGGTTTGGATGGTTTGGATTCAACGCAGGTAGTGCACTTGCTGCAAATACCGATGCCGTGATCGCTTTTGCCAACACAAACATAGCCAGCGCAACAGCCATGATTACTTGGATGTTTTATGAACGATTTAGGAATCGCAAGATGAGTGCTGTAGGAGCCTGTATTGGCGCAATAGTAGGACTGGTAGCCATTACTCCAGCAGCAGGTTTTGTGACCATATCACAAAGTATATTCATAGGTTTTGTGGCAGCTATAACTAGTAACCTAGCTATCTCATGGTTTTCAAAAACAGGAATAGATGACACGCTTGATGTGTTTCCTAGTCATGGTGTGGGCGGTATAGTAGGGATGTTATTAACTGCCGTATTTGCTAAAGATGTAGGTTTGATACATGGCGAGACAGCTACTTTCATGTGGCATATCATTACACTGATAGGAGTTTCTATTTTTACATTTGCTGGCAGTCTGACACTTTATAAAATAGTAGACCTACTGCTACCCATTCGAGTTACCGCTGTACAAGAAGAGCGCGGCCTGGACGCAAGTCAGCATGGGGAAGAAGTAAGTTAACTACTCAAGCAGCACCTTATAAAAGAATCTCTTTTACAGGTCTAAACCATAATTAGAAACTCCTGCTCACTAATCATAGTGATATTTAACTTATTTGCTTTCTCTAATTTAGAAGGCCCCATACTTTCTCCACGCACTAAATAATCTGTTTTGCTAGAAAGAGAACTACCGACCTTACCTCCATTATCTTCAATGAGCTTTTTTAAATCATTTCTAGACATTTCAAACACGCCTGAAATAACAAAGCTTTTTCCTGACAACTTATCCGTTTGACCTTCCAATTGTTCTTCAGATAATGCAAATTGTAAGCCGGCTATTTGCAATCGATTCACTATTTCTACTTGTTGTTCATTGGCTATAAACTCTACGACAGATTGCGCTATGGCAATTCCTATTTCTGGGATACCGCTTAACTCTTCTATTTTCTTATCAGCTGGACTTGTAAGATCTGCAAACAGGTCTATGTTTTCTTTATCCGGCGCAAGTGACACAGCCATTAAAGCGTCCATATTTTTATAGAACTTAGCTAGTTTTTTAGCCACTGTTTCACCTACGTACCTAATTCCTAAACCAAACAACAACCGCTCAAAAGGAACTTGTTTACTCGCTGCGATACCACGGACCATATTTTCAGCACTTTTTTGTGCCATACGCTCTAATGGTAATACTTGTTCCACCGTCAGGTCGTATAAATCGGCATAGTTGTGAATGAGCCCAGACGCTACTAATTGACCTACTGTCTCTGCTCCTATTCCGTCTATATCCATGGCTTTACGCGAGATAAAGTGCTCTATTCTTCCTTTTACCTGTGGTGGACATGCCATTTCATTAGGACAAAAATGCTTGGCATCTTCTTCTTTCCTAACTAACTCTGTATGACATTCTGGACAGTGCGTGGCATAAACGGTAGGAACAGAGTTTTCTGGTCTCTTAGATACATCTACCGCGATTATTTTAGGAATGATCTCGCCCCCTTTTTCTACATATACCTCATCACCGACTCTTATGTCTAGCTTTTCAATTTGGTCGGCATTGTGCAAACTGGCGCGTCTTACCGTTGTTCCTGATATCTCTACTGCTTCAAGATTTGCCACTGGAGTTATCGAACCTGTGCGGCCTACTTGATACGTGATTTCTTCTAATCTGGTAGACACTTGCTCTGCGGCAAATTTATAGGCCATCGCCCATTTAGGAGATTTTGCCGTAAAACCTAGCTCTTCTTGCTGGCGCAGTGAGTTGACCTTTACTACTACTCCATCCGTTTCATAAGGCAATTCTTTTCTTGCGATATCCCAATGATTGATAAACTCAAAAACTTCTTCAATAGAAGGAACTAGTTTCGATTCCTTAGGTGCTTTAAACCCCCATTTTCTCGCATATTCTAAAGAGTCCGATTGTGTTTTCACAGGCAAATTATCTCCAGCGAGCGAATACAACAGACAGTCTAAAGGTCGTTTTGCCACCTCAGCACTATCCTGAAGTTTCAAACTCCCACTAGCCGTATTGCGCGGGTTGCGGTATAAATCAAGACCTTGTTCAGCACGTTCTTTATTCATTTTATGAAAACCCTCCCATGGCAATACGATCTCTCCTCGTATTTCAAATTTTTCAGGAATTTCATCACCTTTCAATTGCAATGGAACCGATCTAATGGTGCGCACATTTGCCGTTACTTCATCGCCTTGATTTCCATCACCACGAGTGACCGCTTGAACAAATTTTCCGTTTTCGTAATGCAAACTTATACTGGCACCGTCGTATTTGAGTTCGCAGGTGTATTGAATCTCTCCATCAACGATTTTTTTTATGCGGGCTTCCCAATCTTTCAGATCCTCTATGGAATAGGAGTTATCCAGTGAGTACATGCGATTGATGTGCTTAATGGTCTTGAAGTTTTTAGTCACCTCGCCACCTACTCTTAGGGACGGACTGGCCGCATCATACAGCTCAGGATGAGCGGTTTCTAGCATTTTTAATTGCTCCAGCTTTTTATCAAACTCAAAGTCTGATATGGTAGGATTATCATTAACGTAGTAGTTATAATTGTGCTCACGCAACTCGATACGTAAGGATTGTATTTGTTCTTTTGGACTCATAGAAAATGTGCTATCTTCTGCTCTAATTTTAAAATTCTAAAATACAATAATGAGCGCTAGATTTTTAATTCTTTGCAGTTTGATATTAACACTGTTGTCATGCAGGGAGCCAGAGATAAAACTGTCGAGTCCCTCTGTCATTCCCGCACCTCAATCGCTACAAGTTCTTCCTGGTCGTTTTACTATTGACCAGTCGACCGTTATCAGAAATGCAGATGACTTTACGCATTCTGTTAATTTTTTAAAAAGTTTTTTAGAAGTTGAAACCAACCGCAGTTGGGAAACAAAATACGCCACAGAAAATGTCATTCTATTTGAATTTGATCCCTCGATAACAGCCGCCGAAGGCTATACCATAGAAACTAATGCGCAACAGGTACTCCTTAAAGCCAGCACAGACGCAGGAGCTTTTTATGCCGTCCAGACTTTGATCCAACTCCTTCCCTTGGAGTTGGAAAAATCTAAGGAAAATCACCTCCTTCACATTCCTGCGGTCGCCATAAAGGATGAACCGCGTTTTTCTTATCGCGGCATGCATCTCGATGTTTCGAGACACCTATTTGATGTGGAGTTTATCAAAAAATATATAGATGCGATGGCCCTGCTCAAGATGAATACCTTTCACTGGCATCTTACAGATGATCAAGGCTGGCGCATTGAGATTAAGAGATACCCCAAACTTCAAGAAATTGCGGCTTATCGCGACAGTACTCTGATGGGACATTATAACGACTCACCACGTTTATATGATACTAAAAAGTACGGTGGTTTTTACACACAGGAAGAGATTCGTGAGGTGATCGCTTTCGCGAAAGCGCGACACATCAACATCATCCCAGAAATAGAAATGCCAGGTCACGCACAAGCTGCCATTGCTGCCTATCCAGAATTGGGATGTACCCCAGAAAAGGTGAACGTAGCGACAGAATGGGGCGTTTTTGAAACTATCTATTGTCCGGACGAAGAAACTTTTACCTTCTTAGAAAACGTACTGGATGAAGTCATGGAATTGTTCCCGTCGCCCTACATTCACATAGGCGGTGATGAAGCGCCTAAAACACAATGGAAATCAAGTCCAGTTGCGCAACAAGTCATCAAAGAAAATGGACTGAAAGATGAGTACGAACTGCAATCCTATTTTATTCAACGCATAGAAAAATACCTAAATTCTAAAGGCCGCAACATCATAGGATGGGACGAGATTCTTGAGGGTGGACTGGCGCCTAATGCAACGGTGATGAGCTGGCGTGGGACCACAGGCGCTGTTGAAGCAGCAAAGTCGGGTCACGACGTCATCATGACGCCTACTTCTCATTCCTATTTTGACTATTATCAAAGTGAGAACGAAAACGAACCCACCGCAATAGGCGGCTTCCTAGCATTAGAAAAAGTCTATAATTTTAACCCGATTCCTAAAGAACTCACTGCCGAAGAAGCAAAACGCATTATAGGACCCCAAGGAAATCTATGGACAGAATACATGACCACCAGCGACCAAGTAGAATACATGGCTTTTCCTCGCATGCTCGCTATGAGCGAGGTGGCTTGGACTCAAGCAGAAAACAAAAACTATTCTAGTTTTATAAATCGTGTGGAATATTTTCATCAAAGAATGGAGGCACTAGATATCAATTATGCCAACCATCTGTATGAAGTTAAAGGATTTTTAAACGACCAACAGCAGTATAAATTAAGCACAGCAAGCCTAGGGAAAGAAATACGCTTCACAACAGATGGCTCAAAACCTACTGCCACTTCTGCGATTTATAAGCAAGCCATTCCTTTTACAAAAAACCTCTCCATAAATGCTGGTGTATTTAAAGAAGGAAAATTATTAGGCAAGGTTTTCAAACAACAGCTGCTTTACCATAAAGGCGTAGGCGCAACGATTACCATCAATAAAGAACCCAATAAATCCTATCCAGGCAGTGGCGCACAAGGTTTAATTAACGGAATTAAAGGAAGTGACTCGCGTTATGGAGATAGCGAGTGGCTAGGGTTTTGGGGCGATGATATAGAGATTGAAATTACTTTTAAAGAACCTATTTTAGTTGACGAAATTAAATTGAGGTTTTATAATGCGACAGGGCAATGGGTTTATGCGCCAGAAAAATATTATATTTTCTTAGAAACTAAAAATGGGATGATAAGTGATTTAGTTGGATTACCTAAAAATGATAACACTCTGATATTGTCGAATTACAACTTGAAACGCTTTAAAGGGTTTGAAAACAAAAAAATTAATTCACTAAAATTTAATATTCCCAACTACGGCATTATCCCAGAGGGCAAACAAGGTGCTGGAAATAAAGCTTGGACTTTTATAGACGAAATCATCATCAACTAATATGCTACTAGAAATTTGCGCTTCCAATTATCAAAGTGCCATCAATGCTCAAAATGCAGGAGCGCACCGCATAGAATTATGCAGCGAGCTGGCCGTAGGTGGCATCACTCCTAGTTATGGATTACTTAAAAAAGTGATGGAAGAACTCACTATCCCAGTAATGGTATTGATACGTCCACGTTCTGGAAATTTTGTTTATCGTGATGACGAATTGGATATAATGAAACGTGATATCCAGCTTTGTAAAGAATTGGGCTGTGCAGGAATTGTTTCTGGCGTTTTAAATGAAGATTTTACGATTGATTTAGAATCTACAAAAGCATTGGTTGAACTAGCTAAACCAATGAGCTTTACTTTTCACAGAGCTTACGATCATGTCTCAAATACATTTGAAGCAATTGATCAACTTATTGAAATCGGTGTGGATAGAATTCTATCTTCTGGTAGTTCGAAAAGTGCGGTTTTAGGTATCGATAATCTTACCGAAGACCAAAAAATCGCTGGGAATAAACTTATAATTATGCCAGGTGGCGGAATCAATGCTGCTAATTGTATCGCATTTTATCAAATGAGATTTAAAGAAATTCATGCCAGCGCAACAGAGATTATAGAACAAACTACACGTACTTTAGCACCTATGAATTCGCTTAAATTTATTCAAGAAAACATAGAAGTAATTTCTGATACCAACCAAATAAAAGCCATTCTTAAAAATAGTCATCATGAGGTATAGTGTGCTTTTACTTTTGCTCGTCTTCTGTTATTCTTGTCAAGAAAAAAAACCTAATTTACAAAGACAATACTTAGATACTCCTTGGGAATTATATCTAGAAGAATTTACACATCCAGTCGCAGATTCCATTGGAATACCGTCTACCGTTCACAGTGCCATTATAGGTAAAACAAAACATCCATTTAAAGGGAATAATGAAGATCAATTGCAATGGCTTACTGAGACTACCTGGACATACAAAACGCAATTTAATGTAGGTGCTAAAACGCTAGAAAAAGAACACCTAGAATTACATTTTGAAGGAATAGATACCTACGCTTCTATTCTTCTCAACGGCATCGAGATTCTAGAAACGGACAATGCTTTTTTACATTGGAAAAAAGAGGTGAAGCCTCTTCTAAAAAAAGAAAATGAGCTGGTAGTTGTCTTGCATTCCCCACTAGAAATAGGGAGAGAAAAAGCTGCGGCAAATCCATATGTATTACCCGAAGGAAACCGAGTATACACGCGCAAAGCGCAATTTCAATACGGCTGGGATTGGGGACCCAAACTCAATACCATGGGAATTATAAAACCTATCTATCTGGAAGCCTACAATCATTTTAAAATAGAAGATATTTATATCAAACAGAATTATATACAAGATTCTACCGCAAATCTAACAGCACAAATAAAGCTTTCTACAGCTGTCTCGGACCCACTAACCTATCAAATTAAGGTGAATGACAGCATCTATCCTATTAAAATCACAGATTCCTTGTTACAATCTCAGTCCCACGCTACACAAGAAGTACATTTTGAAATTAGCAAGGCGCATCTCTGGTGGCCCCATAATATAGGTAAGCCCTATTTATATGACATCGAAATCTTGATTTCAAAAAAAGGGGAACTCATCGATTCTAAAAAGCTCAAAAGAGGTATCCGTACCATAGAGCTGATCAATAAACCTGATAAAGACGGCACTTCTTTCTATTTTGAGGTAAACGGCGTTCCTGTTTACATGAAAGGTGCTAATTACATTCCTCAAAACTCCATGCAGGATCTTGTCACCGACCAGCATTATGAGAAGCTTCTCAGTGATGTAGTGGACGCCAATATGAACATGCTGCGCGTTTGGGGTGGTGGTAGTTATGAGAAGGACATTTTTTATGAAAAATGTGATGAAAAAGGAATCTTAATCTGGCAAGACTTTATGTTTGCTTGTGCGATGTATCCTGGTGATGCACACTTTCGTGAAAGCGTAACCAACGAAATAACCCAGCAGGTCACTAGACTGCGCAATCACAGCAGTATTGCGTTGTGGTGCGGTAATAATGAAACCAGTGAAGCCTGGCACAATTGGGGCTGGCAAAATGGAAGATCACAAATAGAACGGGATCTTATTTGGGAAGATTACCGCTCTGTTTTTCAAATTGCGATGCCTAAATACGTGAGCGAGCTCACCAAAGAACCTTACTGGGAAAGTACACCTCAGTTAGGTCGTGGGAATCCGCGCTATGAATTTGAAGGCGATGCGCACGATTGGCGGGTATGGCATGATGGCTATCCGTTTGAACATTTTGAAGAACATGTACCTCGGTTTATGAGCGAATTTGGCTTTCAAGCGCATCCTTCCTATGAGGCGATACGTTACATTAATAAAGATGGGAGTCTGGATATAAAATCGAAAGATTATGCCTCACACCAAAAACACGAACGCGGGAACGAACTTATCCTAGAATACATGGAACGCAATTTCCCAGTCCCTACAAACGATGAAGATTATGTCTATGTAAGTCACCTATTACAAGCCTATGGAATGTCAAAAGGTTTCCAGTCGCATAGGCGCGCCAGACCTTATAATATGGGAACGCTTTACTGGCAGTTAAATGACTGCTGGCCTGCTGTGAGTTGGTCCAGTATTGATCATTTTGGGAATTGGAAAGCTTTACATTATCAAGTAAAACGTGATTTTGAGAATGTATTGATCAGTAATTATGTAAAAGAGGGTGTATTGTACAGCTGTATAGTGAATGACCATCTGTACGACATCACTGGTGGCTATACGATGGTGATCAAAGATTTTGATGGCAAAGAATTATATAAAAAATCTTTTATAGGAACTGCTAGAACGAATTCCAGCAATCAATTTCATGAAGTCAAGTTGAAAACTTTAGGTATAGATCTGAGAAAAGTTTATGTTTCTACTGAGTTTGATTCCAGCAAAGTAATTGATATTTTGACAAGCCCAAAGGTTTTGGACTTACCTAATGAGAATTTAGAATGGATCAGTAAAAAAATAGACGGCGGCTATCAAATTAAATTGCAATCGGCCGCTTTTGCTAAAGATGTGTTTTTCTTTACTAATTTAAAAGGGCATTTCAGCGATAATTTCTTTGACTTGGAGCCGAATAAGACAAAGACCATAATCTTTGAAACAGCAAGTGATGTGGAGCCCGTGTTTGAATATAAAAGCCTGAACAGGTTGATCACTGATCTCGATCTATAATGAATTTCAATAAATTAGGCAAAAGCATTCTTCCCATTAAAGACAATGCCACTAAAGTTTTTAGAAGAAAAAGGTTGTGAAAATTGATTTGAAAATTATTTTTGATAGCAAATACCAGTTCGAGCGAGAGTCCAAAAACGTTATAATGTCTCTAACTTAGTTTATCGTAGATTCGAGCATAAAGTTAAAGTCAAACCTAAATCCCTTCCAGCGGAAGGGATTTAGGTTTGACTTCATTTAATGTAAAATTTCGATATTCTCTAATCGTTATTCAAGTTCTAGTTGGAGTTCAAATTCAAATTCTCTCGCACTTCATCATTCTATAATTACCATTCAAGTCTTTAAAAACTTCAGAATCAAAAGCTAATTCTGTGCCGAGTGCTTTCATCTCTTCAGATAAGTATTGATTGATTTCAAAGTATACAGTTCCTTTTGGTTTTAAAGAGTTTTGGGCCAGCTCTAAAATCTTGCGATAAAAAATCAATGCATTGCTGTCGTCTACAAACAATGCTATATGAGGCTCGTTCTTGAGTACGTTATCATGAATCTCTTGTTTCTCTAAATTTCTGACATATGGCGGATTGCTAACGATAACATCATACTTTTCTGGCAACTCCTTTAATCTAAGTACATCTTGTAAGATGGTTTTTACAGGAGTTTTTAAGTGGCTGGCATTTGATTGTGCCGTTTCTAACGCTTGCTTGGAAACATCAACCAATGTCATGCTACAGCTAGGCATAGCGTCTTTAAGCGATAAACCTATACAACCAGTTCCTGTTCCAATATCGATCATATTGAGGTAGGTTTCTGACTTATGATTTTTGATAATCATATGAACTAACTCTTCTGTTTCCTGACGCGGAATTAAAGTATGCTCATTTACCGCAAACTCATGACCGTAGAAATGTGCTTTACCAGTAATGTATTGAACCGGTTTTGAAGTGCGTAAATCTCTCAATGACTTGTGAAGAACCTCTTCTTGCAGATGATTCATTTCTTCTCTATTATTCCTCATAAAATCAGAGCGTGACCAGTTCAATAGATCTTCACAGACTATTTGTAACAGGCTATAAATTTCATTTTCTGGGTAGAGCGGCGCCAGTTGTTCTTGATACAGAGTTTTGAATTGGTTGAGAGTCATTGGGCAAAGGTAAAAGCATTTTTCAACCTTTCCGATCAAATTTCCATAAACTCCCATTTGCCCTCCTTTCCCTTCCCAAAAATACCTTTTAACAACTTATCAAGGACTGAGAAAAGGAGCTCTTGATTTTGATAAAAATAAAAAGCAACTAAAAGCTGAGAATCAGACATAAACCAATACATACTCCTATTTTGAGCTTGTTGAAAATCTACCCGACTAATGCCTATTGCCACTCCTCATTTATCATTAAAATTATTTTTAGGCAAACCATCTTTACCGTGCGGTGCGTTATTTTGATCTATTCCTTGTTTTATGGAAACACCGTTATCGAGTACTACCATTTTTTTTTAAATCGCTTGTAACTAAATTGAATCGTTTTTACGTTTATAGAAGCAAAAATCGCAGCGTAGCCTGTGTTAAAGAAATGTTTTATTCAAGAACAAGAAAGGTGAAAAAAGCGATTTATATGCGGCAATTGAATCCTAAATCGGTAGAAGCTAAAAAAAAGAAAATACCTTCCTCAAGGGCCAAAAACAATATTCTAGACATAACTTCCACTATTTCACTTTAAATTTCAGGATTAAATTTTTGAACAAATTATAGATCCCGACTGCCGCTCCACCATACATTTTATGACAACAACAGAGATTTGAGCAGCTCAGTACTTAATGCAAGTTTAAAAAGTTTTAAGCATCTGCACGGGACATGAGAAATGACCCGTATCCCCTAATGGCTGCTTAAGTAGTGTAAAACCTACGTTTTTATACAAGCCTTGTGCCTCGTACATATTATCCATGGTTTCTAAATAGATGCTTTCAAAACCTAATTGGACAGCACGTTTCAGACAAACCTGCATCATTTTCTTTCCGTACCCTTTACCGCGCGCTTCTGGTTTGAAATACATTTTTTGAAGTTCACTCACATTACCCTTATAATTATCAAGTGGAGCAACACCTGCACCACCGAGTACGACACCATCCACTTCTAATACATAATACGTCCTGCGTGGTTTTTGATAGTACTCATACATAGCTTGAGTTGAAGCATCACTGTACGCTGTTCCTATTTTAGGAGCACCATGCTCTAAAATGGACGCCTGTATAATATCTTTCATAGTTTTATTATCTTTGGGCACTATTTTGCGAATTTCCATAATGCAAATCTAATTTATCGCGATTAAAGAATGAGTTTTGCTTTACAAAAAATTAGGCGCTTCAGTACTCATTTAAGAACATAGCTCCGACTGCTATTTTGGTCTGATATTAATGTAACGTTACTGTTATTTGAACAAAATTGATCATTATGCCTTCTCGGTAGCTATCGACTGCGGCTCCAGCATAGCTTTTATTATTTTGGCTTAAATTTTAGCAAAACCATTATGTAGTTATCACAGACAGTACCAGAACTAATATTGTAAATGGGTATCATTTTGATTTTAAACTGCCGACTTCGAGAGCCTCAGTCCTCGCTCTTAACATACTTCGAGCAACATGTTTACAGCATATAGATGCTCCTTAAATAGCATACAATTGTAATAAAATATGAAATAAACCCAGAGACTCACAAACTCAAAACTTGTTTTTGATTTTATTTTGATTTTGATTTTAATTCGTCCGTACCTTTGTAATCGATGACTATACAAGAAGACTACATGCAGCGTTGTTTGCAACTGGCACAAAACGGATTGGGCACCACCTATCCTAATCCACTAGTGGGAAGTGTTATTGTTTCTGGTAGTGGAGATATTCTAGGGGAAGGATGGCATAGAAAAGCTGGAGAGCCACATGCTGAAGTAAATGCGGTGCTAGATGCTGAGAAAAAAGGTTGTGCGGAGTCCGCTTTTGCGAAAGCGGTATTATATGTCAACCTAGAACCCTGTTTCCACACGGGAAAAACACCACCCTGCGCATCCTTGATTATCAAAAAAGGCTTTAAAAAAGTAGTCGTAGGAACGCTAGATCCACATGAAAAAGTAGCTGGAAAAGGTGTTGCTTTATTAAAAGAAGCTGGAATTGAAGTAATTGTGGGCGTTTTAGAAAAGCAATGCAACGAATTGAATAAACGTTTTTTTACCTTTCACACAAAACAACGTCCGTATATTATATTAAAATGGGCAGAAACTAGCGATGGTTTTATAGCACCCGTTCAAAAAGAAGAGCAAAAACCCATCTGGATTACTACTCCGTATTCCAGACAACTCTCGCATCGATTAAGAGCCGAAGAGAATGCTATTCTCGTAGGTGCCAAGACCGTGTTAGACGACAACCCGTCGCTTACCTGCCGCGACTGGAAGGGAGTTCACCCTAGACGTGTCGTACTGGATTCAAAAAATAGCATCACTGCTGATTTTAAAGTTATGAACAGCACTGCTCCGACTTTAAAATTAAACCATACATCCACTGATGTAGAGGGAATTCTAAAAGCACTTTATAAAAACAGAATTCAATCTGTGATTATAGAAGGCGGTTTCACCACTATTCAGGCTTTTATCGATGTGCAAAAATGGGATGAAGCCTACCAATTTATGGGCACTGAAATTTTATTTTATCAAGGCTTAAAGGCACCTATTTTGAAAGGGAACTACCAGATCAAAAAACGCAAAAACATCAAAAATGATGTTTTAAAAATATATTGGAATATATGATTTGGCTAATTTTAAGCATTACCACATCAAGTCTGCTTTATGTGATTTTTAAGTATTTTGAAGTTTTTAAAGTCCATACACTTCACGCGATCATCCTTAATTATATCGTTGCCTGTGTCACTGGCTTTATAGCTCATGGAAGCGTACCAGAGGTAGAACAAATCATAAGTGCCGACTGGTTGTTCTACGCTCTATTTTTAGGCGCTTTATTTATATTCATATTTAATATCATGGCGCTAACCAGTCAAAAAAATGGCTTGTCTGTTGCCGCTGTAGCTGGTAAAATGTCACTAGTTATTCCCGTAATGGCTGGATTCTGGTTGTATGAAGAATCTATAGGATGGATAAAGATAGCTGGCATTCTTCTGGCTTTAACCTCCGTTTACCTCACCTCTGTAAAGTCTAGGGATCGTTTAAAATTTAATACGAGCTTGCTCGTTCTACCTATAATTTTATTCATAGGCAGCGGCGTTATTGATACGACACTAAAGTATGTTGAGAAAACGCATGTTCTTCCTGGCGAAGAGCCTTTATTCAGCGCCATGTGTTTTGCGACGGCTTTTGTACTAGGTATACTTATCCTTATATACGAAGCTACTCAAAAGAGATTTCTTACTATTAAATCTCTAATCGCAGGAATTATTTTAGGAATACCAAATTACTATTCCATATATTTCATTATTAAAACACTTAAAAATGGTATGGAAAGTAGTGTGGTATATCCCATCAACCACGTAGGAACCGTCCTTTTCACCTCGTTATTAGGAATTTTACTCTTCAAGGAAAAACTGATTCCTAAAAATTATATAGGAATTGTAGTGGCTGTTGCAGCTATTCTTATGATTGCTTTCTAATTTTATTTTAAAATTAAAAAATGAGCATGAGGCAGATCAGGTCAGGAACCTGACATAAAAAAAGTTTTTAGATGAAGAGATACTTTTAATTAGAATCTATCAGTTCTATTGCCTTTCAAAGTCGGCTGAACCATCAGTATCTATTACTAAAGTCCCTCCACCAGCATTTTGAGTTGTGGAACCAGTAATTTCAAAAACTAAATCAACAGCATCCAGTGTGTCGATTATGATCTCGGTATCATCTGAGGCAAATAGAGACGAAGAACCAGGCGTGGTACTACTGAATTCTATAACATCTCCAGTGATTAGATAAGTTCCAGCATCGTTAAGCGCGCTGGTTTGATTCCCAAAAGAGACTCCATCAACAAATGATTCAAATGTTAAATCTCCTATGCACGTATAGGTTCCGTCAGAATTAAAAGTTAGGAGTACATCTGAACTTACAAATTCAACAAGGGCAACAAAAGTAACAGCGTTCCCCATTACAGTAGTCGTTGTTGTCGTTGTAGTTATCACATCTGTATACAGCCAATCACCAACTATAGAGTCCGTAACATTCCCTCCACCAGGTACGTTACCAGTTGTTCCGCCAGTGTTAAGACTAGGGTCTAGAGGTTCTGTATCACAAGCGATTAAAGCCGTTACGAAAAATAATAAGGTATAGAACTTTTTCATGATGAAGTTTTATGGTTATTTTGCTAAAATATATCAATCCATCACTTCTACATACTATTAAATTTTCTTTAACATAATTTTACAATTGACTGACTCGTACAAAACCATCGTAAAACCAACAAAAGAAATCCTATATAAAGACCGCGGAAGTAAATTCTATGGTTATGCCTTTCCCATAAGCAGTTCGGAGGAAGTAAACGACCTTATTGCTCCATTGCGCAGTACACATTCTAAAGCGGGACACCACTGTTATGCCTGGAAATTGGGTGCCGGAAACGATAATTATAGAGCAAATGATGATGGAGAACCTAGTCACAGTGCTGGAGACCCTATTTTAGGTCAGATTCTCGCTCATGAGCTTAGTGATGTTCTTATAGTGGTCTCGAGAATCTTCGGTGGTACAAAATTAGGAATAGGTGGTTTGATTTCTGCTTATCGTGAGACTGCAAAACTAGCCCTAACCGACGCAAAAATAATTACAAGAACTATTACAGCAAATGTAGAGATCCATTTTGAATATCCACAAATGAGTCAAGTAATGCGGTATATCGATGAAAACAACTTTAAAATAAACTTTCAAGAACTAACCACCACCTGTATCATAACTGTTGCGGTTCCAGTATCCCAACAAAAAGAGATTTGTGAAACCATACATAGGATGTACCCTATAACTTCAAAAATTCCCGATTAAGGAACTATCCACTCGCCTTTCCAACCGTCTTCAATTTTAAAAATAGCGCGCAAATGGTTAGGTCTTTTAAGTCTCAAATACTCCACAGAATGAGGGACGAATTTTAGAGCTAAAAAATTATTTTCTTTTCTGGTGACATAATTAACGTGCTCTGGACTATCGATAATACTCCCAGGGGGCATTGTAGTGGTATAATCCTTAATCGCGTTTTCTGAGACTTTTTGAAACAATCTTTTAATTTCTAATGGGTTTTCGATAATTACTAACTCACCATCCAGTCTCAGTTGCATCAATTTCTTAGGATGATAGGCAAGCATACAGGCTTTATTATTCCTATTGAGATGAACAGCTTTCTCAGATCGAGCATCTGTAAAGACAATACATTCGAGAGATTCTGAAACTTCTCTCAACACTATTGTTCGGGATCGCGGTGCCATTTGTTCATCAACGGTTGATAAAGTCACATATTTAAAAGGATGCTTCTTTTTATGAAGCGCACCTCTTAGCTCGTGTTTTAAGTCAGAAAAAAGTTCTTGAAGCATTGTTTTAAAGGATATTTATTAGAATTTTATAGTTCGAAAAGCGAGTATATAAGATATTTCAATTTAAACTAGTTGTTGACATGCAGATAAAAAATTTGCTATAGGCCTTCTAGGTCTAAATGTTTGAGCATCTGTAAAAACTAAAGTTAGCTCACAAGTACTACAAATTTGATCCCTTTGATTAACTATCTCGTAATCAAAAATAACCTTCGTTGTAGGGAGAGATTTGAGCTTAATTCTGACCGTAATTTTATCTCCCAATTTAATCGGTTTTTTGTAGGTAATATCGATATTATACACGGGTAGAAGGACACCATCTTTTTCCATTTTGGCATATGAGAAACCCAACTGCTCTAACCATTCTAACCTCGCTTGTTCTAGGTAGATCAAATAGTTAGCATGATGAATGATTCCCATTTGATCCGTTTCTGAATATCTAGGATTTATTTTTATACTTACTGGTAACATATTATTTATTATTATTAACAATGTTTAAAAAAGCGAGTTATGCAACTTTTTTTTCAGAAATCAAACCTAAAATAAATTTTTTTTTAGGTTTTTTATACACATATTTGTCATCGATTAAAACGACAAGATCTCTTTGTAATTTCAGATTATAAATCGACCCAACTCTAATACAAAAAACAACCTTTATGGCACTGACTTCAGAATCGGTATGGGACAATTGTCTTGCTTTCATAAAAGATAACATTGCACCGCAAGCTTACAAAACTTGGTTTGCACCTATTAAACCTGTAAAGCTAACTGATACTGCTCTAAGTATACAAGTGCCTAGCCGTTTTTTTTATGAATGGCTAGAAGAACATTATATAAAATTATTAAAGGCTGCGCTCACCCGTGAACTAGGGGAAGGAGCAAAATTAATATATGCTATCAGAATGGAAAACCCTACGAAAGGTATGGAAGCCTTCACGGAGAAAATACCTAGTAGCAATCGTTCTATTAACAACTCACAGTCGGTAGATTCTCCAGTGAGAAGTAAAAGTCCAGAACTTAAAAACCCATTTATAATTCCTGGTATAAGAAATGTGAAAATTGAGTCCCAATTGAATCCTTCTTATAATTTTGAAACCTTTCTAGAAGGAGATTCAAATAGGCTAGCACGTAGTGCTGGAATGGCAGTTGCTAACAAACCTGGAGGCACGTCTTTTAATCCGCTACTCATTTTTGGTGGTGTAGGATTAGGAAAAACACACCTTGCCCACGCTATAGGCGTAGGAATAAAGGAAAACTACCCTGATAAAACGGTTCTTTATATCAGCGCAGAAAAGTTTACACAACAGTATATAGAGTCGGTACGTAAGAATAACAGAAATGATTTTATTCATTTCTATCAGATTGTGGACGTGCTTATAGTAGATGACATCCAGTTTTTTGCTGGTAAAGCCAGTACCCAAGATGTATTCTTCCACATATTTAACCACTTGCATCAAAATGGCAAACAGGTGATTCTAACCAGTGATAAGAAACCTGTAGATATGCAGGATATTGAACAAAGACTTCTTTCTCGATTCAAATGGGGATTGAGTGCAGAGTTGAATCATCCAGATTATGAGACTCGTGTTTCGATAATTAAAAATAAACTATACCGAGATGGTGTGGAGATGGATGATGATGTTATTCATTATCTAGCAGACAATATTAAAACGAACATTAGAGAATTAGAAGGGGCTATAATCTCTTTAATTGCTCATTCTTCTTTTAACCGCAAAGACATTACTATAGAGCTTGCTCGTAAGATTGTAGAAAACTACGTTAAGAATACAAAACGTGAAATCTCCATAGATCAAATACAGCAGGTAGTCAGTGACTATTTCTCTATGGATGTAGAGACTTTACAATCAAAAACGCGTAAACGACATATTGTACAAGCGAGACAACTTGCCATGTATTTTTCTAAAAAACTAACTAAAGCCTCTTTAGCAAGCATAGGGACCCAAATAGGGAAACGTGATCACGCTACCGTTCTCCACGCTTGTAAAACTGTTGACAACCTTGCTTCTACTGATAAGCAATTCAATAAATATGTGGAAGATCTTCGTAAAAAACTATCCAATTAGTGAGCGAGAAAACAAACATATTGATGATATGTTTAGGGAATATTTGTAGATCTCCACTTGCCGAAGGCCTGATGAGATCAAAACTTAACTTCACAAAATTCATGGTCGATAGTGCGGGAACCAGTAATGGCCATAAAGGACAGGCTCCTGATAAAAGATCCATTGCTGTTGCACGTAAAAATGGCATTGATATTTCTCAACAAAAAAGCCGCCAGTTAGTAAAGAGAGACTTTAAAGTCTATGACTATTTGTACGTAATGGATGGATCTAACTATCTAGACGTTATTGCCATGACTAGCGATGAAGAAGAGATGAAAAAGGTAATCAAAATCATGGACGAAGTATTCCCTGATGAAAACTTAGACGTACCTGATCCTTATTATGGTGGCTCTCAAGGTTTTGAGAACGTGTATCGCATGTTAGATCAAGCTACTGACCTTATCCGTAAAAAGATAGATAAGTAGTTTACAGCCGTATTTTTTTTCTTTACCATCCTTCCGTTACTTAAAATAAGCTACTAAACTTATCGTTCAACTGGTCATCGATCTTTGAAAACTGATACTGTACCTTACCTTTTATCGATGATCAGAAAATAAATTTTCTAAAATCACTCGTTTATCCATTTTACCAGTATGTGTCAAAGCAAATTTGTCAACAAAGTGAATCTTTTTAGGCACTTCAAATTTTGCCAATTTTTTAAAGGCACCTAGCAGGTCTCTTTCTTTTCCCTCAATAATTAAAATTACTTTTTGACCCAATTCTTCGTCTGTTTCTCCCGATATAAAAAACAACTCTGAAATATGATGCGATAATCTTTCTTCTACTTGAGCAGGATGAACTTTTACAGAGCCCGTATTGATTACATCATCTACCCTACCCAATATTTTGAATTGATTAGAACCGATCAATTCGACTAAATCATTTGTGGTCAAGGGGGCTCTAGTAAGTTCTGGTGCATGAACGACTAACTTTCCTTCTGAATCTTTATGGATGGTGACATTTTCCAATACCGTATAACTCTCTTCATAAGTGGGATTTAACTCCCTTACCGCGATATGAGAAGCTGTTTCTGTCATTCCATACGTATGATAAGCACGGGTTTGTTTTCCCTGTAAATTCTCAACAAGCTTTTGAGAAACTGCGCCACCGCCTATAATGACTTTTCTCGTCTTATGTAGATGTTCTAAAGACTTAGACACTTGCAAAGGGGACATGGCTGTAAAGTCGTAACACTTTTCGGATTTTTTGAGTGGCATCGTACTGGGCTCTACTAAGTCGAGGTGCCATCCTAAAGTCATCGCACGTACTAACATCATCTTTCCAGCGATGTAACTCAAAGGTAAACAACAAAGCACATCTTTCTCTACACCTATATCAAAATGTTTTCCTGTCATCACAGCACTGTTAATCATGTGCTGTTTATCTAGTTTGTACTCCTGGGGAGTACCTGTAGAGCCACTAGTTTTAACAGTAACTACATCAAAGTCATCTAACCAGCTGAGAAGAAAATCACCTATTTGTCTTTCCCATTCTTCACCTTCTTTTATATAACTGTAGGCAACAATCATGACACCTTCCTGATTCAAGGAATGACCGTTTAATTTAAAGGCTGGATGTATTCTGGGGATCATAAGTATTGTTTAAAACTGGGACATCTATTTTACCGAACAATTTTTGACTCCAATTGTTCCATTTATATTTTTTAGCAAATAACAAGATCAATGCTGGATAATATATCAACATAGGTATAAATGTGGTCCAGTCTGCTGTTGGGTCTGAGGTATCTATCAATAAAGAATCTGTTTGGAAAGCAGTCCAATCAGCGGTTACTAATAAGGCTATAAAAAGATTATTTGCCGCATGAAAACCTATGGCAAGTTCAGTTCCTTCGTCCATTAATGTAACTGTTCCCAGTAAAAAACCAGTTCCTATATACCATATCATTACTATATAACCCATTTTTGCAATCTCTGGATTAAAAATGTGCATCATCCCAAAAACTAACGAGGTAATAACGTATGGAACCGCTCTGTTACCGGCAATAATTCCTAAACCTTGCATCGCATAACTTCTAAAAAGCAACTCTTCCCAAGTGGTTTGAATAGGAACTAAAACGATAGCAATCACAGCAAGTAAAGCAAAATTAGTCGCATCAAAATTCCATATATAAACTTCTGGTTCTAAATAATACCCTAGCGCTGTCGTAACAACAGAAACAAGACCTACAACTCCAAAGGCAAAAAAGGCTCTATTCCAATCAAATGCTACACGTGAAGTAGTCGTTTCTGTCCAAGATAATTTATGAATGTATTTGATCCAAATCCACCAGGTTAAAGTTCCTACCACAAAACTGAACATCAATAAGAAAAAAGTGAGGTTTTTAGAAAAAGTAGTCATTAAGGTAGATTCATCCATCGAAGCTACTGCATCCACCCCATTTGCTGAGATTTGTTTGTAAAATACCGCAATAGTGAACGGTAAAGCTCCTAACAACTGGCATCCTAGAAAAATAACAATGGCGCCTATCACCCATTTCCATGTATCGTGCAATCCGTTAGCGCCTCTTTTAATAAACATATCTATAATTTTAAATCATTAGTATTCCAGCTGGTGGATGTGTTACACCATAAATGACCTTTTTTAATCTCTAATGGCGCTTCTATATTATTGGTATAAAGCGATCCAGTTCCCAAACCTTGTGGCATTTTATTACCTAGCGTATAAGTGAATTGTGCAATGGCATTAAGACCTACGTTAGATTCTAGCGCGCTAGTAATCCACCAGTTTATATTTTTTTCCGTAGCCAGATTGATCCATTCTCTGCTGCTTTGAAAGCCACCTATTAAGGCAGGTTTTAAAATAATGTATTGTGGCTTGATGGTATCCAAGCATTGACTCTTTTCTGCGCTGTCGTAAAGACCTATTAACTCTTCATCAAGAGCGATAGCAAGCGGTGTTTGCTCGCACAGTTGCGCCATTTCTTGCCACTGACCTTGTTGGATAGGTTGTTCTATACTGTGAACTTGGTATTTTGAAATTTCTTCTAGTTTTTGCAATGCATTTTGTGGAGTGAAAGCACCGTTTGCATCTACTCTTATGGTAATCTCGCTTTCGCGAAAGCGAGAACGTATTAATTTCAACAGACCCATTTCTGCGTCAAAATCTATAGCTCCTATTTTCATTTTAATACAATGGAATCCAGAAGCGATTTTTTCTTCCAACTGTTGCATCATAAAATCAGGATTTCCCATCCACACCAGTCCATTGATGGAAATAGCGTCTTGCCCTTCTGTAAACATGGAAGGAAACAAGGTAAAAGGATCATTGGACTGCAAAGACTTAATCGCCATTTCATAGCCCAACAAAATAGAAGGCCATTGTTGCAATTCTCCCATCATTTCTACAGGTGGCAAGTTGATGTGGTCACAAGTCCATTGCAGTTTTTCTTCAAAGTCTGGCCGATCATCGATAGAGAGGCCTTGAAACATATTCACTTCTCCTACTCCTTTCTTCTCACCAGTATCTATCATTAAAAACCAAGTGTTTTTAGTTTTCAAAACACCACGAGATGTTCCCGCAGGTTGCTTAAATTCTAAAACGTATTTCTGGAAAGCTGCTTTCATAAAGTAAAATTAGTCACTAGAATCATAATTATTTATAAATTCAACATAAAAAATCCTGGTTTTTTTGTGCTACATACCTCATCCAGCGATTGCAAAGCTAGTAAGGTTTTAGAATTATAAAAATAAATGTTTTACGAGTACTATTTAAGGCGTTTTGATGAATTCTAAGAATAAAAACTACCATTTCTCAACTCTAAGAAAAAATTAAGCAAGCGACATTTTCCTTACTTCAACAGCAACTCAGAACAGGTCATACAGTTCCCCAAAGGGGAAAGTATTGGAGAACGTTCCAACTAACATTGAGATAACAAAAGCAGATCCCTCACAAATATGAAATTAACAATCCTATTCAATTATAAATCTCCAACCAGGTTATCTGGGAGTTCACTACCTAATAACATTTCGTGCGCAGTACAAAAGCAACCTACCTGCTAGAGACCAAAACGGTAAACTATTTCTTCTTCACGGTCCATTCAAATTGGAACTCACTTACTTGAATTCCCTTTTCATTGACTCCTTTTGAGGTCATCCACAGGGTTTGTCCTTCTCCGGTAGCAACAGTTTTCTTTATTGCTTCTTTTATGGCAAGACCATCGTGGCATTTAAAAGTAATGCGTCCGGTTGCTTTTTTAGTAAAAGTGGCTTTGTTATTTGCTACGAGCATAGAAACCTTAGCCTCGCTTTTTTGTATATAAGACATGACCAAAGCTCCAGTAGAAAGCTCAGCTGCCATAGCTTGTACGGCAAAATACATGCTCTTAAATGGATTCTGATTGAACCATTTGTGTTGGACACTTACGGTACAATTTTCTGCATCAATTTCTTGACATCTCACACCTGTCCACCAGCAACTCGGCAGCTTTAAAAAGGTAAAAGCATTGATTTTCTGAGGTGTGATCATAATTTTTAAATTTACTTTCAAGGCTGTAAAAGTAGTGAAAAGGCGTGTATTTATAACGCTTTCCAAAAATCGAAGCGGTCAAAAATATTGAGATTAAAAATATTTTAGTACTTTGTATTGCATATTACTATCTTTTAACCATATATTTGCATAAGAAAATAATAGGCTATGGATTCAACAAACCAAAACAACCACAATAATATCGCTACAGGTATTCATTTACTCACCTTCGGTAAATGGCTTTTTCCTTTAGGAAATTTTGTCTTGCCCATTCTTTTATGGATGATCAACTCTAAAAAATCTGACTTTATAGACCGACACGGAAAACAAGCCATCAACTTTCAAATCAGCATCACCCTGTATACTATTGTACTGGCTTTTATAGGTGGTGGTGTCATTATAGGATCCATGATTTCTGGCGGCCCAAGTCTTTGGGAAGCGATGGATAACAGTACTAATTTTCCCTTTTGGAATGATATGGGAATTTTTAGTACGGTAATAGCTAGCGGTATTATATGTGGTACAGCGATACTTATCCTAGGTATTATCGACCTGGTTTGCACTATAAAAGCCGCTATAAAAGCACATGATGGTGAAGATTATGACTACCCTATAACGATTCATTTTATACCTCATCATGAAGAGGTGGAAGGATCTAATAAAAAATAATATGAAGATAGAAAACACAAAAGCGCAAATGCGTAAAGGCGTACTAGAGTACTGCATTCTATCCATCCTAAAGGAAGAAGATGCTTACGTGGCAGAGATTCTGAGCAGCTTAAAAGATGCTAAAATGCTGGTGGTAGAAGGAACCATTTACCCACTACTAACTAGACTTAAAAATGCTGGACTGCTCAACTACCGTTGGGAAGAAAGTACCGGTGGACCACCACGTAAGTATTACGGACTTACCGAAACAGGTAAAATTTTCCTGACAGAACTCACCACAACATGGGACGATCTCAAAAATGCTGTTAATTTAGTGACCAAATCCAAAACAACAAAATCATGAACAAGACCATCAATATAAACCTCGCTGGGCTGTTCTTCCATATAGATGAAGATGCCTTTCAAAGACTGCAACGTTATCTCGCTGCAGTCCGTAAATCATTTGCCGGTACTAGCGGTGCAGACGAAATAATGACCGATATAGAATCGCGCATTGCCGAGCTTTTTCTTGAGAAAAGAGCCAATGAAATGCAAGTCATTTCCATCACTCATGTTGAGGAAGTCATTAATATTATGGGGCAACCCGAAGATTATGAGGTGGACGAAGAAATTTTTGAAGAGCAAACTTCTCAGAGAAAATACAGGAATACCGGCAAAAACAAACAACTGTTTAGAGACACACAAAGCGGATATGTAGGTGGTGTTGCTGGCGGGATTGGTTACTATTTAGGAATAGAAGCTGTCTGGGTGCGTGTTATTTTGGTTGTTGCGGTTTTGATAAGCTGGGGCTGGGTGATACCTTTATATATTTTACTTTGGATTCTTGTGCCCGATGCGGTGACTACCAACCAGCGCCTTACCATGATGGGTAAAGAAGTGAACATATCAAATATTGAAGAGAATTTTAAGCAGGGTTTTGAACCTGTGGTTGATGGGCAGACCGACGCCAGCCACCATATCGTAGGTCAAAAGGGAAAACGTGGATCGATTAGATTCTTTAGCTTTCTAGGAAGATTGATCAAAGGGTTTTTAAAAGCTTTGGTTAAAATAATAGGGCTGGTTGTTTTCTTAGCTGCCACTACTGCACTTATAGGATTAATAGTTTCTATGGTAACAGCAAGCTTTGTAAATGTAGATGGACAGCCTCTCATTCACTTCTTTGATCTCGTTGTTCCTCAACAGGAAGCATCTTGGATATTACTTACTGCTCTAGTTATAACCTTCGGAATTCCTTTATTGATACTAGCTATTCTAGGTTTGAAATTATTAGTAAACAGTTTGAAGTCTATAGGAATGCCTACAAAGATAGTTTTGATTGTTCTATGGATTATATCGGTTATAGTTCTTAGTGTATCTGTTGCGAGAATAGCCGCTAGTCAAGCCTTTGACGGTAATGTAATTGAGGTAAATGAATTTGAGATAGATAAAACCAAGGTATTCAACTTGCAATTATTAAAGGATAGAGATCTAGGGAACCAGATTTATGTCAATAAAAACGGGATTAAAGTCATTGATTACGAGGGGAAAAAAGCTATCAGAATCAATCAAGTTCATGTTGCCATTGCAGTGAGTAGGGATAGTTTAGCTCATGTAAATCTCAACTTTAAAGCAAAAGGAGGCTCTTTTGAAACCGCAAAATTACATGCTGAATCATTGGTATATGATTATGAAATTACGGACTCTACGTTTATCGCACCCAATTATATCATCGCTCCAAAAGGCTCTGGGTTATTGGGGCAAGAAGTTAATGTAACAATATATTTACCTGAAGGTACTAAGGCAAAACTCAATAATATATTTCAACAAAATTACTATAAATGGATAGCAGATGATGTTCTCGATTTGGGTAGAAATAAAGATAACACCTACCTAATTAAGAATGGTAAAGCGGTATGTATGGACTGTCATGAAAAAGATAAAAAAGAATCTCAAGACAATAACGCTAGAGACTCTAACGATATGGATACCGACAAAATTCTTGATTCTACAAATACCACAGATGGTAAATGGAAGTATTCTGAGGAGGAGGACGAAAAAGTGACTGTGACAAAACCGCTGACAGTAGGTGGTGTAAGAGTGGGCAAAATAACGATTACAAAAACTAAAACTATAGGCGGCGTGACCGTTACAGAAACTGATATGTATTAGAAACAACTTTCTGTTGACGTTCTACACTTGTGATTGAGATGTAGAACTCATAGCCGCTCCAATTCATGTTGGGGCGGTTTTTGTTTATATTTGAAAATTAAATGATTGCCATGAAAAAAATAGTACTTTTTGTTATTGCATTGACCACTACAATAGTAAGTGCACAAGACCTTATCAAAGTAAAGGGAAACCGAGAGGTTACCACAGAGATACGATCTGTTGAACCTTTTAAAACTCTAGAAATAAACAGTGACTATGAAATCCAGATCGTTGCTGGCGCTTCTCCACAAATAGAAATCACCACAGACTCTAACATACACCAACACCTCAATACAAGTGTGATAGATGGCAAACTAATAGTCACCACTACCGCGACCATACGCTCCAAGAAGGAAATGAGATTTCGTATTGTATATGGACCCGAACTAAAAACGATCACCGTTACTGATCATGCAGAGCTTTCTTCTTTAACCAGTCTGGTTTTTGAAGAACTAGAATTGAATATAAGAGAAGATGCAGAAGTTTTTTTAACTGCTAGCATAGAACGATTGACTCTAAACGCAGGGAAAAGCACTAAAGCCGAATTGAACCTGAGGGGTCATACAGCAGTTATCAATCTTAAAGATAACGCCGCAATACAAGCATTGATCAGATACGACAGTCTAGCGTTAGATATGAAAGATCGTGTCGATGCAAGAATAGAAGGAGATATTAAAAAAGGTCAATTGATACTGAGTGATAAAGCCTCTATCGAAGGGACCAACTTAATTTTTAATATTCTCGAATTAAAAATAAACCACAATGCTACTGCAGAGGTTAATGTAAAAAGCACCTTAAGTCTAGAAGCTAGCGATGATGCAAAAGTATCTCTATACAATACACCCGAAATAGATTTGAATCTTTTCACTGGAAAGGCAGTTTTGAAAAAAGAGTAGAGATAAAAGATCGTGGGTAAAGAAAACCCTTAATGAAAACTATGTTTTCATTAAGGGTTTTTACCTTTCAATATTACAATCATTGTTAAAAGCTACCTCATTCGTTTTTTTGAAATACTCTTTAAATAATTACTTTATACTGTAGTCTCCAGCTTTAACTTCTTCCACTATTCCTATTTCTGCTAGGTAGCGCTCAGAATCTAGAGCGGCCATACAGCCTGTTCCTGCAGCGGTGACCGCTTGTCTGTATATTTTATCTTGTACATCTCCAGAAGCAAAAACACCTGGAAGATTTGTTTTAGTAGAACCTGGAACCGTTTTCAAATAACCATCCTCTTCCATTTCCAATTGACCTTTGAAAATATCTGTATTAGGCTTATGACCTATGGCGATAAAGATTCCTGTAATATCAATCTCATGTTTTACATGCGTTTGATTGTTTACAATGCGCAATCCTTCCACTACAGTATCTCCTAAAACTTCATCTACCTCAGAGTTGTACAATACTTTAATATTCTTTAAACCGTGCACTCTGTGTTGCATCGCTTTTGAGGCACGCATGTGATCTTTACGCACTAGCATGGTGACGCTTTTACAAATATTAGCCAGGTACGAAGCTTCTTCTGCAGCAGTATCTCCCGCTCCTACTATAGCCACATCTTGATTTTTATAAAAGAACCCATCACAAACGGCACAAGCACTTACTCCACCACCTCGCAATCTTTGCTCACTAGGTATGTTTAAATATTTTGCAGTTGCTCCTGTAGAAATAATTATAGTATTGGCTTCTATTTTGGTCTTCCCATCTACGATTGCTGAGTGTATCCCGCCTACTTCTTTAGCAAGATGTACCTCAGTAACCATGCCTATGCGTACTTGAGTACCAAAACGCTCTGCTTGTTTCTGTAAATCAACCATCATTGTAGGCCCATCAACTCCATCTGGGTAACCTGGAAAATTGTCCACTTCTGTAGTTGTGGTCAATTGTCCACCTGGCTCCATTCCAGTGTACATTACTGGTTTCATATCTGCACGAGCAGCATAAATAGCAGCTGTATATCCAGCAGGTCCTGAACCAATAATTAAACATTTTATTCTTTCTATATTTTCTGACATAATTGTAAAACTTTGAAATACAAATGTAATAGGATGACTCCGGTATATCTCAGTATATTGATCACTATTTATTATCCGTTTATTAAGGAATTACATACTCAGTAATTACCTTTGGTTTACAGCACATTTTGAAATTTAATTGGTACTATGCCACAAGTTTATATCAACCCTATTACTAAAGAAAAAGCCACTATTCTTAAAACTAGTGCTACAACGAACGGCGCTTACACCTTAATTGAAGTGGAATTACAACCTGGTGGAGGAAATCCGATCCATTTTCATGAGCAGTTTACAGAAGATTTTTATCCCCAAGAAGGGATCTTAGGAGTCCACTACCTGGGTAAAGAACTCTTTTTATCACCT
Organism: Nonlabens sp.; assembly: GCF_047636915.1. GTDB lineage: Bacteria > Bacteroidota > Bacteroidia > Flavobacteriales > Flavobacteriaceae > Nonlabens. The sequence continues at coordinate 12,555 of NZ_JBLIGN010000003.1, read as the reverse complement.
GATGAAAGCTTTAAGGTACCTTTCCTTGATGCGCATCGTTTTTACAATCCAGGCGAGCATCCCATCACTTTTAGAGCAAAATTAGAACCTGGACAACCTAATTTTGAAAATTTTATTGCGGTACTCTTCGGATTAGTGAGCGATGGAAAGACCTTTGGAAAGAACCAGATCCCTTACCATCCATTTCATGCCCTTTTGCTACTTCATTGGGGAGACACTCAAATAGATCATTTTCTCTTTAGATTCCTTAAACCCTTTTTATCTATGTTGGTTGCGCTTTCGCGAAAACTCAGTTACGAAAAAAAATTGATCCAAAAATATAAATCGATTTAAGATCCAGTTTGCAACACACTTTACAAAATCGTAACATTACAGTTCATCAAATGTACTTATGGAAAGCCAAAACATCAATCCCGAAGACCAAAAGATAATTGAAAATAGAGAACTGAAAATCTGGGAAGCGCTAATTCCTGTAATTCTTTTAATGGCTCTATTAGCTTATAATATATTTTTTGCTGATGGTGTGATGTTAGGAGATTACTCCAACCAATTTATTCTTATAATAGGTGGTATTATTGCCGCAATAGTGGGCTTTTTTAATAAGGCAACTTTTCAATGTATGCTTGTAGAAATATGGGGAAACCTAAAAACTACCTTTGTACCAATTCTCATATTGGTGTTAGTCGGTGCATTAGCTGGTACCTGGTTAATTAGCGGTGTTATTCCTGCCATGGTATACTACGGCTTACAAGTTTTAAGCCCGAGTGTGTTTTTACCTGCTTCTGTGATCATTTGTGCGATAATCTCCATAGCGACGGGTAGTTCATGGACTACGTCTGCTACCGTTGGTATCGCTTTAATAGGTATAGGAGGTGCTTTAGGGATAGACTCAGGAATGATTGCTGGAGCCGTAATTTCTGGAGCTTATTTTGGCGATAAAATGTCCCCATTAAGTGATACTACCAATTTAGCACCTGCACTTGCTGGCACAGATTTATTTACACATATAAAGTATATGGCTTTTACTACAGTCCCTACTATTTTAATAACATTAGTTGTGTTTGGAATATTAAGTACTACCATTGAAACATCTGGAAGCGCAGATATAAGTCTGCTATTAAAATCTATTGACACAACATTTCATATCACACCTTGGCTGTTTTTAGTTCCTCTAATCGTAGTAGCCTTAGTTTTATTTAAAACAAATCCATTAATAGCATTGGGCTCGGGTGTTGTCATGGCAATAATTTTTGCTTTTATTTTTCAGCCTGAGGTTTTAAATAATTTAGATAGTTCAAAAATAGACGCCGTAGTCACCTCTATTTTCACCGATACTCAGATTCAAACAGACAATGAAAAACTAAATGAACTTTTCTCCTCTGGAGGAATCATTGGGATGATATGGACTATTTTATTGATTATTGCCGCCATGGTATTTGGAGGCATTATGGACGCTATTGGCGCTTTGGCTAAAATCACTAAAGTATTGCTATCTATAGCATCATCCGCTTTTGGATTATTTGCAACTACGGTAATCAGTTGTTTAGGATTGAACATTATAGCTTCTGATCAATACTTGGCTATCGTTATACCTGGAAAAATGTTTAAAGATGCCTATAAAGATAAAGGATTAGCACCAGAAAACTTAAGTAGAACCTTGGAAGACGCGGGTACCGTTACCTCTGTTCTAATTCCTTGGAATACTTGTGGCGCATACCAATCTAGTGTTTTAGGAGTTGGTGTTGCAGATTACTTTATATATGCGGTTTTCAACTGGCTATCTCCTTTTATGACCCTTCTTTTTGCTGCATTTTCCATTAAAATCAAGCAATTAGTTGAAAAAGAACCTGCCATGAGCACTTTAAAAGAAGGTCCCTCACCATTATAAAGCAACTCTTTTTTAAATAACTTCCCATTACCTATCCATAAAAAATAATGATACAATTACTTTTTACACTCGCTTTTACAACAGCGTTACTCTCTAAGGCTCAAGATCGGTTTGAAAGTGTAGAAATTATAACTATTAAAGCGACTGATCAGGCGCATATGCTAAAAGAATCTGGAGGTAATGTATTGATTCGGACTTCTAAGGATAAAGTAGTGATGATAGGTTCGCACTATGCTTCTTGGAGCAAAAAGATAAAAAAGATCCTAAGCGATCTTACGGATCGTCCCGTCAATTTTCTAATTGACATAAACCTCATTATTCACTTACACAACACACATAAAGAAGGAGGTAGCTTTGTTTACCTTACTAAAAGTAACCTCGTACACATGGGTGGTATTTTTTTTAACGGCCGCTATCCGTATATTGATTTACCATCTGGCGGATCAATTACTCGATACATTGCCGCACAAAAACAGATATTGACCAACATAAACGAAAAAACTAAAATCTTTACTGGACGTGGAACACTTGCCACCTGTAAAGAACTAACAGACGATAGTAACGTGTTAACCGATTTAAAAACTCAAATTAAAAAAGGCATAAAAGATGGTGAGTCCCGCAAAGACATGAAGAATAATAGTTTGATAACGAGAAAATACGATGACTCAGGTTATGCCGATGGATACATAAGCTGCTCAGAAATTAGAACTACTATTTACGATAGTTTACTTTTAGAATCTAACAATAAGTAATACCAATTTATATGAGAGCTCTTGTTATTTCTGGCGGAGGCAGCAAAGGCGCTTTTGCAGGTGGAGTAGCCCAATATCTTCAAGAAGAATTGGGGCATGAATATGATTTGTATATAGGTACTTCTACGGGAAGTCTCCTTATTTCGCATCTTGCATTAAACAAAATAGCTAAGATCAAAGAAGTATATACCAATGTCAATCAGTCTTCCATTTTCAATCGCCGTCCATTTTTAGTCAAGAAAGACAAATACGGTCAAGAGCAAATAAGTATCAATCACTTTAAGGTATTGCGTAATTTTTTAAGAGGATCTAAAACCTTTGGCGAAAGTAAAAACCTTAGAAAACTAATGAAGAATACTCTTTCTGAAAAAGAATTTCTAGAACTTAAACATAGCTCTAAGGATGTTGTCGTTACTGTTTCTAATATTTCTTTAAATGAAACTGAATACAAATCCATCAATGATTTTGATTATGAAGATTTTCTAGATTGGATCTGGGTGTCCTGTAATTATATTCCGTTTATGAGTCTTGTTAGAAAAAATGGTTGTGAATATGCCGACGGAGGTTTCGGTAGTATGGTGCCTATCAAAGCAGCCCTGGATAGAGGTGCCACTGAGGTAGATGTAATCATCCTAGAAACAGAGGTTGCTTTTTATAATAAGATGCCTTCAAGAAATGTGTTCTCACTACTCTCTAATTTACATGAATTCATGATGGACCGAATTGAGAAGCAAAACATTACCATAGGGAAATATGTGGCTAATAAGCAGGACGCCATTATCAACCTCTACTATACACCTACGGTCTTAACGACAAATTCGCTTGTTTTTAAAAAAGAAAAAATGAAAATGTGGTGGGAAAGCGGTTATCAATATGCCGCAAGTAAAAATACAGATTTGAATGAGATCAAGCCAGAGGAGTAAGGATACACGATAAAATTTTATTGATTTATTCACTCCTATGAAGATTCCATTAGATACCAAGAAAGATACCAGCAAATGCTGGATCCAATTCAGCTTGATAAAAAAAGTTTGAATAATCCCTATTCCACTACATTGGGTATCAGGATTATTTAAAAAAAAATCACGGTTACCCCCTCTTTATATGCTGTTTAACTCCAGAAATAACTGCTTGAATCAAAATAAATAATGGCCAAAGTATCCTACAACAAAAACACCTCCTTTGATAAAATCTCAGCTATAATCCAGAGTATCCTCTGCCTTATCTGAAAAAAGAACCGCATAAGTATCTGCCTCTTTTTGGTATGTTAAAATTTAATATAGTCCAACTAGAGATTTCTTAATGATACTTATTCCTTCCTTATTTCAAGCCTTCCTTCTGCGGCTTCTATATCATCTTAAAAGACGCTTAATTTTCTTCAGCTCATAGAAATGCGTTTGCTGTTTTTAATTTGCTGGAACGGATTTGATCATCCTTTCCAAATACTTCTTTTTTTGTGTCAAATATTATAGTCAGGTTTACATAGCTGGCCGTAATATCTTGACTGATTATGTTTTGTTTTAATTCGCAACACCTTATTCATCAACACAAACTATTATTAAGGTTTACTTAAATAGTTTTAATCTATCGTAACATATGTTAATCAAATAGAAATTGTTCCGCTTTCGCGAAAGCAGACATTACTTTCGCAGTCTCAAAAAAAGACTAACTTTTAAATAATAAAAAATGGCTATAGTAGGCAAACAATTTCCAAATCTCAATGTAGATGCAATGAATGAAATGGGAGATACATTCAAATTAAATGTATTTGAAGAAGCTAAGAATAAAGGTAAAAAAGTACTTTTATTTTGGTACCCAAAAGATTTCACATTCGTATGCCCTACCGAGCTTCACGCTTTTCAAGAAGCTTTAGGGGAATTTGAAAAAAGAAACACCATTGTTATAGGTGCTTCTTGTGATACTCCAGAAGTACACTTTGCATGGTTAAACACGGCAAAAGACAACGGAGGAATCGAAGGTGTTACTTATGACATACTTGCAGATTCAAACCGTAATCTTGCTGCCTCTCTAGATATTCTAGATGCAGAATTAGAATATAATGACGAATTAGAAGATCATATTCTTGTAGGTGATAATGTAACTTATAGAGCTACCTATCTTATTGATGAAGAAGGAACTGTATTTCATGAAGGAGTCAACCACATGCCTGTAGGAAGAAATGTAAACGAATTCCTTAGAATGATAGATGCCTATACCCACGTACAGAAAAATGGTGAGGTATGTCCTGCAAACTGGGAAGAAGGTAAAGAAGCAATGGGTGCAAATCGCAATGCTACTGCTGAGTACCTTTCTAAAAACTAAATCTAGTGCCTGGTATTAAGTTTTAAGTGCAACCACTTGATGGTAAAGTTACTTAAAACTTACTACTTCGTACTTAATACTATAAAAAATGCAAACATTAGATCAAGACAATCTACAAGAGATCGTTGCAAACAACGATACGGTTGTAGTACAATATATGGCTACTTGGTGCGGCAACTGTCGCGTGATGAAACCTAAGTTTAAGAAACTAGCTTCAGAAAATGAAAAAACTGTTTTTATTCTGGCCGATGCTGAGAAGTTTCCAGAATCCCGAAAATTAGCAACCGTGGATAATCTACCCACTTTTGCTACTTTTAAAAACGGTGCCTTTGTGAACCAAGCGCAAACTAATAAATTTGAAAACCTTAAAGAGTTAGTACATGAAGTTACCAGTAATTAGACATTTACAAAAAAATGCTAGCGCAGAAGCTTTAGAAACTACTTTAGAAGTTTTAGAAAGTTTTTCAGAACACAGATCTGTGACGGAAGAAGAAATGGATGTGGTAGGGGAATTAATCACTAATATCTGTGGAGCTCTTGAAGTGCATAACAATGTAGCTCAAGGAATGAGTGGTATTGAAGCAGCAAATGCGTTTGCTCAAAAGGTAATGGGTTCTATTGATCAATAGATTGGAATTTCCTTTTTTAATAAAGTCTTTGACCTGTCTGGGTTAGAGACTTTATTGGTTTTAGATTTATTTTGATAAAAAACCTATAAAAATTGAAAAAAATGTAAAATAAATAATCATAGTGGTATATTTTTACTTAATAAATAAAAACAACCTCATGAAATATCAAATTTACTTAGTAGTCATCCTTTTTGGTTTTGGTTTTGCATCTGCTCAAAACTATTTAGATCTCGCTCGTTTAAATGTTTCTAACACTTCTATGGAAACATTAGAAGGAGATAATGCAGTACATGAAACTAATATCACCAATTTTAATTTTGAATTTCTCTACCCTACACCTATAAATGATAAGACGATTCTTATTACTGGTATTACCGTAGAGAATACGGGTTTAAGTCTCACAGCTGAAACATCTAGTGAAAGTCTAACCATGACCAGAATTAACCTAGGAGCAAAAATTTCTCACTCCTCAAACTGGACTGGAACCTATCTATTACTTCCTAAAATCGCTTCTAACTTTGAAGATTTGGGTGGAGCCGATTTTCAATTTGGTGCTATTGCCTTATTAGAATACCGTCATAAAAACAGATTTAGAACGAAGTACGGTTTATACAGCTCTTCTGAAGAATTTGGTGCGATCATCACACCATTGTTAGGAGTGTACTACAGGACTCCTGACAGTAAATTTTACATTGATGCTGCATTCCCCATTAGAATGGAAGCAAACTATAGCTTGACTAAAAAGTTCAGTTTAGGAGCCGATTTGCGTACCTCTATAAAATCATACAATATGGGTGGTGACGTTTTGGATACTTATGTTCAAGAAGAGTCCATTAGATTTGGTTTTTATGCTGGTTATTCCATGTTAAACGACCAACTTATTTTGCGCGCAAAAGCCGGTCTAGACACCACAGATTATGGCTGGTATAATACAGGTGATACCGTAGGTGCACAAATACTTACTGTAGCAGTAGGTGGCGATGATAGAATTCGTTTGAATAATGAATTTGACAGCAGTATTTTTGTAGGGTTTGACATAATTTACAGATTGGATCTGTAAACACTCTTTACTAAAGACACTAATTTGCGCGGCATTAAGAAATTGTGATTTCTTAATGCTGCGCTTTTTATTACAATAATTGCTTTATTTAATTAGGTCTTGTTTCTCACAGCCTCATATAGGTTGCTTTAATGGTTCCCCCTTCGTCACCCCAATCACTTTCTAAAAACATAGTGTTACTTGATCTTCCTTGAGCTAACAGAAGATCTGCATTTGTGTCATTTCTTAAAATTGTCTTCTCAGTCACCGAAAATATGATCACAATTAAAGTGAAAAAATGACTTCCTTTTCTAATAACAAAATAGTTGTCTTTAGGTTTCCCTATTAGAATCATAGAATCTAGAAGTAAGTTGTATGGATACAATGCTACTTTAATTTCTTTTTCTTCCGTATATTCCATAAAGACTTGATTGCCTTCAGATACCTCATGTACTTTTTAGAATTATGCAAGCAAAGGTCATTCCACAAACTATTTTCTAAATCATCAAAAATTTGATTTTCATAGCGCCCAGTAAGTAGTGTTTTATTTAAGACAACCGATTGACTATCTATTCTACCTGCAAGTCACTGCATAGTGTAGCTACTTGTGAAAAATAATGAGATAAAAAGTAAAGAAGATGTGTTTCACGAGAAGTTTTTAATGCTCCCACAAGAGCAAATTTTATACGAATTTCATCCTGATTTTACATTCCTTTTAATAATGCCCCTTTCTTATATCTTTGAACAAATATTTTTCCATGAAAAAAATTACCTTTATACTGGTGGCTATGATTACTTTGAGCAGCTGCGGCAGCTTGCAAGAAATCGTAAATAATTTACCAAAAAATGATAGTGCACTATCTCAATTAGAAATAGTTAGTGGCCTAAGGCAGGCATTAAAGCAAGGAATTGACAAAGAAGTAAATAAGCTAATGGGGCAAGATGGTTTCTATAAAAATGATCTCGTTAAAATTTTACTTCCAGAAGAATTACAAAAAGTAGACCGTGGTTTAAGAAAAATAGGCCTGAGCAGTGTTGCTGACAAAGGACTTAAATTACTCAATCGTGCTGCAGAAGATGCTACTAAAGAAGCCCTGCCTATATTTGTAGATGCAGTAAGAGAGATCAGCTTTAATGATGCCGAAAATATTCTTCTAGGAGATCAACGTGCTGTTACTTCTTACCTTGAAAGTAAAACACAGCAAGCTCTTTATGCAAAGTTCTCTCCAGTGATTCAGAATAGCTTAGGAAAAGTAGGAGCTACAGATTTATGGGGTAAAGCCATCACAAAATACAACAACATCCCTTTTACCAATTCGGTAAATCCGGACTTAACCGATTATGTTACTCAAGAAGCTCTTAAAGGAGTTTTTAAGATGATTTCTCAAGAAGAAATAGAAATACGCAATAAAGTAAGCGCTAGAAGTACAGACTTATTAAAAAGAGTTTTTGCATTGCAAGATAAATAAGACCATTTATGTATTGGATAGTGTAAAATTAAAACAAGAAAAAAGCTGTGGACTAATACTGTTTACGGCTTTTTAAATCTCCTTAGAACAGTTTAACCAAAAACAATTGAACCTTAACAAATGAATAAGATTAAAATTTAAGCTGCAAAATATTTTGCCTTTTAAAATTAAATCCAATTCTTTTTAATAGAATATGGCTATAAATCGCACGAAGTAGATGTCGAGAACCTACAAAAGCCATAAATAAGGCATTGCTCTTTAATGAAACAATGATTTTACACTGGTATTGGAGCATGTGAGTAAAACAACAAACTTCATTATTTAATATTATCACTTAAAATAGAGCTTCATATACTTAAGAATCAATTACGTGCAGAAGCATGATTCACTTCCTGTTATTATGCTGTGTTTCTATAAGACGTAGCATTTTTTTAAGTGTTGTCTCTTAAATAGTCCAAAAGAAATGTATCTACTCTATTGATGCGTATGATACATAATGTGTTATTCTCTATGTAGTATTCCAATAAAAAATAAGAATCTACTTCTAACTTTTACCACTAATAATAATATTAAACTCGTCTTTTTTAACCCGATGGAATGCATTTTTTCTCGCAGGTTTAAAAATGGAATACAGTATGAGAAGCATATAAAATCATACTAATGTACAGGACGTAAAAATATAATTTCCTGCTATTTTGTCTAACCCCTCAACAAAGAAAATAGCCAAAGCCACCAGCAATCAAAATAGAAATATCGATTTCAGATAATCCTTATAGCGATCATTAAAAAAATACAGCTGAATTTTAGATTTTCTTTACAAAAGACCACGTGCTTTAATTTCTAGGTATTTGTTGATCGTGTTTACGGTTAACTGTTCTGGCTCCGTCAGTATGGTCTGAATACCGTATTTATTAAGTTCGTTAACAATTAATTTTTTCTCGTAAAGAAACTTCTCAGCAATCGTTTTTTGATAAATTTCTTGTGTGGATACGGCAGGCTGTTTTACCAGTTCCTTAAGTTCCGTATTTTCAAAAAATATAACTACCAATAAATGGTTTTTTGCTATTGCTTGTAGATATGGAAGCTGTCTGTGCAAGGCATCCATTGTTTCAAAATTAGTATACAACAATAACAGACTACGTTGTGTAATGGATCTTTTAACATCTATATACAACCTGGCAAAATCACTTTCCTTAAAATCCGTATCCAAATTATACAATGTTTCTAGAATCAGATTCATTTGAGAAGCTCGTTTTTGAGCCATAACTTGATTAGATACCTTATCAGAAAAACTAAACATTCCTGCCTTATCCCCTTTCTTTAAAGCAATGTTAGAAATTACCAATGTTGAATTAATCGCATAATCTACTAATTTCAATCCTTCAAAAGGCATTTTCATTACCCTACCCTTATCAATTACAGAATATACGGGTTGTGATTTTTCATCCTGGTACTGATTGATCATGAGCTGGTTACGCTTGGCACTCGCTTTCCAGTTGATATTGCGCACATCATCTCCTTGAACATGATCTTTGATTTGTTCAAATTCCATGGTATGCCCTATTCTTCTGATCTTTTTAAGACCATAATCTCGCAGCTTGTTCGTAAATGCCATCAACTCATACTTGCGCAACTGCAAAAAAGACGGATAATTAGGCACCATAGCATCTTGATTAAAAGAAAATTTGCGTTGCGCAAAACCCAAAGTAGAACTTGCAAAAATTTGTAACCCACCAAAATGATACTCCCCTCTTTCTGTGGGTCTTATAGCATATGAGAATGTTCTGGAAGCCTCACTCTGTATGATGTCCTTCATCTCAAAATCCCGCTCTTGAAACTGAACCGGAAGTTCATCAATAATTTTTACGTAAACAGCTGTATTGTATAGATTAGTCACCAGTATTTCTAGCGGGTTTTTATCTCCATTAGATAACTTGTCAGGCAAATTACGGCTTGCTTTGATCGCGTTCTTTGTTCTATATAAAAACAAGATATCTAAAATAAGCAAGCCTATCACTGTGAACAACCCTAGTATCAAGTAATCTATCAATCGCTCAAAAAAGAACGCGAAGACAAATAACACAACTAGGATTCCCAGTGCGATAAATAGGCGTTGTTGCAGATAAAGGCTTTTAAAAAATTTATTCACTATCTAGGAATCTCTATGTTTTCTAAAATTTGTGCTACCGCTCTGTCTGCCGTCAGTCCTTCCATCTCTCTCTCTGGAGTGAGTATTATTCTATGACGCATTACCGCAGTGGCGATGTATTTAATATCATCTGGTGTCACAAAATCACGACCCATAATAGCAGCATACGCTTTTGAACCATTCATAATTGCAATAGAGGCACGTGGTGAAGCTCCTAAATAAAGATTAGGATTATTACGGGTATCTAAGATAATTCTTGCAATGTATTTGATCAAGTTGTCCTCTATGACTATCTCTTTAACCGTTCTTTGATAGGTGGCAATCTCATCTGCAGTCAACACAGCGTTTACCGTAGATTCTGCATCGGTGTTTTTACGTGCGTGATGATCTGTTAAAATCTGGATCTCTTCCTCTAGGTCAGGATAACCCACATTAATCTTAAACAAAAAACGGTCTAATTGCGCTTCTGGAAGCCTGTATGTTCCTTCTTGTTCCACGGGGTTTTGTGTAGCAAAGACTAAAAATGGTGCATTCAATTGGTATTCTTTACCGTCAATAGTGACTTGTCGCTCTGCCATGGCTTCAAATAGTGCTGCCTGTGTTTTGGCTGGCGCACGGTTGATCTCATCGATCAATATAATATTAGAGAATATAGGTCCTGGCTTGAATTCAAACTCATTATTTTTCATCGAGAAAATAGAGGTGCCCAAAATATCTGAAGGCATCAAATCTGGTGTGAACTGGATACGTGAAAAATCTACATCCATCGTTTTGGCCAGTAACTTTGCAGTTACCGTTTTTGCAACACCAGGAACTCCTTCAATTAAAGAATGTCCATCTGCCAGTATAGAAACGATCAATAAATCTATCATTTCTTCCTGTCCTACGATCACTTTGCGCAATTCAGTTTTGATTTTATATACCGCTGCACTTAAATGATTCAAATCCAATCTATTTTTGAACTCTAGGGACATAGCAGGATCTTCTGCTGGTACTTGTTCCGATTTTTGAATCAATTGTTCTTGCGCAGGCTGCGATAATGGCTGGCTCTGCGGATTATCTTGCGGCGTATTCAGGTTGTTATTATTATCTTCCATTTCCTAGTCTTTAAAAAAGGCTTCAATCCTTTTATTGAGTTGTTTTAATTCGTAGTCACTATGCACAGATTTCTTGCGCAATTGATTGATATATTCTATAATTTCTTTAGTTTGTTCTTGTGAAACACCAGATTTAACAGCCAGACGTTTGATAAAGACCTCATCCATGTGTTCTGTGTTTACAAAGTATTTTGATCTTAATTTTTGTTGGAAAAAACTGATCTTTTTATGTATAATCCCGGACACATCACCACTTTGAAAATAAAGATTTCCTATGGTTTTGGTGAATTCTACAGTGCTATTTTCTAATGGCTTTACCACAGCAATGGCGCGCTGTTCTCGTTTAGCCTTAAAAACAAAATACAAGAGTATCGCTCCTAAGGTGATGTACCACGACCATTTCAAAGCCGCATTAGTCAGTATAAACCTCATGGGAGAAGAAACTACTCGCCTGCCAGATTTACCATAATCATCAAAGTAAACTGGACCGTCATTGAGATATGAAAAAACCTCACTTACATATTGCTCTTTACCTTCTTGTAGCAGGTAATAATTAGTGAAAGCGATAGGGTTTAAGTGGTAATAAATCGCTCCATCTCCCACTTTTAACTCTATAAAATTAGCTTGTGGGACCTGTCTTGATTTAGACTTTTCAATAGTCTTTTTAAGAATCGTTTTGGTAGAATCTTTATCTAAGTCGAATTTCTCTCCTAAAACACTTTTAAGGTATCCCTTAACAGGTTCAAACGGCAGTACCTCACCTAATACTGTGGTTCTAATGGTATCGTAACTTACAAAATGGCGGTAACTGCTCCCTTTTTGATAAATATAACTGCGGTTTTCAAACAACGGATTATTCAATCTGACTCTTACTGTGTCTTCCTTGTAGTAGCTATAGTACTTGTTGGATTCTAACTTTAAAGAATCACCTGAAACACCCGTAATACTTTGTGTGGAGACAAAAACCTTGTTGCCGCGTTCTGCAAACTCCATAATGTAATCCATCTCTGTTTTATCAAATGCTAAGTAATTATTAATAAATATATAATTGGTATTTGTTTCTTCTTGATGGTTTTTCAAAAAGCTAACCGGATCGACTTTTATACTTTCTACTTCTTGTTCAAAAAGATCCTCCAGCTGATTGTAGAGTACATAAGCCCCATATGGGATTTTATCACCACTGGTATAACTTTCTTCCCAACTCAGCGGC
>NZ_JBLIGN010000002.1:0-87825 GCF_047636915.1 Nonlabens sp. | reverse complement strand
ATTGGTAATTAAGGTTTTATACTTAATTTTATATTTTTGTGCATTCGGCTTTCGCGAAAGCGAGAACAACACAAATTATTTTCTTAACTTTATTTTTTTAAACATGGAGTTAACCTAAAGCTAACATGAATTTAAAATCATTACCCAACTATCTTATTAAATTAGCACTTTAAGTATATGCAAGAAGAAATGAAAGACGCCAAAGCTAAAATTCTACTCGTAGACGATGAGCCAGATATTCTAGAGATAGTGAGTTATAATCTGAAAAACGAAGGGTACCAAGTGTATACTGCCGAAAATGGTGAGGAAGCCATTAGAAAAGCTAAAAAGAAGAAGCCAGATCTTATTATTTTAGATGTAATGATGCCCGTAATGGATGGCATTGAGGCATGTGAGAAAATGCGTAAAATGTCAGAATTAGACGGTACGGTGATCACTTTTTTTACAGCCAGAGGTGAAGACTATTCCATGATCGCTGGTTTTGACGCAGGAGCAGATGACTACATCACTAAGCCAGTAAAGCCACGTGTTTTAGTTTCTAAAGTAAAATCGCTTTTAAGACGCAAAGAAAACACAATTTCTGAAACTTCAAATATTATAAAATTGGGAGATTTAGTAATAGACAGAGATCAATATAAAATCATTTATAAGAAGGAAGAGATGATTTTACCTCGCAAAGAATTTGAGCTGCTTTTTTTATTAACATCAAAGCCGGGAAAAGTGTTTAAGAGAGAAGAAATTTTGGACACAGTTTGGGGTAATGAGGTTATAGTAGGTGGACGTACTATCGACGTTCATATTAGAAAATTGCGAGAGAAATTGGGAGATGATAGCTTTAAAACTGTCAAAGGTGTAGGCTATAAGTATGTCAAATAATACAGCGCCACAGAAAAACAGCTACAGATTTGCAATCAGGTCATCAGTCTATATAACGCTGCTGTTATTTATAATGTTTCTTTCTTTGTCCTTTTTGGATCAGGTATCGATACCTTTTTATATGGTCATAGCAATTTCTGTTGCGAGTTTTATACTGTGTTTTTCTATCATACAATATCGTGTAAAACGTTTTATATATAGACGTATAGCGCGTATTTATGAAGATGTTTCTCTTTTAGAATCTAGTAATTTTGAGGACCGTGAGGTGGCTACAGACATGCGCACCCTAAAGCAACAAGTAGAACGATTTGCTAGAATTAAAAAAACAGAAATAGAAACCTTACAAATACGAGAGAATTACCGAAAAGAGTTTCTAGGGAACATATCTCATGAATTGAAAACACCTTTATTTACGGTTCAAGGATATATCGACACTTTAATTGACGGCGCTCATAAAGATAAAGTCATACGAAAGAAATACTTGGAACGTGCTCAGAAAGGAGTAGAGCGTCTTACCTATATTGTGAAAGATATGGATATGATTACCAGACTTGAGGTAGGAGATATGAGTCTTGATAAAGAAAATTTTGATATTATTAATTTGGTGAAGCAAGTTTTTGATCAATTTGAAATGAAGGCGTCAAAGAAAAATATCTCTCTAGTTTTTGATATGAACTACGATAAAAATATTGTGGTAAATGCAGATCAAGAAAGGATATTACAAGTCGTGGCAAATCTTATTATGAATTCTATTAAATATGGTAAGCAAAATGGGACTACAGAAGTTGCTATAGAAGATCTTATTAATAATAAAGTCATTGTGCGTGTCACTGATAACGGCGAGGGAATAAAACCGGAATTTATTTCCCGATTATTTGAACGTTTCTTTAGAGTGGATAGAACAGGATCTCGTAAAGAAGGTGGCTCTGGGTTAGGCCTTGCAATCGTAAAACATATTGTTGAAGCACACGGGGAGCGCGTTTATGTTGACAGCGAGTTAGGAATAGGCTCTGAGTTTTCATTTACGTTAGAAAAAGTTTCTCTAAGAACAGAAGATATAGAGGTCGTAAAGATTTGAATGCTTCCTAAGCCTTTATAATTAATGATTTGAGATAGCATCTCTATTTTAAAATCTATCTGAGATGCCTGTGGGACAATTCCTTTTTGATCTAACAATTGAGCTAAGTACTCTTGTTCAAATTGCCCAGGTGTAGGGATAAAAAATGCTTTTTTGTTCATTTTTTGTAAATCCATGATCGTGGTATAGCCGCTCCTGCACAATATAACTTCACTGCGATCCAATGCTTTTTGTAATCCATCTGTAGATAGATAATTATAATAGGTAAGCAGTCCTTTTTTTAGGAAACGTTGTTCCTTTTCAATTTTACCAGCTATAAACAATACTTCGCCTGTGTATCTTTTTACTTCTTCCAATAATTTTTTTTCTAAAATGTTTCTTTGTGGCTCAGGACCAGAGAGCAATATCATTAAGTCGTATTTTTTTTGATAATTATTTGTGTTCTTAAATCTAGAAAGAGGGCCCAAATATACTTTCTCAATTTCATAATCGTCATTCTGGGACAACTTGCCGGAGAGGCTTTCTAATCCTTCTACATCTGGAATCCAGCAGTAGTCGTATTTTTTTATATAATGTAAGTGCAACTGCGTGCTGAGCCAAGTCGTGTTTCCGGATAGTACTTGAAGTTGGTGAGTAATAATCACAGAAGGAACTATGTTGCTGTAAAGCCCTAATCTATTGTCAGATATGATGCCTGCAATCTGGTGTTTTAAAATAATACTATGGAGCATTTTATGTTCGTTGCGTATTGCCATCCAGATTTTAGGAGAATCCTTAAGCATTTTAAGTTTTAGATTTTGTCCATCCTCCCCATATTCTATACCATAAGATGGAAGTTCAATAAACTCTTCCTTTTCAAATTCTTTCCTTAACAAGGCAAGTGCCTGGCCGTCGCTTGCAATAATAGGCCTGTCCCCATTTTCTATAATTGCATTAATAATTGGGATGCACCTAGTGGCGTGTCCTAAACCCCAATTTAAGGGAGCAACCAAAATGTTTTTGGATTTTTGCATACAGTAAATATACAATGACTTTGTAATCAGGTATATTTGTAGACATTAATTAACCTTTAAATAATTGTATTGGGAAGTAAAAACAAACTCAAACGATTTAACGAAAACGCAACGTTTAAAAACGTCATCCAACCTGCCCGCGAAGAAGTTGTATCTCATTTTAAGTATCAGGGAAAGTGGAATGAGTTTTTCGGAAATGATCATCCCATTACTTTAGAGCTAGGTTGTGGAAAAGGAGAATATACGGTTGCGCTAGCTCGAAAATATCCCAATCGAAATTTTATAGGTATTGATATACAAGGGGCTCGCTTTTGGCGTGGAGCAAAAACAGCTTTAGAAGAAGGGCTTAACAATGTTGCTTTTATGAGGACACAGATTGAGCTGGTAGATGCTGCTTTTGCAGAATCAGAAATACAAGAAATATGGATCACATTTCCAGATCCTCAAATGAAGTACAAGCGTACTAAGCACAGGATGACCAATCCAGAGTTTTTAGTAAAGTACAAACGCATATTGCAGCCAAATGGAATTGTGAATCTTAAAACAGATTCTGAGTTCATGCACGGTTATACGCTCGGATTACTGCAAGGTAGAGGGGAAGAAATTTTATACGCACATCATGATGTTTATTCAAATACGGAGTCACCAGACGAAGTTACAGCAACGCAAACATTTTATGAAAAGCAATACCTAGAAATTGGCAAGGCAATTACCTACATCAAGTTTAGACTTCATTAATGGCCGTATTTTCACATTTATTATTTGGTATTATTATAGGCTTTGTGGGTGTTATTCCTCCTGGTTTATTGAACCTTACGGCGGCCAAAATAAGTGTAAAACAAAGTCAGAAAGCCGCGATGGTTTTTGCGCTTGGAGCTGCAATAGTTGTAATAGGGCAGGTTTATATAGGTGTGTTTTTTTCAAAATTATTAAATGACAGCCCAGATAATTTATTGCTTCTTGAGCAGTTTGCAGTGATTGCTTTTATAGGACTTTCTATTTTCTTTTTTATACGAGCAGCATTAGATTCTGGTACTCCACAGGTCAAGAAGATTGATAAGTCAGCAGTAAAATTATTTGCTCAAGGCATCATCTTATCCGTACTGAATATTTTTCCAATTCCCTTTTACATAGGCTTCAGTTCCTTTCTTGCTGGTAGAGGTTTGTTTGAATTTACCTATCCTATGGCGCATCTTTTTATTTTAGGTGCTTCTGTTGGTACCTTTATGATGTTATTAGCCTACATTAAGTATGTAAAGAAATTTGGATTTGACAGCAATACTTTTGCTCGTAAGATCAATTATATTTTAGGTGGTCTCACCTTATTAATTGCCATATTTACCATTTTTAGAATTTACGGATGAGCTCTAGCGATTTTTTTTTAAGGGTTTACAAAGTAGTCAAGCAAATTCCATACGGGAGAGTGACGAGTTATGGAGGGATTGCAAAAGTTCTAGGCACTCCTAGGAGCAGTAGAGCTGTTGGGTACGCTATGAACGCATCACATAACGATCCAGAAATACCAGCTCATAGAGTCGTAAATCGCAATGGACTTCTTACAGGAAAGCACCATTTTCCTGGAACAAATTTAATGCAGCAATTGTTAGAAAATGAAGGTGTAATTATCAAAGAGGATCAAATAAAAAACCTTAAAGAAACCTATTGGGATCCCTTAGAAGAAATAGGATTACAGGATTAAAATTCGGCAGCACTAAATTCTAAAACACGCAGGTTTAACTAAAAAAAATGAAAGTTATAGATAGAAAATATAACCTACATTAAACCACCATATCGAGTCATTTGATCTGTTATTCAAATTATTGGGACTTAAGCCATCTACAAAGTTGCTGTCCATATAATAATGCCATTTAGAAGAGATCAAAATATCGCTTAAAGGACTTATTTTATACCTAAATCCCAAATCTGCTACAAGAGCTATAGCACTTCCTTGAGAAGTATCAATCTGGTCTATAAAAGTGGGAAAAGTTGTTATTGGGTTTCCTAGAGGGCCTAAAGTGCTTGTTGCTTCTGGTCTGTAATTTACATAATGTGCACCAAAACCTATATAGGGAGCTATTTTAGGGCTTCCCTCTTGAAAGTCTCTTATGCTCAAAGGATACCATTCTACTTGAGCTCCAGCTTCAAAAACCCTTGCTTTACCTTGCATAGATCTTAATTGTAAACCACCTAAGGATAATTCATCTGCTTCTGTACCTAAATGGTTGAGTGTAGTGACGTGATAGTTAATTTCACTTCGTATTTTAAAATGATCATTCCAATATTTATCTGCTGAATAACAATTACAGTCTGCCCTGTAAGCGAAATTCATATAATGAAGCAATCCTATGCCTATTCCTACGTTTCCTGAGTTAGTATCAAAGTCATAGCGCTCCCCGTAGTCACTTTGAAAAGCTACTGGACCAGTAATAAAACCTAACTCATGTGAAAATCCCAATTGTGCATTACTAACCGTCATCATTGTAAGAAAAAATAAAACCGTAGTGACTTGTTTATGTGAGTGTCTCATAAGTATTTAGTACATTGTGATACTTACAAATATACCGAAATGTATTTTATACAACTACTAAACATTAGGGATAATAAGCTTAGGAATAGAGGATCGTTCCATTCATCCTGATTGCTATGGGGACCGTCAGCTTTTCTGACATAATTTATTGGTAAAAAAAAACAACCATCAACGTATAATATTATATTTGCACAACTAACGAAAACGTTTTCTTAAAGGAACAAATTAAAGATAATGGAAAAAAACATCCAAGATTTTATCGATTTGATAAAAAAGAAGAACCCTAACGAGCCAGAATTTATTCAAGCAGTAGAAGAAGTTGCTGAAGCCGTTATACCCTTCATCGAAGAAAATAAACAATACCAGTCTGATAAACTGCTAGAAAGAATGGCAGAGCCCGAGCGTGTTACTATGTTTCGTGTCCCATGGACAGATGATAGTGGTGAGGTTCATGTAAATCGAGGATATCGCATACAGATGAACAGTGCTATTGGACCCTATAAAGGTGGTTTGAGATTTCATCCATCTGTAAACTTAAGTATTCTCAAGTTTCTTGCCTTTGAGCAAGTATTTAAAAATAGCCTTACTACATTACCTATGGGTGGCGGTAAAGGTGGAGCTGATTTTAATCCTAAAGGAAAAACGGATCGTGAAGTAATGCGTTTTTGCCAGTCATTTATGGTGGAGTTACAACGTATAATCGGATCAGATACCGATATACCTGCTGGAGATATAGGAGTAGGTGGACGTGAGATAGGATATCTTTTTGGTTACTACAAAAAATTAAGAAATGAATTTACTGGTATTCTTACTGGTAAAGGACGCTCTTATGGTGGTTCTTTAATCCGTCCAGAAGCAACAGGGTACGGTAATGTATATTTTGCTCAAAACATGTTAAAAACACGTGGTCAAGATATCAAAGGCAAAAAAGTAGTAATATCTGGATCAGGTAATGTAGCACAATTTTCTGCAGAAAAGATACTTCAAGTAGGAGGTATCGTTATTACCATGTCAGATTCTGGTGGATACATACACGATGAACAAGGAATCGACGAAGCTAAACTCGCCTTTATAATGGATTTAAAAAATAATAGACGTGGTCGTATTTCTGAGTATGTTGATACCTATTCAAGTGCCACTTATCATGAGGGAGAACGCCCATGGTCGGTAAAATGTGATATAGCATTGCCATGTGCCACTCAAAATGAGTTGGATGGTGACGAAGCTAAAGCACTAGTTTCAAACGGCTGCATATGCATAAGTGAAGGAGCAAATATGCCTTGTACTCCGGAAGCGGTGGAGCATTTTATTCACAGTAAAATTCTTTTTGCTCCAGGAAAAGCGTCTAACGCAGGTGGCGTCGCCACTTCTGGTCTTGAGATGTCTCAAAACTCTATGCGATACAGCTGGACTGCAGAGGAAGTGGACAGCAAGCTTTACAGTATCATGAATGATATCCACGAGGCGTGTGTAACGTATGGAAAAGATAGTGATGGATTTGTAGACTATGTAAAAGGTGCAAATATTGCAGGTTTTGTAAAAGTAGCAGATGCTATGCTGGCCCAAGGAATTGTCTAATATAGTTGGTATGAAGTAAGTTTCGCTTTCGCGAAAGCGAAATGAATAACCACATAGAACCTCTGTAAAATCTACAGAGGTTTTTTATTGCCTTAAATTAAGTCTATTTTTGCTTGATTCATCATATAATATAGATGGATACGTTCTAGTTATATGAAAAAAGCACTTCTTTTTATTTTACTCGCAGGCAACATTACAGCTGCTCAAGATTTCACAGGCTCTTGGGAAGGACTATTCTCGTTTACTACTATTGTAGATATTGAAGAATCCTCTACGGCAGTGTATGCTGCGAGTGAAAATGCTGTGTTTATCTATGACCTCAATTCTAGAAGCTTCACCACCTTAACTACTGTAAACGGACTCAGTGGCGATGAGATAAGTCAGATTCATTACAGCGAAGATAAATCTGCTTTAATTATAGGTTATGAAAATGGATTGCTACAAATTGTTGATCAAGATGGACAAGTTAATGATGTAGTGGCCATAAAAGATAAACAGTCTATTTCACCAGTTGATAAAAGAATCAATGAGTTCATTGAAAGCGGTGACCTTATTTATATGGCTACAGATTTTGGAATAGCGATTTATAATTTAGAAAGACTAGAGTTTGATGATACTTATTTTATAGGGGATAATGGAATTCAAGTACCAGTTGCTTCCATCGAGATATTTGATGGCTTTCTCTATGCGGCAACTCTAGATGCAAATAGTGGTATGAGAAGAGCTCCTATTGCAGATCCATTTCTTATAGATTTTATGAACTGGAATCAAATAAATATAGATATATGGACAGAGGTAATCACTTTTGATAATAGGCTGTTTGCGGTTACGGTAGGTAGGTTTCTCGCCGAGTTAAATACTACTTCGGGTACATTTGCAAGTACAGGTATACGCTTGCCGCAAGCTATAAGAGATGCTCATGCTACTAGTGATTTTATAACATTCACATCAAGAGAGGCTATTTATATTTATGACAGGACATTAAATCAAATTTATCTTCTCGATGATATTGGCGGTACTTCTTATAATTATACTGCGGGAATTGTAAGAGGTACCATCTTGTACGCAGGTACAGAAGCTGCAGGTATGATCAGAATTAATATCCAAGATCAGACTGACTTTGATTTTATAGTTGCAGATGGGCCCTCTCGTAATGCTGCATTTTCTATATCTAGTTCACCAGGCGAACTTTGGGTAGGGTACGGTAATCACGATGTGTTCTATAATCCGTTTCCGCTAGAACGTTTAGGTATTAGTTATTTTAGGGAAGAAGAAAGCTGGGTGAATTATAGTTTTAATGACGTTTTAAATGCTCAGAGTATATCCTCAATTACAGTTAATCCTAATGATCCCAATGAGGTGTTTTTAAGTTCTATGCAGGACGGTGTTGTGCAGTTTGTCGATGAATCAGCGGTTACAAGATTTGAACAGTTTAATAGCTCATTATTCCCAACGGTAGATTCAAATGCCCCTCCGCCAGGTATATTCTATAGGATATCTAATTCTACATTTGACAGAAGTGGGAACTTATGGGTTGTGCAGAGTCTATCTGATTTTTCTCTTCATAAAAGGACTCCGTCAGGTCAGTGGACAGCTTTTGACCTCAGTGATGAAATAACTAATGTCGCTCAAAGTGCTACAAAAATTGTCGTTACACAAGAGGGTAATATTATTTATGGCACAACAAGTATAGGATTAGTGGGTTTTGATCCCGAGACATCCCAGGCGCTATCATTTAATGTGGATAATAACCTAATAAACAATTATGTAGCATCTTTAAGACTTGACCTTAATGGACAACTATGGATAGGCTCCAATTTGGGATTGAGGGTTCTTTTTAATCCCAACAGTATGTTTACAGAAAACCCTAGCGACGCAAGGTCTATAATTATAGAAGACACTAATGGAATTCCAAGAGAATTACTCGCTGATGAAGCAGTACTGGATATTGAAATAGATGGGAATAATAATAAATGGGTAGCTACAGCCAGTTCTGGAGCATTCTTATTTTCTCCTTCTGGAAGAGAAACTATTTTTCAATTTACAACAGATAACTCTCCTTTACCTACTAATGCTGTTAATGATATTTCCATAGATGAATCATCAGGAAAAATATATTTTGCAACAGATAAAGGTATTGTTGCTTTTCAAGGAGAACGATCTAGCAAGCCAGAAGACAATTTAGAAAGTGTTCGAGCATTTCCTAATCCAGTCCGCCCTGGATTTGAGGGTAATGTGACCATCGATGGTTTAACGGATAGAGCAAGAGTAAAAATAACGGACATAGAAGGGAACTTAGTGTATGAAGCAGTTTCTCAAGGAGGGAGCATTCCTTGGGATACCAGAAGTTTTTCTGGTCGTAAAGTAGCCTCAGGTGTTTACTTTCTCTTTATTTCTACTAATGATAATATTGAAACTACCGTTTCTAAATTGATGATCGTTAGATAAATGCTTGTTAGAACTCCAGCGATAGTCTTGTCAGCCATAAAATATAGCGAGTCAGATCTTATTGCAAGACTGTACACACGAGAATTAGGTACTCAGTCATTTATCCTTAAAGGAATTCGTAAATCTAGAAAAGGTAAATTGCGCACATCTTTTTTTCAACCACTCACACAACTGGAAATAGAAACCCAGTATAAAGGAAAAGGGACTTTAGAGTACATCAAAGAGGCACGAGTTACTTTTCCTTATCAAAATATTTATACGGATATTGTTAAAAGTAGCATCACCCTATTTTTTTCGGAAATTTTGACTCAATTACTTACAGAGCAACAGCCAGATGAGGAGCTTTTTGAGTACTTATCTTCTGTTTTTCAATACCTTGATCAATCAGATCACGTAGCAAACTTTTCTATAAAAACGCTATTAGATATGACTAGCTTTTTAGGCTTTCAACCAGATGGGGCGACCAAACAGTTTACCTACTTTAATATGCTTAACGGCAATTTTGACGAAAACGGTTTGCAGCCACATCATCTAACAAATGTAGAAAGTGAGCAACTAAAAGAGTTCATAGGCACGAATTTTGATAGCATACATGAAATAAAAATGAATCGAGAAGATCGCAATAGCCTATTAAATTTGGTCGTTGCGTATTTTCAGATACATTTGCAAACGTTCAAAAAACCCAATTCGTTATCGATATTAAAGCAACTTTTCGACAAGTAAAATTAGCCTCTATATTCTTTATTTTTTTAAGTTTTTTTACTACTGCACAAACCGTTACAGTTTTAAACAAAGTTACTAAGGAGAAGTTAGTTTCTGTCGCTGTGTACAATAAGGATAAAAGCGTTAGTAATATCACAGATTTTGAAGGCCAAGTTTCCTTAGATAAATTTTCAAATTCGGATCGCATCTATTTTCAAAGTATGGCTTTTGAAACTTATGCGATAGATAAGAAAGAAATAAGAAGTTTTGCTCATCAAATTTTAATGACGCCTCGATCAGAAAAAATAAATCCCGTTGTTATTTCTGCATCTAAGTTTGAACAACGTTTACAAGATATTCCTCAAAAAATTATCTCGCAAAACGTACACGATGTGCTCAGTAATAATCCACAGACCAGTGCAGATTTATTACAGCAGTCTGGTCAGGTGTATGTTCAAAAATCCCAGCAAGGTGGCGGGAGTCCCTTGATAAGAGGTTTTTCAACTAATAGATTATTGATTACCGTGGATGGTGTGCGCATGAACAATGCTATTTTTAGGGGTGGTAACCTTCAAAATGTTATTTCAATTGACCCGTTAAGTATCGATCATACGGAAGTTATTTTAGGTCCGGGAAGCGTTGTTTATGGAAGCGATGCCATAGGTGGGGTCATGAATTTTTACACTAAGAAACCTCAATTTACTCAAGATTCTACGGTGTTTTCAGGAAACGCGTTGATGAGGTATGCAACTGCAAATAATGAAAATACAGCTCATCTGGATTTTAATTACGGCACAAATAAATTTGCCGCTGCAACTAGTATTAGTATCAACTCCTTCGGAGATTTAAAAATGGGTTCTCATGGTCCAGATGAATACTTAAGAAATCAATATGTAGATAGAACGAATGGCCAGGATGTAATGGTTGACACCAATAATCCAGAAAAACAGATACCTACTGGTTACGATCAAATTAACTTGTTGCAAAAATTCAGATACAAGCTCAATCAGAGTTGGGAATTTGATCTTGGGTTGATTTATACGGCAACGGGAAACTATTCTAGATACGATGTACTAACCAGATTTAATGATACGGGTGATCCGCGTTTTGCTCAATGGTATTATGGGCCTCAAAAATGGTTTATGGCAAATGCTAAAGCAATACATCGCGGTAATGGAAAATGGTATGATAAAATGATATTTTCTCAGTCGTATCAAAAATTTGAAGAAAGTCGCAACAATCGTTCGTTTCAGGAGGTAAAACTCTTTCAAAGTAAAGAACAAGTAGATGTTCATACCACTTCTATTGATTTCGAAAGACGTAATCGAGAGAATAATGTGCTATTTTATGGGGCCGAATTTCTTGATAATCGAGTAGGTTCTATAGGTAGTGTCTTTGATATAGATTTAGAAGAACGGGAAGCTGCTGCAAGTAGGTATCCAGATGGTTCTTCTTGGAGGTCGCTAGCTGCTTATGCAAATTATCAATGGAGACTAAATCGTAAATTAACCATTCAGTCTGGTTTGCGGTACAATCATATCTGGTTAGATGCGCAGTTTCGAGACCAGTTTTTTAATTTTCCATTTGAGGAAGTACATCTTAGTACAGGAGCACTAACCGGAGCCCTTGGAGCAACCTATCTTCCCGATGATACCTGGGAGCTAAGAGCAAACTTCAGCACTGCATTTAGAGCGCCTAATGTGGATGATATAGGTAAAATTTTTGATCCCAGTCCAGGAACGGTAATCGTACCTAATCCAGATCTAGAATCAGAGTACTCTTACAATACAGAAATAGGCATAAAAAAACGTATCAATGATAAATTCACCTTTGATCTAGCTACTTATTATACGTATCTGAAAGATGCCTTAGTACCTAGGGATTTCCAACTTAATGGTCAGGATATAATCCTGTATCAAGGAGAGTTAAGCCAAGTGCAAGCGATTCAAAATGCAGAAAGTGCCATTGTTTATGGCGTAGAAATAGGCGTTCAATACGAATTCAATGACCATTTGAAAATCTACGGTCATTACAACTGGCTCCAAGGTGAACAGGAAGAAATAGACGGTTCTAAAGTTGCTGTTAGACATGTATCCCCAAGTTTTGGTGATTTTCATGCAGTTTATCAAAACGATAAGCTTCAGTTAGACACATTTGTCATGTTTAACGGTCAGTTCGAGTTTAATGATCTAGCCCCTAGCCAGCAGGTACGTCCATACTTATATGCACAGGACCGAAATGGAGATCCCTACTCACCTAGTTGGTACACGGTTAATATACGGTCCAGTTATAAAATAAACGAAGGTTTAACCGCTACTGCAATTTTAGAAAATATAACCGACCAGCGATACCGAACCTATTCTTCTGGAATTGCCGCTGCTGGACGCAATCTAATTTTTGCATTAAGGTATGCTTTTTAAACAGTTGTGTACCTACTCAAAACACCTAGATCCCGCAATTTTTAACAGTTTCTTTTTCCTTTTCCCTGCGTCAGAGTACGTAACCTAACGCGCGCTTCATTGGTGTAAATTTGGAAAACCTTTTTAGAAAGAACGAATAAGAAATTCATCAATAGGTTTAAAATACCTAGAGAGATAATCAAAAAAGAAAGGAAAAGATGTCTTTAGTTGAAATGGATGTTTACGGGAAAATCTAAAGAATTTTTTAAATAGCAAAATAGCTCTGTTATTAATGGTTACATACTGCTTTGTTAAGAAATCTAACTTTTGTTATCACTCGGGTAAACATTACCTTCAAAATAACTTTAATGTTAAAAAAAGCATAAGGAAAACAAAGTCTTTTACTTTTACTAAACGCTTGTTTAGCTTTGTAAATGGTTAAACTATTAATGGCCAGAAAAAAAGAATATAACGAAAACGAAGTTGTTGAAAAAGCAATGCAGCTATTTTGGTGCAATGGCTATGAAACAACATCCATGCAAATGCTTGAAAAAGAAATGGGCATAAACAAGTTTTCAATATATGCTAGTTTTGGAAATAAGCACGGGCTTTTTATTGAGAGCCTAAAATGTTACAAATTAAAAGTTAGCGTTATTCTAGAGAAATTTAAAAATGCAACAAACGGTGTAGCAGATATTAAAAAGTTTTTTTACGATTCTGTAGCTGCAGATTTTAAAGGAAGTACTCAAAAAGGATGCTTCATCACAAATACATAGTATGAGTTTTCTAAAGGCGAAGACGAACTAATAAGAGAGCAAATGTCTTCTTTTGTAACTCAAATAAAAGAAATATTAATAGAAAAATTAGAGAAGGAAAACACTAAAAATAATATGTGTATACAAAAACAAACTAATTTTTTATTATTAGCAAAGCACGGTTTAGCCGCAGCATCTAGACTAAATAGTAAGAAGGAAACAGAAGATTATATTGAAATGACTTTCTTAAACATTTAACTGTTTTTCGCAACGTGACTAAACGATTGTTTCATTAAAACGAATATCAACAATAAAATAAATAATTATGACAACTTTAAAAATACACACTATTGAAACAGCTCCCGAAAAAAGTAAAGAGATATTAGTCCAAGCTGAAAAATCATTTGGAATGATCCCTAATATTCACGGAATTTTGGCTGGTTCTCCGCAACTTTTAACTGCTTATCAAACACTGAACAAGTTATTTACAAATACTTCATTTGATGCAGAAGAATTAACTGTTGTATGGCAGTCAATAAACGTAGAACATGCCTGTCATTATTGTGTACCCGCACACACTGGTATCGCCAAAATGATGAAAGTAGATGATACAATTATAGAAGCCTTGCGCAATGAGACCGTATTAGAAAACCCTAAGTTAGAAGCGTTGCGTACTTTGACATTAGCAGTTATTCGAACGCGTGGTAATGTGACGCCTGAGGACTTAAAAGAATTTTATACAGCAGGCTATAAGGAGCAACAAGTATTAGAAATTATTCTAGGGGTGTCACAAAAAGTAATTACCAATTACACAAATCATATTGCAAATACACCAGTAGATGCAGCTTTTAAAGATTTCACTTGGGAGAAATAGGGAGAAGTACGCCCTCTTTTAAAAAGAATAAACCTTTTTATTTACTTTTGGTGGTTTTATATGTATTGCAGAGATAAAAGAAAAAATAAATCTGCTGAATTCTCTAAAAACCTAAACGCTTTGAGTATATTGTTAAAGCTTTTGCGAAAGCGCAATGCCCATTTATTCATAAACAATAAACTTTTAATCACCATTAATAAGCATCCTGCAAGTTGGCATTAGAAGTTAAACTCACAGATCAAACCTTTCAATTACATCCTAGTGGCGCGTGTTATTGGGTAGAGCAAGATGTCATACTTCTAGCAGATGTTCACTTAGGTAAAAGTGCTCATTTTAGAAAACATGGTATGGCTGTTCCTGCGCAGGCAGATGATAGAGAGTTTGATAAGCTCAATCAAATTATTGCAGAGTTTCAGCCCTCAAGATTATGGTTTTTAGGGGATTTATTTCATTCCTACAAAAATGCCGAGTGGCACTTTTTTGAGCAGTGGATGGGCTTTCAAGAAATAGAGATTGCCCTTATCATGGGAAATCATGATGTCATTTCTAGAGACTCTTTTGAGCGTCTAGGAATGAAAACTTACGACGTACTTCACATGGGGGATTTATTTCTCACTCATCATCCAGAAGAAATAGAAGGGAAATACAACATCGCTGGTCACATTCATCCATCGGTAAAACTTCAAGGTTTAGGAAGGCAAAAATTAAAATTATCTTGTTTTTTCTGCACGGAATACGGCATGATATTACCTGCTTTTGGCGATTTTACAGGAACCTACTCTTTAAAACCTAAAAATGGAAATAGAATTTTTGTCATTGCAGATGATGAGGTTGTAGAGCTTAAAAGAACTTGAATAAGATGTTTTTATTTTTCTGTATGTATCTGTGCTAGCTTGTCGAAGTGTTCCATAGAGTGACTTCCTTTATTGGGAAAGGCTTTTATGGAAGGGCAATTAGGATGTATATCCATACCTTCTAATGGCTCACTAGTGCATTCCTGTTTTTCTGTAAATTCCACTTGTCAAAGGCAGGTTGATTAGCAGTTGAGCTGTAATAGTCGCTGCCTCAAAGCTGTAGATCAGTAGCGCTTGGCAGCTAACTCAAAATTAATTTAGTCAGGTCTGTTATTCCAAAATTCCAGAAAATTCGATCCTAAAATTTTAATACGAGAATAGCATCCGTTCTTATATGTTTCTGTGATTTTCAGCGTTGCTCTCAGGGGTTAAATAAATCTCGTTCTCGTTCTTGTTTTATCTGGGATCTTGATACGCATTTTTATTGAGATACGGAATCCTATTTTAATTCCAAATTTAGGTGAGAGCTGCTAGAGCCATCCGAATGTTTTTTGAAGTGTATATTCTTCCCATCACTATCAGGTATCGTGAAACAAACAACCTTTATTCAGGTTTGCGCAGTGACCAAGTATCTGTGTTGGCGTCGGAAAAATAAGGGCAAATAGGACCGCGATGCGTTGAATAAATAGAGGTTGCGAACTCACATTTTTTTATAAAAGCTTGAAAACAGGCCTTAATTTTAATTAGAGCTCAATGATTACTGTAAGAACTACCTATCTTTATCAAATGTCTAGAAAAACCACTTCCATTTTAAATTTATTAAGTGTCCTCATTCTTATTGTCTGGAATGGATACGCTAACACAGGAAACTACAATGGCAAAAGCGTAGGAGAACTTAGTGCTGAGTATGATAATTTATTTACTCCAGCTTCTTATGCCTTTTCTATTTGGGGAATTATTTTCGTGATGTTATTAGTTTTTGGAATTTACGGGGTATATGTTTCTTTTTCCAAAAGCCACCAGGCAGAGAAGAAGAATTACAAAACAGATTTTATACAAACAACCAGTACTTGGTTTCTAGCAGCAAATATATTTTGTGGTTTATGGGTTGCGTTGTGGCTGGATGAGCATATTGCAGCTTCTGTAGTGATGATGCTAGGAATTTTATTCTGTTTGTTAATGTGTGTGCGACAGCTTGATATGGAAATATGGGATGCTCCTTTCCCTATCATTGCTTTTGTATGGTGGCCGCTGTCTTTGTATTCTGGCTGGATAAGTGTTGCTACCATAGCAAATATTGCCGCCTGGTTAAACGGTACTTATGATATTGCTGTTACGACTCAAGTTTACATCACTTTGCTTATGATTTTTGTTGCCTTTCTGGTGAATCTAGGAATGGTTATTTATCGCAATATGAGAGAATTTGCATTAGTAGGAGTTTGGGCGCTTGTGGCAATATTTAGCAGGTTTAGAACGCCTATGGATGGAATAAGTAAGCTCGCGACGAATCAAATTGCCTATCTAGCCATTATTCTCGCCAGTATTTTAACCCTAGTTATAGCTATTCATGGTGCTAGAAATTTTAAGACAAATCCTTTTAAAAAATTGATGGAATGAAAAGCTTCTAATTGATGCTCTATATTTTTTATTTCAAGCCACAATAAAGTTATTTTTGCACAGGTATTCCTCATCTTAAAGGCATCTATTATTAAAGAAATCTCAATATTCTCGTTAGGCTATATTCACGACGTATCTTTGTTCATCTAATATGAGTTTTACTACTATTCTAAACCAATTCTCAAAGGCTGCACAAACGCAAATCTTGAGAAAAATTGTTGCACAGTCCCAGGGGTCTGCAACAATAAGCGGACTTAAAGGAAGTTCGATTTCCATGGTGCTTAATGCTGTTTTTAAAGATACTGATAAGCCTTTTATGCTTGTTTGTAACGATAAAGAAGAAGCCGCGTTTCATTTGAACGATTTGGAGAAAATGATCGGTGAGGATAACGTGCTGTTTTATCCAGGAAGTTACCGACGGCCTTATCAGATTGAAGAAACAGATAATGCCAATGTTCTCTTGCGTGCTGAGGTTCTCAACAGAATTAATTCGCGTAAGAAGCCCGCTGTTATTGTCACTTATCCAGATGCGCTCTTTGAGAAAGTAGTCACTCGTAAAGAGTTAGAAAAAAACACACTGAAAATTGCAGTAGGGGATCAGATTTCTATTGAATTTGCAAATGAGGTGCTGTTTGAATATAAATTTAAGCGTGTTGATTTTGTAACAGATCCAGGAGAGTTTTCTGTTCGTGGTGGTATTTTGGATGTATTTTCTTTCTCAAATGATGAGCCGTATCGCATAGAGTTTTTTGGAAATGAAATCGATTCCATCCGTGTTTTTGATGTAGAAACGCAACTCTCAAAAGAACAGACTAAAAAGATCTCTATTATTCCAAATGTGGAACATCAACAGTCTGACGAAACTCGGGAGACCTTTTTAAAGTACCTTTCTAATAACACGGTCATTTTTACGATGAATGTGGATGTATTGTACGGTCGTGTGGATTTGCTTTTCGCGAAAGCAGAAGATGCATACAATCAATTACAAGGTGAGGTGAGGCAGTTATTGCCTCAGCAAATATTTAGTGATAGCAAGCTGATGAAATCCCAGCTTAAAGAATACAATCATATAGAGTTTACCACAGGTAATGGAGTAGTGGTCTACAAAACATCGCCGCAACCATCTTTTAATAAGCAATTTGATATGCTTATTGAAAATTTGAAGGAAAATGAAGCGGATGGTTATTACAATTATCTGTTTTGCAGCAGTGAACAGCAGGCAAAACGTTTTCATGACATTTTTGAGGATATGAAGACAGAGGTGCAGTATGAAACCCTTGTGATGCCGTTGTATCGGGGTTTTATCAGTCATGATTTGCGATTGGTCTGTTACACAGATCATCAAATATTTGACCGCTACCACAAGTTTAATTTAAAGAATGGTTACGCAAAAAAGCAGGCAATTACTTTAAAAGAACTCAATACGTTAGTTATAGGAGACTATGTGACGCATATCGACCATGGAATTGGCAAATTTGGTGGGCTGCAAAAGATTGATGTAAATGGTAAAAAACAGGAAGCGATCAAGTTGGTTTATGGGGAGCGCGATATTTTGTACGTTTCCATTCACTCGTTACACAAGATCACTCGATACAGCAGTAAGGATGGAAAGCCGCCTAAGGTATATAAGTTAGGCAGTCCAGCTTGGAAAAAGCTAAAGGCAAAAACCAAGACCAGAGTAAAGCAAATTGCTTTTGACTTGATCAAACTCTATGCAAAACGTCGTGCGCAAAAAGGATTTCAGTATGCTCCAGATGGTTATCTACAAAACGAGCTCGAAGCTAGCTTTATTTATGAAGATACTCCAGATCAAATTACCGCTACGGATGATGTAAAAAAAGATATGGAAAGCGATCGCCCTATGGACCGATTGGTTTGTGGGGATGTAGGTTTTGGAAAGACAGAAGTGGCTATAAGAGCCGCTTTTAAAGCAGCGGTAAATGGAAAACAGGTAGCCATTCTTGTGCCTACAACGATCCTTGCTTTTCAGCATGCGAGAACTTTTAAAGAACGCCTTGCAGACCTTCCTGTTAAAGTGGATTATCTGAATAGATTTAGAACCACTAAGGAACGCAAAGTAGTGCTCGAAGGATTAGAAAACGGTTCTATAGATATCGTCATCGGGACGCATCAATTGGTTAGTAAATCTATAGTTTTTAAAGATTTAGGCTTGCTAATTATTGATGAAGAACAGAAATTTGGCGTGGCGGTAAAGGACAAACTCAAAACGCTTAAAGAAAACATAGACACGCTTACACTTACAGCGACCCCTATCCCGCGAACGTTACAATTCTCATTGATGGCAGCCCGTGATTTAAGTGTGATTAAAACGCCGCCGCCTAACCGACATCCTGTAGAGACTAAAGTGGTGCGTTTTAGTGAAGAAACGATACGGGACGCCATTAGTTATGAAATCTCTCGTGGTGGTCAGGTGTTTTTTGTACACAATCGCATTGAAAACATCAAAGAAGTTGCCGGGATGATACAACGATCTGTTCCAGATGCTAAAATAGGAATAGGACACGGACAGATGGAAGGAAAGAAGCTAGAAAACTTGATGCTGGACTTTATCAACGGAGAGTTTGATGTACTGGTTTCTACCACCATTATTGAAAGTGGTCTGGATGTTCCTAATGCCAATACCATTTTCATCAATAGTGCTAACAACTTCGGACTGTCAGACTTGCACCAAATGCGCGGACGGGTAGGTCGGAGCAATAAGAAAGCATTTTGTTACTTTATAACGCCACCCTATGAAGTGATGACAGAAGACGCCAGAAAGCGCATTCAAGCCTTAGAAATGTTTTCAGATTTAGGAAGTGGTTTTAATATTGCGATGAAAGATTTAGAAATAAGGGGTTCTGGAGATATTTTGGGTGGAGAACAAAGCGGTTTTATCAATGAGATCGGTTTTGATACGTATCAAAAAATCCTAAGTGAAGCTATCACAGAGTTAAAGGAAAATGAGTTTGCAGATCTTTATGAGACAAATAATGTAGAGAAGAAGCATGTAACTGACGTAACTGTAGACTCTGATTTTGAATTGCTTTTTCCAGATGATTATATCAATTCTATTTCAGAGCGACTTGTGCTCTATTCAAAGCTCAATGAGGTACAAGATGAAAAAGGTTTAGACACCTATAAGAGGGAGCTTACAGATCGATTTGGAGAGCTGCCCGAGGAAGCTGAGAATCTTTTAACTAGTGTTAGAATCAAGTGGGTGGCTACGCGATTAGGTTTAGAGAAGATTGTGATGAAAGAAGGGAAGTTTGTAGGATATTTTATTTCTGACCAGAAAAGTGGTTTCTATCAAAGTGAATCGTTCTCCAGAGTACTCAAAGCAGTACAGAACAATCCAAAGATTTTGAGAATGAAAGAAAAGCAAACACGTGCTGGGTTGCGATTGTTACTTACCGTAGAGAATGTGCGCACGGTAGATCGTGTTTATGATATACTGAATGCGATTATGCCGGTTTCCGTAGAGGTGTAATAAGAATATGGATCACCAGGCTTATATATTTTGAAATCACAATTCTTTTTTAGTTGAATGACACAAAATAGGAATCATAAAAACGCCTCGATCAAATTAATGATCGAGGCGTTTGTGTTTGGTATGCTTTCGCGAAAGTAGCGGTAAAGCATTCCTACAGCCACTGTGACCAAGGTAGCCTAGATACAACAGCTAGAAATGCCAACGTATAAAAAATTGCCAACATCTTAAATTTACCCTTACTAACGATTTTCTTTTTGTGTTTTGAGTAACCTATAGTAAGCAAGGTTACAGCAATGATCATTACCAAAGGGTGTTCTATCAATAGCAACCTTATAGCAGAGTTGCTCATTTCAAATCCTTCCCACCTCCCCAAATTTTGTGGAGTGAAATACAATACAATACCTATGAGCAACTGTATGTGTGTTACTATGAGGCCCACAAGTGCTAGACTAAAGTCTTTATTACCGAATTCTTTCTTGCCTACAAAGCCAATAATTGAATTTATGGTGGCAACGGCTAGAACTAGTAAAAGAAGGTATGCCCATCCAGAGTGCGCTGATTTTAATACGTCGTACATGTCAAATTATTTAGGTCAAAAATACTTCAAAAACAAAGAACCCTACTCGTTTTGAGTAGGGTTCTTGAAATTATGTTGAAAGTAACTCTTAGTTAAAGATATATCTAAGACCTACTTGCATTTGCCATCTGGAAGAGCGAGTACCTGCGTCATCAATAATCTCAAGTCCTTCAGCAAAGTTAGGGTTGAAAGAGAATTCTGGATCTACTCCATTTCTTTCTACCTCTACAATACCTACGTTAGAACTAATAAATCTTTGCTCTCCCCAATCTTTGTTCAAGAAGTTGAAGAAGTTAAATACGTCTAGAGATAGTTGGAAGGTATGTTCCTTATCATTAAAGTTCAAGCTGAAATCTTGAAGAACCTTTAAATCAACGATGTGATTCCATGGTCCGCGATCTCCGTTACGTTCTGCATAATCACCACGACGCTCGTTTAAATAATCGTTGCTGTCTATGTAAGCATCAAGAGCTGCCCACTGGTCAGCAGCAGTAATACCATTGTTGTCCACTAAGTTGATTTCGCTTGCGTCTCTTGGGATGTAAAACAACGCGTTATCATTAGAGTCATCATTTAAGAGGTCTCTTCCTTGATAAATATAGTTGAGCGTACCACCTTGTTGTCCATTGTAGAACATACCAAAAGTAGTTTTAAGGTTCTCATTCCACTTTATTTCATAAGAAGCGTTAGCAGAAACTCTATGTCCAAATGCAAATTCTGAATTACCTACACCAGCAGTATTCTTACCATTAACAGTTGCTACACCTCTCCATTGAGAACTGTTTTGTGAAGAAGTACCTTCAAAGACAGATTTACCTTGTCCATAAGAGTAAGAAACCTGACCACCAAAACCATTTTCAAAAGGCTTACTAACCGTAAATGTACCGTTATAAGACCATCCTTCGTTAGTGTTAGTTGCTAATATAACTCTAGAGTAAGTATCATCTATTTCATCACCACGATCATAGAATGGACGCCCATCAGCGTTGTTCAATGATTCTGTTGATTGTGCAAGGTTTACGTTTTGATAGAACACATTGTTGATGTTATCGTTGTACAAGAAATCTGCACCTACAATCAATCCCCAAATATTTGTTTTTTGATCAATACCGATGTTGTACTTCATTACTTGTGGTAATTTGAAGTCTGGAGCAAAGATATCTATTTGTCCACCTACAGCATTACTTCCAGGAGCAGGAGAACCGTTTAATGGTTGGTTATTAGGATCTGCAACAAAAGTTTGGCTGCCAAATGCATTAGCTTCCCCTACACTCAGTCCATTGTTGTTATAGATTCCACCTGGCCATACTAAAGGAACTCTAGAAGTAAAAATTCCTAGACCACCACGAATTTGCGTTTTACCGCTACCATTTACATCCCAGTTAAAACCTGCACGAGGAGAAACGTGTATTTGACTTTTGATTTTCTTACCTACACGTGCGCCTTCTAAATCATAACCTTCTGCTTCAAGTAGGGCTACTGATCTGTTATTGAAATCATCATTTGCCGCTCCATTTTCCCAAAAAGGAACGTCAAAACGTACCCCGTAAGTTAATTTGAAGTCACCAGTAATACTCCATTCATCCTGTGCGTAAAGACCTAATTGAGAATATTGGAATTCAGCAGCAGCATTTTGAATATCATCTCCAGAAGTTCCAGCGGGATCCACTAAAGAGTAGGAATGGAAATAAGAATCTGCCAAAGCGTCGTTGGTAGCATCATTATCAAAATACGTGTTGAAATCTGCAAGAGAGTCAAATGTGTATTGACCATAATTTTGTCTTACAAATACATTTCTAATGGCATAGTTTTCAAAGTTACCTCCGAAAGTCATGTTGTGAGCTCCTTTAGACACCTCAAAGTTGTTGGTAACTGTAAATATGTTTTGTTCTAGAATGTTAGCTGTTGAAAATGCTTCAGAACCAAATGTAATTCTACCATCACCGTCATTTATCTGTACTCTTGGAAACGGACTTCCAATTGGATCACGGTTGTCATTTACAGAGGTGTAACTAAGAATTAAATTGTTAGATAAATTTTTACCGTTAGTAGTATTCCACTCTAGTGTAGAGAAATTAGTCTCTGAAGGGAAAAAGATACCTGCGTTGGCAAAATTGATGTTTCTGTTGTTACTTTGGCTTGGAGAAATAGATTCCCCTTTTACATAGTTATGCTTTGCTGTGATCGTGTTCTTGTCATCAAGGTTATAATCTAACTTGATGGTGAATTTCTCACTATTCAGCTTTGTAATGGTGTTTTCATAACCTCCAGGATTGTAATTGAAGGTGTTGATGATGTTGTCTCTTAAGGTATTGATTTCGGCAATACTGCTGTCTCCATTGTATATATCAGATTCAAAAGGTCTTGGCTCTTCTTCTCTTTGAACCTCTGCATTTACAAAGAAAAACAATTTATCCTTAATGATAGGTCCGCCTACGCGCACTCCATAAAGATTTGCTGTAAAGTCATCTAATTTCTCACGGTTATCTTCACTGATTCCTACAGGAGTTTTTCCAGCAAGGTTTTGGTTGCGCGTATAGAAATAAGCACTTCCTTTTACTTCGTTCGTACCAGAACGAGTAATGGCGTTAATAGCACCACCAGTAAAACCTGATTGCCTTACGTCAAAAGGAGCGACGTTTACTTGAAAAGATTCAATCGCATCGATGGAGATTGGATTCACACCTATTTGACCACCATTAGTACCAGAACCAGCAAGACCAAAAACGTCATTGTTTACCGCACCATCAATAAAAATAGAGTTGTAACGGTTGTTTTGGCCAGCGATAGAAATCGCTCCACCCTCAGAAACTTGAGCTTGAGGAGTTTTTCTTAAAAAATCACCTATTCCTCTCGTTACAGAAGGCATGGTATTGATGTCGCGCTGAGAAATGTTAGTTTCAGCTCCTGTTTTACCAGAATCAAAAATACCATCTCTAACGGCATTAATTACTATAGCGTCTAGAGCATTAGATTCATCGGTTAGGGTGATACTGATTCTTTCCGATTCTCCTAATTGAAGAAAGATGTTTTCTAGCTTTTGCTCTCTCTTACCTACGTAAGTAAAAGTAATGGTGTAGGGTCCGCCTACTCGCATGTTTGAAATACGATAATAGCCTTCTATGTCGGTAGAAGTAGCATAATTCGTTCCTGTAGGACCATGTACTGCGACGATGGTTGCTCCTAAAAGAGGCTCTTGTGCGGTATCGATGTTTTCCATGATACGACCGTTTATGCTTGAGGTAGTAACCTGTGCACTAACTGTCATGGCGCTTAAGAAAAGCCCAATTGCAAATAAAAAGTGTAATTTTCTGTTCATTTCAGAATGAGTTAAGTTTTAAAAATGCGAAAGTACATGGAATTACACCAAACCCATATTAAGCTAACATTAAGAAATAAAGCATTTGTTAACACTTATTAACTGAAAAACAAAAATTTAATTATTTAGACTGTAAAATTTTTGTAAAAGTGCTTTTGTACTGGAGTCATGGCCGTCATACTTTGAGTGTTCTATGTCATTTAGAATTGCGTCTGCAAGGACTTTTCCTAATTCTACGCCCCATTGATCATAACTGTATATATTCCAAATTACTCCTTCTACAAATATCTTGTGTTCATACATAGCGACCAGTTTACCTAGACTTTGCGGCGTAAGCTCATCAATAAGAATGGTTGTTGTAGGTTTGTTTCCCTCAAATACTTTGAAAGGAACTAGTTTTTCAATTTCAGTACTTGACTTTCCAGAATTTGTTAAATCTTCTTTAGCCTCTTTTTTAGTTTTACCGTTCATCAAAGCTTCTGTTTGGGCAAAGAAATTTGCCATAAGCTTATTGTGGTGATCTGGATGATTGTATTTCGCTTTCGCGAAAGCGATAAAATGAGCAGGTATCAATTTAGTGCCTTGATGGAGTAATTGAAAAAAGGCGTGTTGTGAGTTGGTACCTGGTTCCCCCCAAACAATATTGCCAGTTTCATAATTTACGCGATTCCCGTTACGGTCTGCGCTTTTACCATTACTTTCCATGATAGCTTGTTGAAGATAAGCTGGAAATCTATGTAGGTATTGTGTGTAGGGAATTACCGCTTCACTCTGTGCTTCAAAAAAATTATTGTACCAGATGGTTAATAAGGCGAGTTGCACCGGGATATTTTTATCAAAAGAGGTGTTTTTGAAATGGGTATCCATTTCTTGGGCTCCATCGAGTAGGCCTTGAAAGTTTTTTGATCCTATTCCAAGGGCTACAGACATACCTACAGTGCTCCATAAGGAGAAACGTCCACCTACCCAGTCAAACATAGGAAAGATATTTTTTTGATCTATACCGAAATCTACAGCTCTTTGCACATTACTACTCACAGCGATAAAATGTTTTGCAACTGCTGCGGCATTAACTTTATTCGTAAACCAATTTCTGATGGTTGTAGAGTTCGTGAGTGTTTCCTGTGTTCCAAAAGATTTAGAAACAATTACAAATAATGTTGTTTCTGGATGGATCTTTTTTAACACCTCTTCCACATGATCGCCTTCTACGTTAGATATAAAATGAAGTGTTAATTCATTTTTATATGCTTGCATGGCTTCATAAATCATTACAGGTCCAAGGTCACTGCCACCTATCCCTATATTTACTACGGTATCAAACTTCTTTCCATTGGCAGCAGTGATTTGTCCATTATTCACTGCGTCTACAAAAGCAAACATTTTTTCTTTACTGGCGATAGCTGCCTTTGCATTCTCTCCTACTTTAGAATGCGTCTGGTCAGTTCTCAGTGCGGTATGTAAAACAGCACGATTTTCCGTTGCATTTATTTTTTCTCCATTAAAATAGGATTCAATGGCTTCTGTAAGATCACATTCGTTAGCGAGGGCCACTAATTTATGTTGTGTTTCTTTAAGAATCAAGTTTTTAGAAAGGTCTACATAAAAACCTCCTTCATGTATGGTCAGCTCTTTTGCACGATCAGGATTATTTTGAAAGGCTTCTTTTAGGTTGAAATTTTTTGCAGTTTTATAATGATCTGCGAGCGCTTTCCATGCCTCGGTAGAAGTAGGGTTGGTGTTTTTCATGTTATTAGGAATTCTAAAAAGATACTGGGGTAATAAATTTGGTGGTAGGGGCTGGTTTAAATAATAGGGTCGCTTTCTTTGAAGGGCAATCGATCTATTTCTTCTTTTAATGGAGCCACAAAATGAAGGTATTCCTTCATTTTTGCTTTAGGTAAAGGCTCTGCGCTTGGCAAGTTTTGTTTGTAGGGGTCGACCTGTCTTCCATTGACCCAAAACCGATAACAAACATGAGGTCCAGTAGCTAGTCCTGTGCTTCCTACAGTTCCTATAATCTGTCCTTGTTTTACACGCTGTCCTACTTTTACTTTGCGTTTGGTCATGTGAAGGTATTGAGTAGAGTAGGTGCCGCTGTGTTTTATTTTTACATAATTACCATTGCCTCCAGTATAGCCAGATTTAGTGACAGTTCCATTTGCCGTAGCAACAATAGGAGTTCCGTAGCCTGCTGCATAATCGGTTCCTTTGTGTGCTTTCCATCTTTTTTGAACTGGATGGAATCTTCTTTTAGTAAAACGAGAGGATATTCTTGAATAGTTCACAGGAGCTTTCAGGAAAAAACTTCTAAGTGTTTTACCATTATCATCATAATAATCACTCATGCCAGTTATGGAGTCAGTGAGGTAATCAAAGGCATAAAAAGGGGTGTCATCAGTTTCGAAAACGGCTGCTTCTATAGCTTCTATTCCAGCATAAATAGAGTCGTTGATGTAGCGTTCTTTGTAGATCATCTTGAAACGATCTCCTTTTTGTAACTTAAAGAAATCAATAGACCATCTATAAATGTCAGAAAGTT
This sequence comes from Nonlabens sp., assembly GCF_047636915.1. Lineage (GTDB taxonomy): Bacteria > Bacteroidota > Bacteroidia > Flavobacteriales > Flavobacteriaceae > Nonlabens. Next base: position 61,233 of record NZ_JBLIGN010000002.1, on the reverse strand, counting down.
CATAAATAGCAGTTAGTCCGAGACCCTCGTCTGCCATGGCTTCTGATAGAGTGGAGTTGATAATGCCACTTGCTGTTTTTCTTTTAAATGAAATAGGATGTTTATCCCTGTACGCAGCAATGGTGTCATTAAAGTTAACTACTAAGTAATCTAATTTCGTAGGCTCATAAATAAAAACCTCTGGGGTACCGAGACTGTCTTTTCTTTTCAATATTTTAAAAGGCTTCCCAGCTTGTATTCTTCGCAAATCATAAATCTCATTGAGCCTATTTGCAGTTAGATAAGCGCTTTGCCCTTCAACTATATGACTAATTATAAGGTCATTGAATGTGGCTCCGTTCTCAACCGTGTCTGCGATGATCTCGAATTTATTCAGATCAAAACCGTACTTCATTATCGGTTCAATTACCACAGGTATTGATTCAACGTACTCTTCGATTTGCGTTCCGTTATCGTTTTTACAAGAAGTAAAGCCTAAAGCTAATGCTACTCCAACGATGAAATATCTTTTGGTCATTTATTTTATATTTAAAACGTGATCTACCCATTGCTTTCCCCAATTCTTATGTTCTTCCTCTGTCCAAACGGAAGGAAAAAAAGAGATCTTTTGAAAGCTAGGTGGTAGAAATTCTCTCCAGTTCGTTCCTCCGGTTGCTTTTATGGCTTCTCCTTCTTTACGCAAATATCGGTGAGCAGCCCCTGTATGCACGAGTTTCCAATTGATATTTGTATTTTGATCTAATGTTCGCAACGCTTCTTGAAGCTCGGGTGTTTTTTCTTCTTTAGAAAGAGATAAATAACGCTGATTTAAGTTGGTATTTTCCACTTGTGTTGCGATTCTTATAAATCTAGGCGTATAACGTTTTTCAAACTGTTTTAGTGTGAGTGTTTTTTCTCCTGTATTCATATCAATACCGCCTTGTTTCCAATAGATATTTTCAAATAATTCTAGAGGCGTATTTTTCATTTCGCTTTTGTGAAAGCCAGATCTAACAGAAGCATGAACCAGATGAATTAGATCAGTACTGTAAAACTCTATCATTCTAAATTGGGCACTTTGAAAACCACTTGCAGGAAGTAAGGACATCCTGAATTTAAGAAATTGCTCTCGTTCCATTCCTTTTATCATTACGTCAAAAGAGTCGATGAGAACAGTAAAATAGCGATTTATGCGCCATACTTTTTCTGTAAAAAAAGTTCCTGTGAGATGGCTATTTTCAATGATTTGAGTCTGCTCATGAATAATAAGTTTGAAGTATAACTCTGTGATTTGATGATAGCTTATAAAAATCATCTCGTCCGGAAACTCGGTAGAAGGTACTTGAAGACTCAGTAAAGTGTCTAGGCGTATGTAGTCCCAATACGTTGTGTAAGTGTCATAAAGCAATCCGTCTAGGTAGGATAGCATGTCCTGACCGGAGTTTTTAAATTTATTTTCAAGTAATTTAATTCGCTGGGCAATTTCAGCGCTAATTTCTTCTGACATTAGGTGTAGGTATCAATATGTAAAAGTAATGAACCTAGCCGATTTTATCAATTTTAAGGCCTACTGTCTTAACTATAATTAACCTTAAAGCGATATGGTCTGCAATCACCTCAGTGCAAGGGGAATAAACGCGTATTAATCTGCGATAATTTTAAAAGAATGTTTAAGCCCTTTAAAAGCCTCAAGGTCAGCAGTAAGTGATCCTACGGCAAGTTTTGCCTGTATCTTTAAAGGTATTTTATTTTCATCTTTTGAAATCCATACGGTTAAGCTTTCTTCTTCTTTAAATACACGACCGGATTGCACATAGGGTCTAAATTTAAGAGAAGCTACTCTACCAAATTTTGTTTTTACCTCTTCTTCTCCTAAGTAACTCAGTTTAAAATTAAAGTTTTCTTTATCAAAAAACATAGGTAAGGTAAATTCGTCTCCTAATTTTAAAGTTTTAATATCTACCATATTTCTTAAATGATAGAAGGCACTCATCATGTCCTGCGTAGATGGTTCTATGTTAACAGTAGTTTTTTCTTTATGTTTTTTATCATGGACAATCGCTGTACCTGCTTCATGATTAAAGTCTATCTGGATATTTTTTGTGTGACCACCTTCATCTATTTTACGAATAAAACGATAGGGCTTCACTGTTTCACGATCTATATACGTTTCATACTTGTCATTTACCTTAAAAAACAAATGAAGCAAGCCGGTAGACTTCCCTTTTCCTTTGATATGATAGACAGGTTTCCCTTTGAGTCTTGCTTTTTCGATTTTCATTTCTGCATAGCTCGCATTAAAAACACCGTAATGAATTCTAAATTTAAACCACTCGCCATCCTCAAAGGCTACTTGCTGTGTAGCTTCTGTGAATTCGGTGCCTGGTGTAAAAGCAGTGCTAGTTACAAAGACGGACATCATTAAAAAAATAACCTTTTTCATATATATGAGTTGATTGTGAATTAGTGCCACAATATTCTAATTACAAAGTTCATTCCAAAATGATAAGTATTGAATTATCATCTATTATAAAGTACCTCGTAAAGCTTGTTCTCTTTCTATAGCTTCAAACAATGCTTTAAAGTTTCCTACTCCAAAGGACTGTGCCCCTTTTCGCTGAATCACTTCTATAAACATAGTGGGTCTATCTACTACGGTTTTAGTAAAAAGTTGAAGCAAATATCCTTCTTCGTCTCTATCTATAAGAATTCCATGTTTTTTAAGAACTTCTACATCTTCATCTATTTCTCCTACTCGTTCTATAAGATCATCATAATATTCTTCTGGAACATAGAGAAATTCTACACCACGATCTCTCATGGCACTAACTGTAGCCACAATATCATCTGTAGCAACGGCTATGTGTTGAACCCCTGGGCCGTTGTAAAAGTCTAAATATTCTTCAATTTGAGATTTTTTCTTTCCTTTAGCTGGTTCGTTGATTGGGAATTTAACCCTGCCATTGCCATTACTCATTACCTTGCTCATTAGCGCAGTGTAGTCTGTCGCAATATCATCGTCTGCAAAGGAGATTATTTGCGCAAACCCCATAACTTCTCCATAGAATTTACACCACGTATTCATTTCATTCCAGCCTACGTTTCCTACCATGTGATCTATAAATTTAAGACCCACGGGCTCTGGATTGTAATGTGAGTCCCATTTTTTAAAACCAGGAAGAAAAATGCCCTTGTAATTTTTACGCTCTATAAACATATGAACGGTTTCTCCATAGGTATAGATTCCAGCTTTTACAACTTCACCATGTTCATCTTTTTCTACTGTAGGTTCTAAATATGGTTTTGCACCCCTTTTAGTAGTTTCCTCAAATGCTTTTCTAGCGTCCTCTACCCAAAGAGCAACAACTTTTACGCCATCACCGTGAAGATTGATATGCTCGTTAAGTGCTCCATCTTTTAATAAAGGCGTAGTCAAAACTAATCTGATTTTACCTTGTTTCAGCACATAAGAAACTCGGTCTTTAAGTCCTGTTTCTAAGCCCGCATAAGCTTCTGACTGAAAACCAAATGCAGTTTTATAAAAATGGGCACTTTGTTTTGCATTACCTACATACAGTTCTACATGATCCGTTCCTAGAAGTGGAAGAAAGTCCTCGGCTTCTTTAAAAAGTTTTTTAAGTGAATATTCTGTATTTTGTAGGTCTTTTAGTTTTTTGATTTCGGTGGACATAATGTTTTTTTTAGAATAATTAAAGAATAGCAATACGAGCAATTGTAATAGTGAGGCTAACCTATACTACCACATGGCTCGTAAATGAGGCGTTATATCTATCCTTTTAAATAGCATGCGACTTTTATTTTTCAATGACGTTTTCAATGGAAATTTCTTCTATTTGTAAAACGGAATCAGTTTCTGTTTCTAAGGAATCTAGTTCTTCTTCATCATCGTATTTCCACTCCTCTTCAGAGGGGGATTCTTTATCACTAGAAATGGATTCATTTTGTTGATTTTCAAAACCTTTAAAAGTATCAAATTCGCCATCCATTGCAGCAGCCAAAATACTGCCAAAGAACAGGGCAATTATGAGGAGTATCAAACAGACTACACTAGATAGCGCAACACCTATAATGCTTAGAATCTTTCCAATGTTAATGCTTTTCAAACTACTTTGACTGTATTTAGTAGGATCTGCATGATACGTTTTAAGGTTTTTATTTGCGATGACTAAGCCTATGATACTAAAAATTAAAGTAATTACGGCTGGAATTCCATAACATAAACACCCGATAAAGAGTAAAACCAAGGAAACAATTCCTAAGCTTATAGCACTAGGGTCTCCTGGTAATTTCTCTCCTTGATAGGGGAATTGGTAATTCCCTTGATTTTGCTGCTGTCCAGAATTTCCGGGCGGCCGCGTTTGATTTTTATAATTGGGATTGTTTTGTTCCAAGGTTAAATTTTAGAGCACTATTAAATTATTCTAACCAGCTTTTATGGTAACTGTCATCAGCAATTTCAAGTCCTTCTTTTGTAACCATTAAAGGTTTAAAGGTATCTACCATTACAGCGAGTTCTCCAGTTTTTGTTTTTCCTATGCTTTTTTCAACAGAACCTGGATGCGGACCGTGCGGGATTCCTGAGGGATGCAAACTTATATGTCCAGCTTCTATATCCGTTCGGCTCATAAAATCACCGTCTACATAATAAAGAACCTCATCGCTATCTATATTACTGTGGTTATATGGTGCGGGAATGCTATTAGGATGATAATCGTATAATCTAGGAACAAAACTACATACCACAAAAGCATCCGTCTCAAAAGTTTGATGCACTGGTGGCGGCTGGTGGATGCGACCAGTTATAGGTTCAAAATCATGAATAGAAAAGGCATAAGGAAAATTATAACCATCATATCCCACTACATCAAATGGATGTGAGGCGTATACCATATCAAAAATATCATCTTGTTTTTTAACTTTAATTAAAAAATCACCTTTCTCATCATGTGTTTCTAGAGTTTCTGGTCTTCTCAGGTCCCGCTCACAATACGGCGAATGTTCTAGCAATTGGCCAAAGTAGTTTCTATATTTTTTAGGAGTGTAAATAGGACGTCTACTTTCTACTATAAACAGCCTATTATCTGCCGTGTCAAAGTCAATTTTATAAATAATACCCCTTGGAATCAATAGGTAGTCACCGTATTTAAATTCTAGATTTCCTAAATGAGTGCGCAAAGTACCTGTTCCTTTGTGGATAAAAAGCAACTCGTCTGCATCACTATTTTTATAGAAATAGTCTTTAGTAGACTCTTGTGGCGCTGCAAGAATAATAGCTACATCACTATTGATCAATACGGTCTTACGGCTTTTTAGATAATCTGCTTCCGGTTTGATTTGAAAACCTTTTAGCCGGTAGGATTTAATGTGATTTTCAAGTGCTATTTCTGGTTTGACACTATACTGGCCTTTAATCTCTTTAACCATGGTAGGTCTATAAACATGATAAGAGTTGGTGGACATACCGTCAAAACCTATAGTTCCAAACAGTTGTTCTGAATAAAGCGAGCCATCAGGCTTTCTGAATTGTGTATGTCTTTTGGGCGGTATGGTACCCAATTTATGGTAGAAAGGCATAGTTAAAAGTTAAATCATTCAAATTTCGTAAATTCTTTAGATCATTCCATGATTTAATCGGTTTATTTGACTGATCAATAGTTAAAAGTCTCAAAAAAAGCAGTGAAAAGGGTAATAGTATGGTTTTCGGGAAAACAGAGCTTTTAAAATTTAAAGCCTAAGTTGACAAATATTTGTCCATCACTATCTTGTGGCGTAAAGCTGTATTTTAATTCTATTGGTCCTAAGAAAGTTTCTATACCATAACCTATGGCATAACCTGTGTAACGGGCATTACTAAACCAGTCATTTCGGTCAAATAAATCGTCTTGAGCATTAGCAATATTAGCACTGAAAATGAGATGATTCTTTTTAAAAATTTCATAATCTGCTTCTAGTAAAAATTTTATCATGGTGTCACCGCTGATACTTATAAAATCATAACCATAAAAAGAGATCAGGTTATTTATTCTACGAGAACCGTAACCACCTAAGGTAAAGTCTAAAGCAGAGTTGTCTGCATCGCCGATGGTAATTCCAACATGAGCGTTACCTCTCAGAGTTAGATTCCCAAGACTATGCGCATGACCTACTTCTAATTGTGCTATGGAGAATTCTCTAAATCGTTCTCCAAATTCTGAATTAAAAAGATACAAATGAAAATCACCGTCTACTTTCCATCCGGAAGAAGGGAATTGTGCGTTATCATAGGAATCTACTAAAACTTTACCGTATATACTTCCAAATGTGCCGTTTGAATACTCGGTAATATTATTATCAGGATCTGTGGTTTCTAATGTTTCTGTAAAGATGTTGAGTGCCTTTATTTCTGCGCCAACAATGAAGTTTATTGATTTGTAGAGTCTAGTTTGTACAAAAAACTGCTGCGTCCAGTCGTTGTATTTGATCTCGAGGCTGTTTACTCCTATAGGGCCAGAGTTGCCTACTTCCTGTACAAAAGAAGCACTCACATCGTGTTCAACTTCAATGTGCTCACTGTGCAATCCTATGGACCAATACCTTCCTTTATCAATATAATAGTCAAAATTGTATCTAAGTTTATCTCCGATTATAAAGTCTACCGAAATAATATCGTTATCTAAAAGAAAATTCTTCCGGGATAGATTAATCAGCGCTGCACTGCCCACCAATTCATCATAATGAACGCCTAAACGTAAATAGTTGCGCACTTGACTCTCCACCAGGTCTATTTCTAGAGTAGAGCCATTATCATCAGTAAAAACTTCATAATTAATTTTGGCAAAATTATCTGTCGCTTGAAGGTTGCTGATGCCATTTCTCAAATCTTGGTAAGAAACTAGTCCAGGAATTTTGACTTTAAACCTTCCAATTACATAAGATCTTGTATAGTCTTTATTTCCATATACATCGATTCGATCAATATAAATAGTGTCATTAGGACTTATCTTTAAATCGGGTTTTTGGTAATTACGAGTGCTTAAAGGCTGCAGCTGTTTTGATTTATTCTGAGCCGCAATTTCACCTTCCTTAATAAGTTGTTCTCCTTGATCAAAAGATACGACGTTAAAAGTAGTTATATCAGGAACGATATAAACATCGGTTTGAGGAGCTTTAACCTTCATGTCGTTGATCGTATGAAAATTATTGATTTGCGTTAAAATGTCTAGGGCACTATTTAATTCTTTAAGAGACTTTAAATCGTCTTGAACATCCACACCTATGATAATGTCCATACCGCGTTCTTTTAATTTATCAATCGGGTAATTATCAGTAACACCACCATCGATAAGTAACCTGCCATCTATCTGTACAGGAGCAAAAAGAGATGGTAATGCACCACTAGCATTTACAGCTTTAGGCAAGTAGCCACTCTCTAGAACAACCTCTTTTCCTGTCGTAATATCTGTGGCAATACAGAGAAACGGAATAGGTAGGAGCTTAAAATTGTCGGTATCTTTTACATGAAATAGTAATCTAGAAAGGAAGTCATAAATATTTTGTCCTTTACTTAAAGAAGATGGTAATCTAACCTTGAAATCTTTGAAAGGTAAAGTCACGGCGTAGCGCTCGTTGTTTCTGCGTTCATAATAGGTTTTTGAACTGCGCGGGATCTCGTCAGATATAATTTTATCAAAATCCACGGTTTTAAATATGGAGTCGAGTTGCTTTCCTGTATACCCTGATGCATAAAGAGATCCTATTATCGCGCCCATACTGGTGCCTGCAATATAATCCACTTTAATACCAAGGGAATCAATAACTTTTAATGTGCCTATGTGAGCCAGTCCTTTTGCACCACCACCAGAGAGCACCAGTCCTATTTTAGGTAGTGAAGAAGGTTCCTTTTCTTGCGCTTCTAGGTAATTTGTCTTTACTAACGCGAGAACAAATAAAAATAATAAGATGCTATTTTTCTTCATTTTTATAAAAATCCAAAATCTTTTGAGTTTTAGAAACTCCAACTATTTCGATTAACTCTTTTTTGGTTGCTGTTTTAACGCGTTTGACGCTTCTAAAGTGCTTTAGCAAATCGACAACCGTTTTTTCTCCTACACCAGGGATTTCATCCAGCTCTGTTTCAATAGCCTGTTTGCTGCGTTTATTTCTATGGTGTGTGATACCAAAACGGTGTGCCTCGTTACGCATTTGCTGAATGATTTTTAAGGATTCAGAACGTTTGTCAAGGTATAAAGGTACAGAATCATCCGGGTAAAACAGTTCTTCCAGTCTTTTTGCAATACCTATAATAGGAATTTTACCTCTTAACCCTAATCTTTCCAGTGCGGTAACACCGCTAGAAAGTTGTCCTTTTCCACCGTCTACGATGACTAGTTGCGGCAAGGGTTGGTCTTCTTCTAGCAATCTTCTGTAACGTCTGTAAACAACTTCTTCCATACTGGCAAAGTCATCAGGTCCTTCAACCGTTTTTATATTGAAATTTCGGTACTCTTTTTTGCTGGGTTTGCCGTTTTTAAAAACTACGCAGGCCGCAACAGGATTGGTTCCTTGAATGTTTGAGTTATCAAAACATTCCATGTGTCTAGGTTCTTCATCCAGATGTAAATCGGCTTTCATTTGAATCATGAGCCTATTGGTATGTCGGTCTGGATCTACAATTTTGATCGTTTTGAACTGTTCTTGTCTAAAGAATTTTGCATTGCGTTCTGACAAGTCTACCACTCTTTTTTTATCACCTAGTTTAGGGACAGTCACCTTAAGTTTTTCTCCTAGGTCTACTTCAAACTGTGTGTAGATTTCTGTAGATTGTGAGTCAAACCGGTTGCGCAATTCTACTATGGCGAGTTCTAAAAGTTCTTTATCGCTCTCATCCAGCTGCTTTTTAAGCTCCATAGTGTGTGAACGAGTAATAGATCCATGGTTGATTTGAATATAATTCACATAACCAGCTGCTTCATCACTTACAATGGTGAAGATATCTACATTGGAAATGTTAGGGTTTACAACGGTGGATTTAGCTTGGTACCTCGTAAGAATTTCAAGTTTTTCTTTTAATTGTTGCGCCTCTTCAAACTCCATGTCCACAGCGTGCTGTTGCATCAACTCTGTAAAATAAGAAACAGCCTCCTTAAAATCTCCTTTTACAATGCCTCTTATCGCTTCTATACTTCTGTTGTATTGCACTTCATGTTGCAAGCCCGTGCAAGGACCCTTGCAATTACCGATGTGGTATTCTAAGCACAATTTAAATTTGCCTTCATTAATCTTATCCTGCTGTAAATCATAGGTGCAAGTACGTATGGGATATAAAGTTTTTACTAACTCTAGTAAAGTTCTAACGGTTCTTACACTGGTATAGGGGCCATAATATTCGCTGCCATCTTTGATCATTTTACGAGTGAGGAAAACCCTGGGGAAACGCTCTTTTTTAATCACCAGCCACGGGTAGGTTTTATCATCGCGCAGCATGATGTTATACCGCGGGTTGCGACTTTTAATCAAGCTGTTTTCTAGTAAAAGCGCATCGCTTTCTGTATCTACCACTATATGCTCGATGCGGTGAATATTCTTCACCATCGTTTTTATACGGAAGCTGTCGTGGTTTTTATTGAAGTAAGAAGAGACTCGTTTTTTTAGTGTCTTTGCCTTTCCTACATAGAGCAACCTGTCTTTTTTATCAAAGTACAAATAGACTCCTGGAGAAAGTGGCAAGGTTTTGATTTGAACTTCTAAAGGTGGTAATTCCATAGCAGAGTAAAGGTAAGGCTTATGGTTATCTCGCTTTCGCGAAAGCGCAATAATTAACAATTCTTAACCGATTCAATGACGCAGTTCGTTTTAAAAATGATACCCCTCTTAATTAAGGGGCACTTAAAATATAAATGAAAGGATAGTCGTCTCCACCTATAGCTGAATCGCAATTAACCTCTTCATTTTCATTTAGTTCCCTAAAAGTTATAGTAATCTGAAGATTCTCAGTTCTATAATTTTCAGGTAGATGAGCCGCATAATATATTGTTTGATTGCTAATTGGTAAATCAGTAGTGTTTTGGTCAAACTCAATTAAATAGTCAAGAGTGCCAGGAATATCATCGACCATTCCACATTTGTTTCCTTCTCTTAATACAGTCACATTAAAAGAATCGTTGGTTTCTACGCTATCATCATCCTTATTACAACTTGTTATAAACACTATTGTTATTAGTAGTAATAAATTCAAAGTCTTGATTTTCATAGGTTTTTGTTTTGAGTGATACTCAACGTATTTAGGTTTTCAGAGAATTTAGCAGATTTATTTTTTCTTTTGTTAAGGCATAAATTTTCTAGCATAGCTTATGTTATGCTTGTAAATTTTAACGCAGAGAAAAGGAAAAAGAAAGAGCAGAAAATTCGGAAACCTAGGTGTTTTGAGTATATATGCTCTAGATGCAAAATTCCGAAATGGTTGCGCTAAATTATGCTTAAACCAGGAATTTAAAATCATGTTACTCTTTTGTAGGTGTCTTTTTTGGAATATGTAAAGGCTTAACCTACGAAAAGTGTAATATAAAGGCTAAAAAAAACCGAAAAGCTATATGTTTTGACCATACAATAGTTATATCGATGCCTATATGTTAAATTGCAGGTTAATGCAGTTAGCAAGTCATTAATGAAATTTTATCCCCTAAAATTTAAACCTGTTTTCCACTACCGCATATGGGGTGGGGATAAATTACGAACAGATCTTCATAAAGTTTATGATCAGGATTCTATAGGAGAATCTTGGGAAATCAGCGCTGTGCCGGAAAGTGAAACTGTCGTGGAGCATGGAATATATAAAGGGAAAACAATTAATGATTTAATAAAAGATTTTAAAGCAGATTTTCTTGGAGAAGACACTTACCAGCAGTATGGTGGAGCGTTTCCTTTGCTTATTAAATTTATAGATGCAAAAAAACCGCTTTCCATACAAGTGCATCCTAATAATAAACTAGCGAGAGAACGACACGATTCTTTTGGTAAAAATGAGATGTGGTATATCATGCCTTCTTTTGAAGACGCGACTATAACCGTAGGTTTTAAGGAACAAATTGATAAGAATTCGTATCAAAAACATTTAGATAATAATACTATTACAGATGTTTTAAATGAATTTCCAGTAAAAGCAGGAGATGCATTTTATATTCCCACTGGCCGTGTCCATGCCATAGGAGCAGGTGTTGTTCTTGCAGAGATCCAGCAATCTTCTGATGTGACTTATCGCATTTATGACTATGATCGTAAAGATGTAAAAACCGGTAAAAAAAGAGAGCTTCATACAGAAATGGCCTTAGAAGCTATAGACTTTGAGCTGCACGATACCTATCATACGGACTACAGTAGAACAAAGAACCAAGCTAACGAACTTATTAATTCCCCTTATTTTAAGACTAATTTCTTAAAGATAAAAGGGAAACAACAAAGAGATCTTTCTCAAATGAACTCTTTTGTAATCTATATGTGTGTGAAAGGTGCTGCCTCCTTGATTTATGAAAAACAGACGTACTCCATGACTCAAGGAGAATGTCTTTTACTACCTGCTGGAATTGAAGCGGTTTCTTTTAAGGCAAAAACTGCGCAGCTAATTGAGGTTTATTTATAGGGATTTTTAAGGTGCTTAAAAGAATTAAATTCAAAAATAAATGAGGTGTAGATTGTCAGAAAAGCATTTATTTTGTAAAAGACCAATACCTTTTTTATTATTAAAAGAGTTCAAAAGTCTGAGTTTTAAGTACGGCTTTTAGTTTAAGTCTTTAGGGGTTTTCGTTTCTTGATCAACATGTTGCCAAAATAAAAGTCCTTTTGCAAGGTTTTATTTAGTGAAAATCGAAATCCCTTGGAGAACTATGGAAATATTATTGAAAATTATGCGGTTGGAATTACCCAGCATATTTGAGGTTTTTTAAATGTATTTCTAGATGTTTATTTAACTTTCTTGCAGGAATTACTTTTACAGGTATCGTGCCACTTTTATTAATTAAATTTTAATTTTAACGGTATTAAAAAACAAGCAAACGGGCAACATTACCCGAACCCTTTACGCTATGGCTGGCTTTTTCTTATTAGCAACATTTTTTGCATCGCAGAAATCGGAGCGTTGTGTTTTTGAGTTTAAATTTAAGTCTACATTTTGATTTAAGTTTCTGATCCTTTTTATCTTTGTAAAAGCAATGAAAATTTCGTGAAATCCATTTCCATTTTAATTTAATAGTTCAAATTCATTTTATGTCCAGCTTTAAAGAACTTACCAAAAGTAATATCCCAGTGTTAATCGACTTTTTTGCTACTTGGTGTGGTCCCTGCCAGACCATGATGCCAGTCTTGGAGAAATTAAAAGAGGACCTGGGAGAGGAGGTTCGTATTTTGAAAATAGACGTGGATAAAAACAAGGCTTTAGCAACTAAATTTTCCATCAGAGGAGTGCCTGCTTTTTTGATTTTTAAAAATGGCAAACAAGTATGGAAAGGTGCTGGAGTGCAACCACTACACGAGTTGAAAGCGCAAATTATGAAAGCATAATAAGGGAGCTTCCATTAACTAGAACCACTGAAGGAAGTATCTTTGTTGTAGTATTCCTTGAAGACTAGTTGGATTGCGTTAGCTTTGAATTGTAAAATATACCTACCTTATGAAAAAGATATTAAACAGTACTATTCATATCATAGTTTTATTCTGCTCTATAGGATTATGCTCTCAAGAATTTGAAGGCTCTTGGACTGGAGGAATTCAAGGAATGCCACTTGTATTTGAAATATCTAATACAGAAGGTAATTACACCGCAAAGATGCAAAGCCCTTCGCAATCTAAAAGTTTTCTTCCTATGGATACTGCAACCGTAGAAGGTAATAAAATCACGTTAGTTCTCCATGCCTACAAAATTAAATACGAAGGGGAGTTTATAGATGGTAAAATTATGGGTACCTTTTCTCAAGGTGTTGGTTCTGCAGAAATGAATCTGGAGAAAAAAGCTCGTGAGGAACTAACACCTAACCGGCCACAAGAGCCTAAAGCGCCTTTTCCATACCAAGTAGAAGAAGTTTTTTTTACAAATCCGAAAGCAAATAACATCCAACTAGCTGGAACCTTAACGATTCCTAGGGATGTAAAGAGGCCGCCTGTGCTTATTTTGATTTCTGGATCAGGACCTCAAGATCGCAATGAAGAACTATTTGATCACAAACCTTTTTTAGTACTTGCAGATTATTTAACTAAAAATGGAGTCGCCGTTCTACGCTATGATGATCGCGGCGTTGCCGCGTCAGAGGGAACACAAAAAGGAGCCACCAGTGCAGATTTTGCTACTGATGTAGCTGCAGCGATCGCTTACCTTAAAACACGTAAGGATATCAACAAAAAACAAATAGGTCTTATAGGTCATAGTGAAGGAGGATTGATCGCCCCTATAGTTATTGCAAACAATCAAAAGGATGTAGCGTTTTTTGTGTCTCTTGCTGGACCGGGTTTGAGAGGTGATCAAGTATTATTGTCTCAAATGAGAAAAGGAGCAGAGTTATCAGGTGCTCCAGAGAATGAGCTAGATTTTGAAATGAACCTTATGGACCAACTCTTTAAGAAGATTATTGCTTCTACTGATAGTAGCAACGAAGCTCTTCAAAAGGAGCTCCAAATAATGATGACTGCTGCTGCCACAAAAGCGCCTGCTGCATTACAACCTAAATACTCTCCATCGTTTATCACTGCAATGACTAAAGAGTTCTCGAACAACTGGATGCGTTTTTTCTTAACCTATGATCCAGCTATTAATCTGCAAAAAGTGACCTGTCCAGTTTTAGCAATCAATGGTTCGTTAGATTATCAAGTGCTCTCCGATAGCAACTTATCTGGTATGGAATCTGCTTTTTTGAAAGTAAAAAATGAAGACGTGACTCTAAAAAATTTGCCGGGTTTGAATCATTTATTTCAAAATGCTAAAACTGGAAGCGGTGAGGAATATGGGCAGATAGAAGAGACCTTTGACCCAGTAACTTTACAGCTTATAGGGAGCTGGATTAAGGACCGATTTAATTAATTCTATAAGGGTCTTGATGTTTTTTATAATCGTTGTAAGCAGCTTTATGAGGAGTTCATGTCATTTTTGAATAGGAATAGAGACTCAACTAAAAACACAATAATGCTTAACTATATATTCATTCTTATATGCTCAATACCAATTTGCACTATGGCACAAACTACTAAAAAATCAACCGCTTTAAACGTACTCGGCACTGCATTAGAATCTTGCTGTAATGATCCCATCACCGGTTATTGGAGAGATGGTTTCTGTCGCACAGCAAACGAAGATCAGGGAACTCATGTAGTTTGTGCTGTAATGACGCAAGAATTTCTGGAGTACACTAAATCTAAAGGAAACGATCTCACTCGAGCTATTCCTGCTTATCAATTCCCTGGGTTAAAGGCTGGCGATAAGTGGTGTTTGTGTATTTTAAGATGGCTAGACGCAGAGAAAGCTGGTGTCGCTCCTCCTATTGCGCTCGCTTCTACAGATGATAAAGCACTTGATTATACCACTCTGGAGTTATTAAAGAGGTATGCAATAGATGAGTAGAGGCTTTGTAAGAGAAGGAGATCAAGAAGAACCAGTAGTCATTCCACAGCGAGCTGTATTACCTGATAACGTGATCAATTATGTCACGGTCAATGGGATGCGAGAATTACGAGAGGAGCTGGAGCGCTTAGAAAATGACTTTGCAGGAGTATCCGTAGAGGATGAGAAGGAAAGGAGACGCGAGCAAACTTTAGCGTTAGGAAAGATAAAATTACTCCAAGAGCGCATGAACGCTGCGCGCCTCATTCATTTAGAGGATCAGCCAAAAGATGAAATACGTTTTGGAGCAACGGTAAGTTTCAAAAATTTAAGTTTAAAAACAAATCAAGTGCTGACCATTACGGGTGTAGATGAAGCAAACGTAGCGATGCAAAAAATAGCTTTTACCACGCCTATTGTTAGGGCTATTACAGGTGCAAAAGTGGGCGATGTGATACACTTTAAATTAGGAGCTAACCGGAGTATTTTATCTATCGAAGCTATTGATTATGGGAACCTTGTTTAAGTTTATAAAGAAGTATTATTCATTTGCTTTCGCGAAAGCGGAATAACAAGAATCTATCTCTTTTATTTAGAATGATTTTTAATTACCAACTCTGAGCTGTATCTTTGTAATACTGGGTGGTATAAGAAAACAGCCGATGCTAATTTAAATTATATGCCACCAAATAAAATAGAAAACAGACGTACAGGAATTGATTTAATGTAATTTTTGGCAGATTAAATATAGGTAAGGCAACAACTAATTATAAGATTCCTTTGGAGTACTAATTGGTATAATTCTCTAAAATTCAAAATGAAAATAGAAAAGAAAGACGTTTTTAAAGCATTGGAAACCATATCGGTTCCAGGTGAAGGACAAAACATGGTAGAAAGCGGTGCGATTAAAAATGTGCTTGTTTTTGGAGACGAGGTAATAGTTGATGTGACGATCAACAACCACAGTCTACAGGCAAAGAAAAAAACAGAAGACTCGATCTTACAAGCCATTCGTAAAGAAGTGTATGAAAAGGCACAAATTAAAGTGAATCTTAAAGTTGAAGTTCTAGAAACAGCCGATAAGAAGCCTGAGATTAAAGGTAAATCTATTCCAGGTATTGATAATATTATTGCAGTAGCCTCAGGAAAAGGTGGCGTAGGTAAATCTACGGTAACTGCAAACCTCGCTGTAACCCTTGCAAAAATGGGCTTTAAAGTGGGTCTTCTAGATGCAGATATTTATGGTCCGAGTTCGACTATTATGTTTGATATCGTTAATGAAAAGCCATTATCGGTAAATGTCGATGGTAAATCAAAGATGAAACCCGTAGAAAGTTATGGGGTAAAGATACTTTCTATAGGTTTCTTCACGCAACCAGACCAAGCAGTCGTGTGGCGTGGTCCTATGGCTTCAAAAGCATTGAATCAAATGATCTTTGATGCGGCTTGGGGAGATCTTGATTTTTTAGTGGTGGACTTGCCGCCAGGGACTGGAGATATTCATTTAAGCATTATGCAGTCGTTGCCGTTAACTGGCGCGGTAGTTGTATCTACACCTCAAACTGTCGCATTAGCTGACGCTCGCAAAGGAGTAGCGATGTTCCAACAAGAAAGTATCAACGTGCCTGTTTTAGGAATTATTGAAAACATGGCTTATTTTTCCCCGCCAGATTATCCAGAGAATAGGTATCATATCTTTGGTAAGGACGGTGCGAGAAACCTTGCTGAGGATTTAAACATCCCCTTTTTAGGGGAGCTGCCATTGCAGCAGTCTATTAGAGAAGCTGGAGATGTAGGAAGACCTGCAGCTATGCAGGAAGGAACAGACATAGAAAAAGCGTTTATTGAAATCACGAAAAAAGTAGTTTCAGAAACGGTACTTAGAAATGATGCATTGCCACCTACACAAGCAATCAAAATTACAACTATGGCAGGTTGTAGTGCTGTAAATAAAAAATAATTATGACTGGAGCAGATTTAATAGACGCGGTAGAAGCAGGGTTACAAGAGATCAGACCTTTTTTGCAAAGAGATAAAGGAGATATTGAACTCGTATCCATAGAAGATGATAAGTTTGTAAAAGTACGCTTATTAGGCAGCTGTGTAGGCTGTCATGTCAATCAAATGACCTTAAAATCTGGCGTAGAGCTTACAATAAAGAAACATGCTCCACAAATAGAAACCGTAGTCGATATATCTGGCGAGAAATTAGAAGAAGATTATCGCGATACTATTGAGTTATAAGTAAAGAATGCTATCAATAAAAATGCCGATTCACGAGAATCGGCATTTTTTATTAAATGGAAATAGATCAAATTAAGTTTGGGTTTGTACTAATAATTTCTGCTATATCTAGTCCGATTTAAGAATGAAATCTAGCAAACATTAAATTAATGCTGATACGCTTTTACTGGTCGTATGAGCGGTGCTTTGTACGTGCAAATAAACCTATAAAAGATAAAGTATACATAGCGTTGGAATGTTTTACTGGAATCAAACTAATTCAGGTTTGAAAACCCTAATTTCATTTAAAATACCATCAAATAAAGCAATTCTTGATTCAAGTGCTTCCTTAGAAACCTGAGCAGCTTCTTGCCATTTAACAGGGTCATTTCCACAAAGCATAGCGACCATTTTATGAGCCATAGGACCGTGTTCGTCGCCGTCCAGTTCTATATGTCTGTTAAAATAGTAGGTAATAGGTCCTAAGTCTGTTTTTATGTTAGTGGCAGATAAACCGTCTAGAATCTCAGTAAACATTTCTGGAATAAGGTCCTCGCGACCGTATGTAAACGCAGCAGCTATCTCGTGATCTTTTCTTCTGTTGATGACAGAAAATGTGGACGTAAGAAACTGTTTGATATACAAAGGCAATTGTGAGCTTTCAATTTCTTTAATAATTTGGTCTGACTGAGATAATTTGATGACATCATTTTGAATGTTTTCTGTAGAAATTCCTACAGCGCGCATTGCGTTGAGGTACATCTCGTAATGGCTTAATCGATTTCCATTCTGATCTATGTCTGTTTCCTCTGCAAGGACTATCTCATTGATGAGGTATCTTAAATCAGGATTTCCTTTAGGTATCCAAGGAGTAGTGGTACAAGTAAGGGAGTTTTGTAAGGCTTTTAAGAGCGACATAAAGTCCCAAACGGCGTAGACATGAGAAAACATGAATGTTTTTAAATCTTCATCGGTTTTTATTTCAAGGTAGAGCTCATGATTTAAGAGTCGTGCTCTTACGTCACTGATCTCTTTTAAAATGGTATTTTCTTTCATTGCCATCAATTTTGCACAAAAATAGACTCTGTCTTACTTATAACAAAACACTTGTGTTGAATTAGTATATGATTAACTCATAAGTGGTTTAAAAACATAAAAAAGGTGTATAAAAGTTATATCTCCAAGCCTTCAAATAGGATGTATCTACTGTCTTACTAAGGTATAGGTTACTTCTGCTCCAAATGTATAATCAGTGTCCGTCTCCGTTTTTTGTAAAAATAATTGTAAGCCATTATTAGAAAAGTTTCTTACAGTTACTGATACGTCATCTAGATCACTAACTATCAAAGAGTTTGCATTAATTGTATACGTTCCATTTATATCAACATCTGTAATTTCTACCTCTGTCTCAGTCATACCATTCTCGGTAATGACCGCAGTAAAAGTGAAACTTCCTGTTGAGCTAATTGTTCCATCCTCAGTAAATGTGATGGTGGCATTATTAAAGTTGCTAGAAGAGAAAGTAGTGGTAGAAATATTGGTCACGCCGCCAGTACTATCGGTTTCTGAAGCCATTCCATTAAACGCAGTTATATCATAAGTACCAGCAAGATTAGCATTTGTTAAATCCGGTGCATTATCATCATCAGACTCACAAGAGAACATGAAAAGGGATGGTGGGGTAAAGCTTAAAATATTCATGGTTTTCCTAGCTTTTTGGATGTAGTAACTGTTTTTTAAAATACAGGATTATGTTTGTCTTTTAATTCTGCAGTTTTTATATGGATGCCGTTAAGTCAAGAAGGTTGCGTCCCATAAAAAAATCCTTTTAAATGAATAAAAGGATTTGTTCTTAATGCTAATTAACTGTTTTGAGTATATGCTATTTAAAAGCATTCTCGCCGGTAATGTCCAGCCCAGTAATTAATAAGTGAATGTCGTGTGTTCCTTCATACGTAATGACACTTTCTAAGTTCATCATGTGACGCATGATACTGTATTCTCCAGTAATTCCCATACCGCCTAAAATCTGTCTGGCTTCACGAGCTATATTGATGGCCATTTCCACATTGTTGCGTTTTGCCATAGAAATCTGTGCTGATGTGGCGCGACCTTCATTCTTTAGTTGACCTAAACGCAAAGCTAGCAACTGTGCCTTTGTGATTTCTGTAATCATTTCTGCCAGTTTCTTTTGTTGTAATTGAAAAGCAGCAATTGGTTTACCGAACTGTATACGTTGCTTTGCATAACGCAATGCTGTATCATAACAATCCATTGCAGCTCCTATTGCTCCCCATGCGATTCCAAACCGAGCAGAGTCTAAACAGCCTAGTGGTGCTCCTAATCCAGATTTATTAGGTAAAATATTAGTTTTCGGTATTTTTACATCTTGAAAGATCAACTCTCCTGTTGCGCTAGCTCTTAAAGACCATTTGTTATGCGTTTCTGGAGTAGAAAAACCTTCCATACCGCGTTCCACAATAACACCATGAATGCGACCTTCTTCGTTTTTAGCCCATACCACCGCTACATCACAAAAAGGACTGTTAGAAATCCAGAGTTTTGCACCGTTAAGTATAATATGCTCTCCATCACCAGCGTCTTTGAAATTAGTAGTCATGCCACTAGGGTTAGATCCATGGTCTGGCTCTGTAAGTCCAAAGGACCCCATAAACTCACCACTCGCTAGTTTGGGAAGAAACTTCATACGTTGTTCTTCACTTCCATATTTCCAGATAGGATACATAACAAGAGAAGATTGAACAGATGCGGTAGAACGTACACCACTATCACCGCGCTCAATTTCTTGCATGATTAATCCATAGGAGATATGATCCAGTCCAGCACCACCGTATTCTTCTGGAATGTACGGGCCGAAAGCACCTATGGAAGCGAGTCCAGGGATAATGCTATGAGGAAACTTTGCGTCTTGCGCTGCCTGCTCTATTATTGGTGATACGTCTCGCTTTACCCAGGTGCGGGCCGCGTCGCGTATCATTTTATGCTCGTCAGTTAAAAGGTCGTCTAAATTATAGTAATCCGGAGCTTCAAATAAATCTGGTTTCATTCTATATCTTTTAAATTAGAAACTACATCGATAGCGTAATTTCAAGGCTGTTTCTTAGTAGGTCGTAAAAATAACGATCTAGAAATTGTTATTTGATAAAAAGAGTTAGATTTTTTACCAATTCCTTTTACATTTTTAAATAAAAGTCTTGGGTCAGCTGTATGTAGTCCTCTGTATAGGTATGTCTTGATTTTTCGATCACAAGAATATCTGTTTTATGTGTTGTGTTGGTATTTTGAAAGCTTTCGCGAAAGCGAAACTCCATCAAACACCTCTTTACTTTACTATCTTCTGTGCCTTGAACGTAAGTGGTGCGTACGGGGAGCAATTGAAAATGAGATGTAATTTCCAAGAAGCGCGCTTCTCTATCTTTAGGGATGATGCAGGCAAAGGTGCCGTTAGTTTCCAGTAATTGATAAACGCCATAAATCAACTCTTCAAAAGGTAAGGCGCCATCAAATCGCGCTTGCTGGCGTTGATCTTCGATCTGGTCTTCTCCTTTAATACTGTCAGAATTATAGAATGGTGGATTGCTTACGATGAGGTCGTAGCGTTGTTCTACTTCCTTATAGAATTCTTGAAATTCTGCGTGAAAACAAAATAAGCGATCGCCCCAAGGACTGTCTTCAAAGTTCTCTGTGGCTTGTTCAAAAGAGTCAGCATCTATTTCAACTGCTTCAACAGTTGCATGAGTATATCGTTGTGCTAGCATTAAAGAAATAACTCCAGTACCAGCTCCTATGTCTAGAATAGTGCGTGGTTCTTGATCTGAAGATGTCCAAGCGCCTAATAGAACTCCATCTGTGCCTATCTTTTGAGCGCAACGATCTTGAGCTATAGAGAATTCTTTGAATTTAAAGAGACTCATGAATAAAGAATAATTAAAAAAATATTAAGTGAGATAAAGATCTATCAAACCCTCTGGTGTGGTAACAGTTATGGTTTTATTTTTCCGATCGACGTTATCGATAAAATGATCATTAAGAGGTATGAGGATTTCGGCTCCACCATTATTTACAACAAAAAGTGCTTGGGTAGTCATGTCGTTTATTCCTGTAATGGTCCCTATTTCTCCATGATGAGTATCTATCATCTTATAATTGATGACTTCATGGAAGTAAAACTTATTTCCTTCTAAAGCCGGAAGGAAAGAAAGAGGCAGATAAAGATCTCGCTTCATCAATGCGTCTGCAGAAGGTTCATCATCAATATCTTCAATTTTTATTCTAAGAAGTAATGATTTGTGCAGTTGACTTTTTTCAATAAAAAATGGAACCAAATTTTTACCGATTTCGATAAAAACTGATTCCATTTCTATAAAAAGCTCTGGCTCGTCTGTATCTAGTTTAACTAGTAACTCCCCTTTAAAGCTAAATTTATTAACTACGGTACCCACGTAAAAACAATTTTCTTTACGCATGACTTAATTTTTACTCTTCTTCACCTGTTGCATCCGTACTTTCTACAGCTGGCTCTTCAACTACTTCTGGAGCGTTTGCAATGATACGCGCCTCGTTTACCGCTTTTTCAGCTTCTAGTGCTTTTGCAGCAATTGCATCAGCGCTTGCTTGCAGTCCAGATGCTTTTCCAGCAATGGTACCTTCTTTTGTAGCCATCCAAGCGTTGAATTTTTCAACAGCTTGTTCTTCTGTGAAAGCGCCTTTCTTTACACCACCGTTAAGGTGTTTTTTCATCATCACTCCTTTGTAACTTAACAAGTTGCGTGCCGTGTCTGTAGGTTGTGCGCCATTCTCTAACCAAGTTACAGTTCCCTCTAAGTCAAGATTTACTGTTGCTGGGTTGGTGTTAGGGTTATAAGTACCTAATTTTTCAAGATATTTACCATCTCTTTTTGATCGTGCATCAGCCGCAACGATCCAATAAAATGGTTTTCCTTTTTTACCGTGTCTCTGTAATCTAATTTTTACTGGCATAACTATTAAAGTTTATGGGTGCCCGACCCTGATTATTAATTTGAATCTGCAAAAATATCATTTATTTAATTATATCCATCATATCTTTATATTTTATTTACATTTGCTGGAACACATATTTATTCTATGAAACTGTACATTAAATTCTTATTGATCCTTACGGCCGTTTTTTCATTTTCATCTTGCTCCGAAAATTTAGAGGATGATAACACTCCTGCGATACAAGCTGTGCGCAATGGAGAGTTTTTTAAATCAGATCAGATGAGTGCTACTTTAAATGCAGACGGGACTCTTTCCTTAGTCGGTCAGAATCCTATGGAGACCTTAGAATTTAATCTAGAAGATGATGGGATAGGCGTTTACATATTAGGTGTGGGTTCTCCAAGTGAGGCCATTTATACGTATGCTGGTGCGGAGCAGTTCTCTTCTAACGTAGGAAATGGAAATGGTGAAGTACGTCTAACCTCTGTCAATACACAAAGTGGTGTGACAGGAACTTTTAGTTTTGTGAGTTATCTAGCAAATAATGCCGACTCTCTTTATATGAGAAGAGGAGTTATTTACCAGGTTCCATTTGGTGCATCGTTAGGTACTGATACTGGTAGCCCAGCTTCCAATTCGTTCAATGCAAATATTGATGGAAGTAGTCTGAACCCCACATCAATAAATGGTGTTGCTAATGGTGGGATTGTATTAATTACGGGAAGTAACGGTAATGGCTCCATTGTTCTTACCATGCCAGATGTGGTTACTCCTGGTACCTATACTCTTTCTGGTACTGGAGCTACTTATTCTGCTTTGTATGTATTGGGTAGTAACATTGCACAAGCGGTTAGTGGCACTTTAACGGTTACTGCAGCAGATGCGGCTGCAAATACGGTGACAGGAACTTTTAGTTTTATGACAGGACCACCTAATAACTTTGACGTTACAGACGGAAGCTTTAGTATTTCATACTAATACGATTCATTTTTATATACAAAGCCTTGATCTAATGACCAAGGCTTTTTTTATGGTTTTAGGTATATTTTTTTGCCTTTATAATCTATGATCGCCTCGGATCCAATAAGGAAATCTGCGCCTAGCAGTCCTTGGATAGAACGCATGCCTTCAGTCTTAAGAGCTGTATTGATAAAGCTCATATCCATACTGAGCAAAGTTACATCCTGATCTGACCAATCGCCCAATTCTAGTGTATTTTTATGAGATATACGTGGCCTTAATGAGCCACTTGCAGTACCTATTTGTCGATCCATAAACTCTGTTTCTAATTGGAATTCTTTGTACATAGCTTGATTGACGCAAGTAGCGCTTGCTCCGGTATCTACAATAAATCTCCCTAAATAACCATTAATAGACGCTTTTGTAACTATATGACCGCTTTTTGAAGCAATTCTCAAATTATGAGCAATATAACCTTGAGATAGAAGTAGTTTTTTAAAAGAAGCCATGTAAAATGTTTGAGAGGTAAATATAATTCTGCTTTTGTAGCGCAACAAGTGCTGCAGGAATTTCTTTTAAAAAAAGTATGCTGGGTCAACGTCAGCATAAACTTCCTTAAAAAAAAAGAATGTGTGCTAGTATCAATCCTTATTTTTGCAGCATGATTTTAACAGATACACATACACATTTATACAGCGAGGCTTTTGATGGAGATCAAGAGGCAATGATACAAAGAGCATTAGATGCTGGAGTGGAACGCTTTTTTGTTCCTGCCATAGATGCGAGTTATACCCAGTCTATGCTAGAACTTAAAAAAAAATATCCAGTGCAGGTTCATTTAATGTGTGGGCTGCATCCTACGCATGTAAAAGAAAATTATGAAGAAGAGCTGGCTCATGTTCAGGAAATGTTAGGAAAAGAAAACTATGTGGCTGTAGGTGAAATAGGGATGGACCTGTATTTGGATAAAAGTTTTAAAGCCCAACAGCAGGAAGCCTTTCACAGACAAATCAAATGGTCAATAGAAAAAAAAATACCCATTGCCATTCACTGTCGAGAAGCTTTTGATGAAGTTTTTGAAGTGTTGGATGATTATAAAGGAACACCACTTTACGGCATTTTTCATTGTTTTACAGGCAATCTAGAGCAAGCTCAAAGAGCCATAGACCTCAAAATGAAATTGGGAATAGGTGGCGTTGTAACTTTTAAAAACGGTAAAATAGATCAATTCCTAGATCAGATACCGCTTTCTCAGATCGTGTTAGAAACTGATGCTCCCTACCTAGCGCCAGTTCCTTACCGTGGTAAGCGCAATGAAAGTGCGTATCTCCTTCAAGTGGCAGAGAAGTTAGCGACCATTTATAAAAGAGATGTAAAAGAGATCGCAGAAATTACCACCTTAAATTCCCGTGAAGTCTTCGGTATATAAAAAGGAGATCATTACATTTGTTTTCTATATACTTTACAATTTGAACAGATACGACGACATACGATTTTTTAATGATGCTGAGGTTCAGATAGCGCTCAAAAGTGCGGTGCGTCATCCCATGATAAAAGCACTTTTTCAGTACACGTTTAAAGGCATGGATTATGAAGAGGCCAAAAAAATTGTGCTCTCTTGTAAATCTATTAATGACTTTCAACGTGATGTGGTTCGCAGAACGGTAGAGAGAGTACTGGAAGAATCTAGTGCTGGGCTTACCACTTCAGGTTTTGATCAATTAGATCCAAAACACAGTTATCTATATATTTCAAATCATCGAGATATAGTTCTGGACACGTCTTTAATTAATCTCACGCTTTTTAATAAAGGCCTTATAAGAACAGCCAGTGCCATAGGTGATAACCTAGTGGAGCGCCCATTTGTTAATGCATTGAGCAGGCTCACTCGTAATTTTATAGTCAGAAGAGGAGCTAGTCCGAGAGAAATTTTAATGAGTAGTAAGAATCTTAGTGAGTATATAAGTTTCTTAATTCACGATGAGAATAGAAGCGTATGGGTAGCTCAACGCCAAGGTCGTACGAAGGATGGAAATGACGTTACAGAACAAGGAGTGCTTAAAATGATAGCTCTTGCCGCTGGTAAAGAAGGATTAGAGAGCTATTTAAATAACTTGTGCATCGTGCCAGTTTCTATTTCTTACGAATACGACCCTACAGATATTTTAAAAGTTCCTGAACTTCTTGCAAAACAAGCCGATGAAGAATATATAAAATCTGAAAACGAAGATTTTAATAGCATTCTCAAAGGAGCCTTGGGTCAAAAAAAGCACATTCATATACATGCTGCACAGCCATTTCACATAGAAACCGTAGAAGAACAAAGTACCAATCAAGTCCTGCAGCGCATTGTGGCGCATTTAGATAGAGAAATCCAGACGAATTACAAGTTATGGCCCACTAATTATGTGGCGCATGACCTATTCACGAACAGTTCTAAATACAAGGCACATTATTCAGATCACGATAGGCAACAATTTGAACGAAGGTTGCGTATGCGTGTTAATGTGGAAGATCGCAAGGCGGTGGAAAGTTTTTTGAATATGTATGCCAGACCTGTGTTAAATAAAGAGAAGCTAGCAAGCATACCTATTTAATACTAAATCACCCATTGTAAATCGTCTCCTTTCCTTTTTGTCGTTAAATAGAATGTTAACTCTAGATACGATTCTGTATTTTATTAAAAATATTTTAAAACGATCCCATGTATCAATGTGATATCTCAAAACCAAACCGGTATACCGAATGAAGCCTAAAATACTATTGATTTACACCGGTGGAACCATTGGTATGATGAAAGATCCTGAAACCAAAGCTTTAAGGGCTTTTGATTTTTCTAAGCTGCTGGTTCACATCCCAGAGATAAAACAATTGGATTGTGAGATAGCTACTTATTCATTTGATAACCCCATGGATTCTTCTGATATGAATCTAAAAGAATGGCGCAAATTAGGTGACGTTATTAATGAGAATTATGATGATTATGAGGGTTTTGTAGTGCTTCACGGTAGCGACACAATGTCCTATACAGGCAGCACGCTTAGTTTTATGTTTGAAAACCTAACTAAACCTATAATTCTTACGGGGTCCCAATTACCTATTGGTGATTTACGTACCGACGCAAAGGAGAATTTGATTACTAGTTTACAGCTCGCTATACAGAGTAAGGAAGGAACTCCTATCATAAAGGAAGTGTGTATTTATTTTGAGTACCAGCTGTATCGAGCTAATAGAACTGCAAAAATGAATGCAGAGCGTTTTGAGGCATTTAGCTCTCCTAATTATCCGTCACTGGCTATTAGTGGTGTCCATTTGAATATAGATCAAAATTTACTGTGGAAAGGGCCAGTTAATGATCCCGCTTTCGCGAAAGCGGAACAGCAAAAATCATCTGTCCCAAATACGAATCAGATGAGGTATCGACCGCAACTGATAGATGATGTATTGGTTTTAAAATTATTTCCAGGAATCACAAAGGAAGTGGTGCGAGCGATATGTACTATCCCTGGTTTAAAAGGAATCATTCTAGAGACTTATGGAAGTGGAAATGCACCCACAAAAAAATGGTTTGTAAACACCTTAAAAGAAGCATTGGAGAATAATATTAGAATAGTAAATGTAACACAATGTATAGGAGGTGCTGTGGCGATGGGTAAATACGAGACCAGTATCCAACTAAAGAAAATTGGTCTGGTTTCTGGTAAAGATATTACTACAGAGGCAGCAATTGCAAAAATGATGTACTTGTTGCAACATACCGATAGCCTTGCAAGTTTTAGAAAGTATTTTGAGACCTCCTTAAGAGGAGAAATAACCGAAGAGAGTTTGAATGAAAAAGATTGCCAGTAGCGAGATATTGACTTATTTTTGCAGTGGCATAAATTCCATTTATGTAAATAACTAGAGAGGTGGCCGAGTGGTCGAAGGCGCACGCCTGGAAAGCGTGTAAACGGCAACGTTTCGAGGGTTCGAATCCCTTCCTCTCTACAAAAGTGAATCTAAAACCGCCTTTTCGGTAGTTTTAGCTCTTCAAAAAAAAAGAGTCACAAGCGATTAGCTTGATGGCTCTTTTTTTTTTTGAAGAACTGCATCCTGCTTTTCAGCAGTAGGAAGATTTACATGCTTGTCGGAGACTTGTCTATCGGGATCATTGCAAATGATCCTTCCTCTATGCTTTTACCCCTATAATCACTTGAGGATAGAGGTTTTATTTTTTTAGGGGCGTAAATATTTTTTATTGAACTAAAAATACAAGCTGTACAACAGCTATTTGATCACTGGGTAACCTGGCCAGTTAGACAAATTTATAAAATCACCTTTAAAGCATTCTTAATGAATGGTCTTGGTCATAGCGATAAACAACTATAGGAAAAGAATCTATTAATTGATTAAGAAACAAAAGGTAAGAACATATGTTGACTGCACCATCTGTTTAGCTCATCGTAAAAGAACTTTCTAAAAAAGAGCTGTACCTTTTGCAGGATAATTCTGTGTAGATTTAGAAGTAATAAAAAGCAATTAAATAGCTATTAAAAAACCTTTAAATGAGAAGGTAAGAACAGCCCTATGCAATAGCCAGATTCTCAAGTTATGTCATGGCCTAAATATGGGTGAAGATTCATTTTAATGGGGTACACATATTATCAACTGACAATTTAAGTTTACGATGTAGGACGCATTTAAACCTTACTTGCTGCTCTTATTATGTTCACTCCCTATTTTAATACCTCCCGTTTTTCTGACATATCTTTTTGATTGTTTTTTAAAGAGTCTATTTCTTCTTGTTGCTCTGTTCAGTATGGCTTTTCTTCTTATGAAAAATTGTCCCCTATACTTTTTAATGCGGTTAGCAAACGAGTAAGGGATTATATGAGAAGATCTAAGGTTCTACATGGTTGATTAAAACTACTTCGTGCATGGTTAAAATACACGATCTCTTTTTAAAAATATAAACTTTCATTTTTTTATGATTTTAGGTTGAGTTTTTAATTCTAAACCTCGCAACTTAATTGGTGGTCTTAAACGGCAGGCACACTTCAAAAAACCGATATAAGTAAATTTTTAATCAAGAAAATAATAGAAATAGGTTCAGGTATAATAACCCTTTTGAAGTTCTAAGAAGTAGGTGTACTAAACGCATGAATCCGGCGTAGGAAAGGCATAAAAGTTAAACGGTAATTTTCTTTAACAGGATAGGAAACGCAAAGCTCTGTTTATAAACACTTTAATCAGATTCTGTTAAAAAAAGATGCGTTACATCGATTAAAGGTATTCTTTTATCGATTTATTTATATGTAATCTATAGTTTTGTCATGAAAGAAAATATAAATAACCTTAAAATTTAACTATTATGAAAAAGATTAAATCACTTATTATGATGATAATGATTGCTGCTACTACTGGTGCAATGGCACAAGAAAGTGCTACTGCTAGTTCTTCAGCAACTATTGTTGCCCCAATTGGAATCGCACAATCTGCCGATATGAATTTTGGAAATGTGGCAACTAATGGCGCAGGAGGTACTGTTGTTATAGCAACAGATGGTACTACCACTCCTTCAGGTGGAGTTACCTTACCAGCACAAACTGGAACAGTTACCGCAGCCGCCTTTGATGTAAGTGGTGAAGGAGCTTATACGTACACTATTACGTTACCAGGTACTTTTAACCTTTCGGACGGTGCGGGAACCCCAAATACAATGTCTGTTGGTACTTTTGTCAGCGATCCTGCCACTACAGGAACTTTGGTTAGTGGAGCACAGACAGTAAACGTGGGTGCTACTCTAACCGTAGCAGGTGGTCAAGAACCGGGAGTATATACAAATACTACTGACTTAACAGTTACGGTGAACTACAACTAGGAAGTTAATTATTTTATAAACATGTGTCACACATTATGTGGCACATGTTTTTTAATTTGTTACCAACTCTTATAAAACGCTTTTTCTAAGTTTAAAACCCCTAGATAGACACAAAAATGAGATTACTATTCACGGTCATTTTCTCGATTATTTTTTTTGTCAATTCCTTTGCTCAGGGAGATTTGATGATTTTTCCAAAACGCCTTGTTTTTGAAGGCACTCAAAAAAGAGCTCAAACCCTTTATTTAAGTAACAACGGCAAGGAAATAGAAACCTATAGAATATCTTATCTGGAGATTCGTATGGGTTCTAACGGTCAATTTGAAACCATAAAAGAACCAGATCCCGGTCAGAGATTTGCGTCACCTTATTTGAGGTTTTATCCGCGTACCGTTACTCTCGCACCTAATGAGGCACAGGTAGTGAAAGTACAGCTCACCAAAACTAATGAGCTCCAACCTGGAGAATATCGTTCCCATTTATATTTTAGGGCGGTTCCCAAGACTAAAAGTGACAAAAAAAACAAAGAAACTAATGACGCACAAGAGTTTGATATCAGTCTGACTCCAGTGTATGGAATTAGTATTGCAAATATTATTAAAATAGGAAAGCCTGAGGTGGATGTATCTCTATCTGATCTCAATTTTGAAGGCTTACAGGATAGCATCCCGATTATTTCTATGAATTTTAATCGTCAGGGTAACTATTCCGTTTACGGGGATTTTAGGATTCAACATACCTCCAAAGAAGGGAAAGAAACAGAGGTGGCTCTAATGAAAGGATTTGCAGTCTATCTTCCAAGTACCATAAGAAAGGTTCGTGTTGAACTTAATAATAGCAAAGAGGTGGATTATAGTTCAGGAATATTGAAAGTCACTTATACCTCTCAAAAAGATGAAAACATATACGCTACGGCAGTATTGAATTTGAAGAATCCATAAAATTTTATGATTTGAACCTATTAAAGCCATTGCTGTTTGTTTTACTATTCCTTGATGGTGCTGTTGCGCAGTCACAAAAGATTCATATAGCTGTAGAACAGAATTTATTTTTTGGAGATTTCTACCTTTCTAGTGGAACGGATAGTGGAACGGTATCTCTTTCCAATAATGGAGAATGGAGCTCTACAGGAAATATTCATCAGTTATTATCAAATCAGCAACCAGCGATTTTTAATATTTCAACCAAAAGTAAAACTCCCGTTACTGTTAGAGTTGAAGTTATAACAGGAAATTTGAGTAATGAAAATGGATATGCTATTTCTCTTCATCCAGAAGATTCTGGAATCCAATTTTATAAAGTTAAAAGAGGGTTTCCTGAAACTATTTCCATCGGTGGAACTTTAAGAATAACACCAAAAAATAAAAATTATCAGGGGAATTATAAAGGAAGCATTTCTATCACAGCTACTGTCTATAGTGAGTAGGTGTAAAAGAATGCATTCTAAAAAGCAACTACCCACATGCAAGTTGCTGTCAAAAACCCTTATACTTTTTATTTCTCCTTTGTTTTTACTAATTGTTAACGATGTCTATGCCTTTCAGGATTCGATATGCGATGAGGTATCGATCTCTTTTTACGTTGACGAAATAGGTACCACGGAAATTAATTCTGTTATATGCGGCGGTGACATTTATTTATCTGTTTCTGAAATCTTTGATTATCTAAAAATTCAAAATGTTTCTACGAGTGACTTTAAGGGAATAGAAGGGTTTTTTATAAATCAAGAAAACACATATAGTATGGATCAATCTCTCCATCATATCATCTATAAGGGTAAGAAGATTCAGTTAAAAGAAAAGGACCTTATCTCCACAACCAACAATCTGTATTTAAAAGAAGATTACTTTGGTTTAATTTTTGGTCTTCAATGTACATTTAACTTCCGAAACCTATCTGTTTCCTGTATATCTGATATGGAACTACCTGCTGTAAAAGCTGCAAGGCGGGAAAAAATGCGGCTCAATATTGAAGGGTTAAAAAAGAATTTTACAGCAGACACCACAATTATTAGGGAACGGCCTTTACTGGACTTAGGTGTAGCAACTTGGGATATTAATTCTCAACAAAACACTAACGGATTTGGAAATAATAGGGCTTCTTTGGGGTTGGGTGGCTTAGTTGCTGGTGGAGAATTTACCGCTAATCTCAACTACAATGACACACAATCACTATCACTCAGAAATCAATTTTATCAATGGCGTTATGTAAACAATGAAAATAATGTAGTAAAACAGGTTACAGTTGGCAAACTTGGAAACCAGTCTATTTCTTCCATATTCCGTCCGGTGGTTGGTATTCAGCTTTCCAATCGCACGACGTACCTTAAAAATTCATTCGGCACCTATTTGTTAAGTGATTACACAAAGCCTAATTGGACAGTAGAAGTTTATATCAATAATGTACTGGTAGATTATACAAAAGCAGATTCTACGGGCTTTTTTTCGTTTGATATCCCGCTTGTTTATGGAAACACCTCTGTGCGTCTTAAATATTATGGTCCTTGGGGTGAGGAAGAGGTTACAACTGAACATTTAAACATACCCTACAATTTTTTACCTGCTGGTAAACTCGAATACAATATCGACGCGGGTGTTATCGAAGACAGCCAAAAAAATATTTTTGCCCAAGCACAATTAAATTACGGACTCTCCCCTAGAATCACATTAGAAGGTGGCTTTGAATTAAATACGGCAGTTGAGAAAACCCCTGTAATTCCTTTTGCAAAGACATCTATACGATTGCCCTATAATATGATCTTTTCTAGTGAATATCTACATCAAGTAGGGTACACAGGAAACCTCAGTTACAGATCGGTTTCCAATTTTCAACTGGAAGTAAATTATGTCAAATATAGGAAAGATCAGCAGGCCGTTCTTTTTAACGGCAACGAGGAGCGCAGTGTGATTCTTTCCAAGCAGTTGCATTTTGGAAAATTTTCTGGATTTTCACGTTTGGTATGGCGTCAGAATCTTCTTCGTAACATGAGATATACCAATGCGGAATGGCTTTTAGCTGGAAGAGCTTTTGGAGTTAATCTCAACCTTATCACCAATGCATATGTAAGCACCTCCTTAAATGAACCAAAAGTTTTCAGTAGATTGTCTACCACTGTCAATTTACCAACAGGTATTGTTTTTTCTCCTGAGATTCAGTATGATTATAAGGACGGGACAGTGAATTCCATCAGAGGGAATTTCAGAAAGACTATATTTAAAAATGTTGACATACAGGCTTCTTATGATCAAAATTTTAAATACAATCAGTTTAATTTAAATATTGGATTAAATTTTGAATTAGGCTTTACAAGAGGTAGGTTTTCTAGCAACACAAGTAAATCTGGAACCTCCTTTTCTGAGGCTATGGGAGGATCCATGGTTTTTGTCCCTGATCAAAAGCGTGTAAAATTTAATAGTAGATCATTCCTAGGACAAGGCAGTATCCAATTTATTCCTTTTTTAGACACCAATCAAAATGGAAAAAAAGACATGTCAGAGCCTCAAATAGAAGGTGTCGATGTACGTTCTTCTAAAGGTGGAACTAAAGAGGTAACTATTGATGGCTCTACCCTATACACTGGGCTAGAACCCTTTGTAAGCAATCATTTTAAACTGAATACGATCAGTCTGGAGCGTATTGATTGGAGGCTTGAAAACAAAAGCCTGAATATTTTTGTTAATCCAAATCAATTAAAAGTAATCGAAATCCCTATTAGTGTCGTGGGAGAAGTGGCAGGTTATGTGTATACATCAGAGAATGGTGTAGGGAACATAAAAATTATTATCAAGGATGATAAACAGCAAACCATTACAAGTTTAATATCGGAGCCTGACGGTTATTTTAGTTTCTTGGGTTTAAAATCCGGAGCTTATACCGCACAAGTGGATTCAAATCAACTTAGGGAACTTCAATTGGAGAGCACAAATATTTTTTATAATTTTAATATCGTAAATACTAAGAATGGCGATTATGTGGATAATTTGGAATTTTCTCTTCGAGCCATAGGCGAAAATGATATGCCTAGAAAATAAACTTGGCTTTTAGAGGAAGGGCCCGCTATCTATGAGCAGGATTCAACTCATAAATGCAACTTCTGAGTTAAATAATAATTGGTTCCTTACAAACATAGGATTTTGAAACCCATCTCTTTCTAGGTCTTGTGTTTCATTTTTATTTGATACTTCTAACGTGATCTTTAGTTATTTTAGTGAAGTCTGTTTTCTTGGGTAAATGCGTTCTTATCCATCCATTCAAATTCTCGTTAGAATCTCTTTCCCATGAGCGATACGGTCTTGCAACATAGTAGTCTATTTCTAGGTTTTCAGCAAGTATTTTACGACCAGCAAATTCTTTACCATTGTCTGCTGTGATGGCTTTGTGTGTGGTATCCAATCATCTAGGCATTCCATTAGGGCAGTACTAACTACATCTGCCTCCTTGGAGGTTACTTTACTCATTTTCACCACCCCAGATGCTCCATCGTTTATCGCAAGGATTGACTAATTATTTTTTTCCTATACTTTAATCGACTTCTAGGTCTCCAAACTCCTTTCTTAAATCGACCTCTCTACGCCTTTTTTCAATACCTATTCTGTCCATTATATTCCTCTTGTGTCGTTAAGTGCGCCGCGCTTGCGTGGTCGTCTACCTTTATTTCTTAAGTGACTATGTAGATTTTCACCTGTTTTCTTGTTATTCCATATGTGTTGGTACATACACGTTGCTCCTACCGAAGTTAAACCTTTATTTCTCATACCTCCACCTGCTTGTTTTGTGCTGTAATCTAGTCTTATGAGTTTATCAACCTCAGGATTAATCTCCCTTATAAAAGTTATATACTTAGGCTTGACTTTATGAGGGTTATGATATTTTTTTATGGCTAGATCACATCGATAGGCACCACTGCGATGAGAGCCGTTAGGTTTAATCTCACGATAGATAACAGATGTGTCTTTGCCTATGGCTTTTGCCATGGCGCTTTGCTTGTAATTTTCTTGCAGCATTCTGATAATTGTGTACCTTTGTTCACTGGTTGAGTGACTGATTTGCCAATTCTTTTGGCGATTTAAATCCGTAAAGATAAGTTGCCCGTCAAAAAAAGAAGAAGGAGGTGTTTCCTCTTTTTGTTTTGAAAAACAGCTCTAAAAAGGAAATCTAAAAGTTGCATTGATTACTTGAATTCAAGAACACTAAAAATTAACAATTATGAAAAAGATCAAATCTCTTTTTATGATTATTATTATGAACGCAGTTATTACTGGTGCTGTTGCACAAGAAACTGCTACAGCTAGTTCTTCAGCAACGATTGTTGCCCCAATTGGAATCGCACAATCTGTCGATATGAATTTTGGAAATGTTGCCACTAATAGTATCGGAGGGACTGTCGTTTTAACAACAGGTGGTTCCACCAGTATTACAGGAGGACTGACCTTACCAGCAAATACAGGAACAATTACTGCAGCGGCCTTTGAGGTGACTGGTGAAGCAAATTACACGTATACTATCGAGCTAACTATTGGTGCAATTATCCTTCAAGATGATGCGGGAACCCAAAACCAGATGACTGTTGATAATTTTGTCAGCAATCCTGATGCTACAGGAGCTTTGACTAGTGGCGTACAGACAATCAACATGGGTGCTACGCTAAACGTAGCAGATGGACAAGCCGCCGGAGTCTATAGAAACAGTGGTGGTTTAACAGTTACGGTGAACTACAATTAGGAAGTTAGTCGTTTTATAAACAATTGCCACCCCTCTTGTGACCCATGTTTTTTAATCTTTTTGCTCACTCTTATAAAACGGCTTTATAAGTTTAAACATCCTCAGATAGGCACTAAAATGAGGTTGCTATTCACGGTCGTTTTGTCGATTATTTTTTTTGTCAATTCCTTTGCTCTTGTAAATTTAATGATTTTTCCAAAACGCCTTGTTTTTGAAGACACTAAAAAAATGGCTCAAACTCTTTACTTAAGTAACAACGTCAAGGACATAGAAACCTATAGAATATCTTATCTGGAGATTCGTATGGGCTCTAAGGGTCAATTTGAAACCATCAAATGACCAGATACTGATAAGAGATTTGCTTCATCCTAATTGAGGTTTTATTCACCTAACATTACTCTTGCTCCTATTGAAGAACAGGCAGTGAAGGTATAACTCACTAAAACTAATAAGCTCCAACCCGAAGAATATCGTTCCTATTTATATTTTAAGGCGGTTTTTACAACTAAAAGTGACTAAAAAAAGGAAACTCATGACACACAAGAGTTTGATATTAGTACGATTCCCATGAGTTGTTAGCACGTTTTTTAAATCGGTTGGAGGAAATTTACCGTTTCTATAAGAATCCTATAGTGAATGAGGGATGCGAGCAGCTTTTCAAGGTATAGGAATTCCAAAATTTTTAAAAGAAGATGCACAAGGTGATACCGCTGGTGGGACCGGTGCGCTTGCGTTGTACGCAATTAGCAAAGAGAATGATCATCATAAAAAGGAAAGTCATTCACGGCCTTCCTTTTTTTGTGGAACGGAAGTACCGTGATGTTTCTTCTTATTAAAGAAGTTTTTTGGCTTTATTTTTCAATCTAAAAGACCTGCTAGATCTTTTCCTATTAAACTACCTATAGCAACGCCCATACCACCTAATCGCACGCCGCAAAACATGTGATTACCAAGCTGTTTTACAACAGGGTTTTTAGTATTTCCTATTCCCATAATGCCAGACCATCGGTGGTCTATTTCTAAAGGAGTATTGGGTAAAATAATGGTTCTTAATAGTTCTTCTAGCTTATTTTGTATAAGTGTACTTTGATTCAAGTCTGTTGTCTCTTCTCCTTTAAAATCCAAATTTCTACCACCACCTAATAAGATCCTATTATCAATATTTCTAAAATAATAGTAGCCTTTATCCAGATGAAAGGTCCCTTTAATAGATAAGTTTTCTATGGGTTTGGTGATTAGTACCTGCGCTCTAGCTGGTTGGACGTTTTCATTTAAAAGTTGGGAAGCAAAACCATTGGTCGCTACAAATACTTTTGATGTATCCATTTCAAAGAGATTGGTTTTGATTTTTGCATGAGAGGCGGTTTCAGAAATGTCCTTAACACTGATGTTATTTAAAATTTTTATATTCTTCTTCAACACCAGCTGTAGTAGCGCTGTCATCATTTTACCGGTATCAATCTGACCTTCAAAAGGGTTAAAGCTGTAATTGTCTTTAATTTTTTTAAAATGAAAGCTATTTTCCTTTAATGCAAATACGGGAGCATTAAAAACGGGGTGTAATAATTTATTGACAGCATCTCTATTACTTTTACAAGTGGCATACAGCTCTTCATCTGATTTTAAAAAAAGCTCATAGCCTCCTAATTGTTGGTAATCTATAGCCCTATCTCCTAATGTGGAACGCAACAATTGCAAACCTTCGAGGCGCTGTTTTACTAGTTGCAACACCTCTTTTGGACTGTGATTTTGCAGATCATCTATAAGCTCACTTAAACTCCCAAAACAAGCAAAGCCAGCATTTTTAGTGCTTGCGCCTTGAGGTAAAACACCCTTTTCTAGAATTAAAATTTTAGCTTTCGGAAACCTTTTTCGTAGTTCTAAGCCACAAGTAAGACCTACAATACCGCTGCCAACGATCGTAAAATCTACGTTGGTAAGCCAAGACTTAATTTCCCAGTAAGAGAAGTTCATAGCGTGAGTTTTGAGTTTAAAGAAGATTTTTATCTTAATAAATCAAAGTTAATGAATATTGTGACCCTATAACTGCTGTATAAAACGCTACTCATCCTTTGTTTTTAATGTTTACATCCTGATCTAATATGTTTATTTTATTGCTGTTAGAAGTTCATTAATTTTTTACAACGAATTAGTCATGATGTATTATTTTTTAATCAGGCATGTGTCATACATGTAGATAGAGATTTTAAGTAAAGGATCCTCCATTAGTGAGCAGCTTTCTTAAAATCAAATAGCCTGCTAGGATGAAATGTTTGAAAACAGCACTGCTTTTAACGGCTATTGTTTTTTTAGAACATTGATAACTAAAAAACTGAACGACCAATGTAATCATGCGATGCAGTAAAAGCTTATAGCTGCTATCTGTAATAAAAAAAAGCGCGCCGGCGCAAATTAAGAAATAAAATAGGTTAGATAACAATTTTAGGTAGTTCGGCATGCATATCTTAAAAGTCTTCACGAAGAAAAGCAAGTTTATGGGCGCAGTGTTCATAAGATTATTCAATGGTAGTATTATGAAAAAAAGCCAAAAGCGAGATTTATAATTTTACTTTATAGATATCAGTTGTGTAAATTTGTAACTTACCTAATGTTTTAACAGATTGGTTATTGTTTGAGGTTAGTTTCAGAACGTTACGAGTCAGTAAAGTAGGTGCGTCACGAATCATGTGCTTATCGATTGCTTTTTTTGAATAGCATAGAGACGTATTAAACAATGCATTGGGTAAGGGAATTTGCTCTTTTTGTTTTGACCATCCTTTTAAATCCCTAGTTTGGGACAACGCTATATGATTCAAGATATTTTTAATGCCTACAACCTCCAAGTAACTTGGATTATAACGGTAACTGCTTCAGTGTTGTTATTGCGTTTCTTAACGAACCAATTGCATAAGTGGTTTGTTAAAAAGGAATATCAAAGATTTCCAGAGGATAAGCCTACTTCTATTAACCTTGTGAAACGTGTTCTTAATGCACTATGGGTAGTGTTGGGAATTATCTGTTTAAGTTCTTTATTTGTTGAACGAGATCAAGACCCCTTAATTATCGATAACTTTAAACTTGTTTTTTATTTAGGTATGGTAGCGGTCAGTACCATAGTCACTGCCGCTAGTGTTAATATGTGGTTCAAACAAAGCGTAAAAAGGAAAATTTTAAATCAAGAAGACCCTACTAGTTATAAGTTTTTGCGTTATGTGTCCATATTTGCTATTTATTTTATGGGAACCTTATTCGGCTTGCTTATTTTTCCATCCTTACGAGGTGTCGCACAAACGGCATTAGGAGGTGCTGGTATTATCGCTATAGTGGCAGGTATCGCATCTCAAGAAGCACTTTCAAACATTATAGGAGGCCTATTTATTATTACGTTTAAACCCTTTAAAACCGGCGATATTATAAGATTATCTGATGGGATGGTAGGAATCGTAGCTGATATTACACTGCGGCATACCGTGATACGTAATTTTGAAAATAAAATGATCGTTATTCCTAATTCTATCATGAATAAGGAAAAGCTGATCAATTTTGACTTAGGCGACCGCAAATGTTGTGAACATATAGAAATGGGTATCTCGTATGACAGCAATGTGAAACAAGCCAAACAAATTATGCAGGAAGTCTGTGAAAATCACCCACTAATTATTGACGACCGCTCAGAGATTGAATTAAAGGATGGCTTGCCTATGGTAAAAACAGCCTTGACTAAGATCAATGACTCTACTCTTACCATAAGAGCTTGGGCATGGAGTAAAGATTTTCTGGATTCTTTTCAACTCAGGTTAGACGTAAATGAGAGCATAAAAGAACGATTTGATGCTGCTGGAATAGTGCTTGCTTACCCCACGCGTACTGTTTATATAAAAAAAGAAGAAAGTCATATGACCGCTTTCGAAAAAGCAGAACAGCAACCAAAAAAAGTAACTATTGAATCACTTGGTTTGTTTTAATTTCCATATATATATCTTCCTTTTGGAGCTTCTTCCTATTTAGGATAAGTCATTGTAACGTTGGCTCCATTTTCAATAACAAGACGGATGAAGCTTGCTTTTCAAACAAATAATAAGAACTGTTTAAAATGAAAATTGAGAATGGTGATCTTCTAACTTCTATTTATAGTTCGTGCTTAGTTTTGGTTTAAAAATAGTGGTAAACTGCCGGACAGAATTGGGCTTCTGTTTTGATAATTTACATGTATCAACTAAGGTGATATTCCCATTATTTAAATAAATATATAAGATTTTTATCTTGTTAGACCTATTTTCTGAACTTGAAAAGGTAGGAAGAGTTCCAATCTCAGTTCCATGAAATGATAAAGGTAATTGAAAATAAAAAGGCCCTATTTGGCAGTACTATAACCTATTGTATCGTTTATTATTTCAATAAAAACATTGCTCTTTGCCATCTTTTTGCAATTCCTTGAAACAAAGCATGTAAAGAAACACCTATTTTTTTTATTTTAAATAGCTGCCTTAAATTTAATTGTGGCTTAAGTTTAAAAATAAAACAGTTACCAGCGGTTGTAAAAAAGGGATGCTTCAAAAGGGCTTTAAATAACTAAAAGAGATACAAAGACTCCATGGATGTAGTTTTTATTGAAGGTTTGGAGTTTTTAATTGAGGCACAACTTTTAATCTTAATAACGGCTATTATTTAAAATGCTAGCTCTATGAATGACTCAAAAGGTCGAAAATCGACTTGTTTTTGGGGTGTATTCTTTTAAAAGTCCCCAAGTATATCAAAAGGTTTGAGTAGTCTTTTTAATTTGAGATTGGTGCTGTTAGAATTATCCTGGTTGAGATAAGTAATGAGCATTTTCAAATCACCGTTAGTTTTTACTATATCAAAAGTGGATTTGTAGTTCTCAAAAACAGGATGGGAGGTACGCTTATTGAAAATTTCATATAGTTCACCATGTCTAGAGTCTTCTTTAATTCGTGTAAATAAAGAAAGTAAGACTTTTTCTGTGCCTTCTAAAACTTGAAAGAAGTTCCCAATAGAATGTAATAATATACCACTGACACCGTGTTTATTATTCCATGCTGCAGTGTATTCAAACAAATCTTCTATTTGAGAATTAGTAAGAGCTGTTGAAGCCTTACTTACATAGCAAATAGTGTATAGTTGTTTCATATGTAATGGGTTGGATCTCAAATCTATCTCAGTAAAATAAATAGAAATTTAGACTAAACTTAAAC
The DNA here is from genome assembly GCF_047636915.1 of Nonlabens sp. Taxonomy (GTDB): domain Bacteria; phylum Bacteroidota; class Bacteroidia; order Flavobacteriales; family Flavobacteriaceae; genus Nonlabens. Next base: position 21,716 of record NZ_JBLIGN010000002.1, on the reverse strand, counting down.
ATTTATGGGGAGAAGGTAGAAAACAAAAAGTTAATATTATGTCAATAAAAAATCAATGAGTCTTTTTATCAAAGAAAGTGGAACCAGACCGCTAATCCACGATATCTTTTAATTTTTTGATAGTTTTCAGAGTTTGTTGAATGCTATGCAGCTGTTTGCGTATAATGCCTTTACTATCGAGTAGGTATTCCGGATCATTTAATACTTTTTCATACTCATTTACAGCAGCTATATCGCCTCTAGTACATTCTTTTAGAATGCTTTCATCATTTTTGCCTACAATAGCTGTTTTTAAATCCAACCATGTTCTATGGACAGCAGCTTTCGCACTTCCTTTTTCTACAGGTGTCGCATTAAGATTTCTGATGGCCTTGTAAAGTTCGTTAGCATTTCGACTTCTGCGAGCAGCTTGTTTGGTGAAATAAGGTTTAAGCTGCGCACTTTTTGTTTCGATTAGTGCATTTTTATAACCGTTTTCTGCATCATAATTTTTTTCTAATAGTTGGTTCAATGCCTGTACCGTTGAGTCATGTGCTATTTTTTTTGCCCCTTCTCTGGTGGTTTCCATAGTTGTTTTAGTGTTTATATTATTATTGACCGATTCATTCTAGGTAAGTAATAATTATAGGCTTTAAAAGCTAATTGTGGAACGCTTAAAATTCTATTTGGCGTTCCTTTTAAAGGTACGGCATGAGCTAGGTTCTCCTAGTAATTTTAATAGTTTTTAACAGGTGTTTTGACAAATAAATTGTGATAATTCCATAAAAAGCCCTATATTTTCATTAAATAAGGGTTTTTATAAAAAAATTTTAAGAATTTAAAGGTAACAATAAGCTTATACTATTTCTTATTTTCCATTTTGCCCCGAGGTATGTAGACGGAAGGCACAAGCAAAAAGCCTTGCGTTTTATGGAGAGGAACCTTTTAGATTAAGAACTAATTCTTAAGGAATATATGTATCAATTAAAAAAAAGCTGTTATGGGAATCAAAAACTTTATGGGTAAGCGTCAGGAAATTTCTAAAAACACTCCTCAAAAATTTCAGGTAAAGGATTTTATGACTCGCAAATTGATAACTTTTTCCCCAAATCAAGGAATTACAGAGGTTATGGAAATACTGCTCAGGCAAAGAATTACGGGTGGTCCAGTTGTAGATGATAACAACAACCTTGTAGGAATTATAAGCGATTCAGATTTAATGAACGTGATAAGCGATAGCAGTTATCATAACATGCCAGTAGGTAATAGATTGGTGCGTGATTATATGTCCTTACTAGTAGAAACTATAGATCAAGAAGTAGATGTTTTTGAAGCAGCCTCTAGATTTTTAAAAACGGGTCACAGGCGTTTTCCAGTAACTAGTGCGGGTCGGTTAATAGGTCAAATTTCTAGAATGGATGTTATTATCGCAGCTACCCGGGTAAAAGGAGATGAGTGGCGTTAGTTTTCTAGATAGGACGTTGTCTTTTGATAATCAAGAATATTTTTGATAATAACACGTTTAAAAGCATTTACATCATAAGGTTTAATGATTATGTCATTCATGCCAGAGTCCAGAATACTTTGTCTCATTTCTTCTATTTCAACAGCAGTAAGGGCAATAATGGGAATATTACAATTTAGTCTTATGATTTTTGTGGCATCAATACCGCTCATTATAGGCATGTTAACGTCCATTAAAATGAGGTCGTAACCACCTACTTTAGAGGCGGCTACAGCGTCTCTACCATTTTCTACCACAGTGCAAATAACCCCATCCTTTTCAAGGATTTTTTTAGTTACCATCTGGTTGATGCGGTTATCTTCAGCAATAAGGATGTGTTTCCCATGTAAGATACTAGTTTCTAACAGCAATGGTTTTTGAGAAGCGTGATTATTAAGCGGGTCAAAAGCAACCTTATCATACTCAAGATCAAAAGTGAAATTAGACCCTTTACCTACCTGTGTGTCTAAGTGTATGTGAGAATTTGATAAGGTTAATAATCTTTTTACGATGGGCAGTCCTAGACCAGTTCCTTGATAATTATAACTAAGAGAATCACCTTGTTCAAATTCTTCAAATATTTGATTTTGTTTACTTATAGCAATTCCTTCTCCGTTATCTTTAATAGAAAAGCCTAAGGTGATTTTATTTTCCCGAACGTTTTTAATGACCACGCTTATATGTATGACGCCGTTTTCAGTAAATTTACTTGCGTTGCCTATTAAATTCATAAGAATTTGTGACAATCTCGTCGCATTTCCATGAATCAGTTCAGGAAGGTCAGGTGGCAAGTGTGTTTCAATTTCATTCTTGTTTTGCCTGCGCATGTATTCAAAAGTCGACACGATCTTATGTATCAATTGATCCAGATTAAAATCTATTTGCTCATCGTCAATTTTATTTGAATCAATTTTATTAATTTGTAATACATCATTAATCAATGCCAGAAGATAGTCTGCAGAGAACTTTAATGAATTTAAGTCTTCTGTTACGGAGGGGTCTTTATTATTATCTAATAAAATATTGCTCAAACCTATGACGCCATAAAGAGGTGTGCGTAACTCATGACTTACCGTACTGAAAAAATCACTTTTTACACGCGCTAGTTTTTCTGCTTTAGTTTTTTCTTCTAGATATAGTTTGTTCTTTTCCTTAAGAGCTCTATTGAGCTGTTTTCTGTTTCTAGAAAGGTTAAAATTAAAGTAAAACCCTAAAAGGGCAATAATAGATAATGCAGTAAGGGCATAGTTAAACAGCGTCTTATTGTAAATCTTCTTTTCTTGTAGCACATTTTCTACCTCAGAACGTTCTAGGTTTTTTTTGAACTCGTTAATCTGGAACGTTGCAGCTATTCTATTTTTGGTTATAGCATTTTTTTCTTTAAGGTTTAAATTTCGTACTTTTTCGTATTTCAATCGGTATTCAAAAGCTTTTTCATGAATTCCTTGAGCAGCGAGACTTTTAGAATAAGCTTCATAAGCTATTTCAAGTTCACCACTTAATCTTGTTTTTTTACTAAGCTCTATGACACTTAATAGTAATGAGTCTGCCATTCTGTAGTTCTCATGATGAAGGTGATATTCTGCCGAAAGGTTATCTATGATAGCGCGATATATGTGGTTTGTATAATCAATAAACATGGCGCCGTTAAGATCATCTAAAACAGTTTTCATTTCTTCGTACTCATGATTCGCACCTAGGGCATAAGCATAATTATAATATAAGTGTTGCAAGGCTAATGTGTCTTTAACATCTTTAAAGGTTTTGACTGCCTTATCGGTATATAACCTACTTAAAGATTTCATTTTCGGCCTATTGTAGTATACGGTGGCAAGATCTGAATAGGTATGTGCTATCAGTTTTGGGTCATCTGCTAGCAAGGCATATTTATGAGCCAGTTTAAATTTTTTAATCGCTTCAATGGTGTCGCCTTGTTCCAAAAGGTCGTATCCTAAATATCCGTAAGCTATGCCTGTATAGTTATCATTTTCTTTATTTAATGCAATTTGCAAGGTTTTTATATTAAGCTCAAAAGCTTCTTTATATTGTCCTGTGGTCCCAAGATCGTAAGAAAGCGATAATAAGGAATCCATGTACTTTTCTTCCATATCTAAAGCTTGTTCTTGAGCTATTGCATGCTGATCGCAAAAGAGCAACAGAAAAAGGAATAATAAAAATATGGGGGATTTATCTGTCAATCTACATCTATCAATCAATCTGTCTAATTATAAGGGAGGTAAAAATATCTATAAATATAAAAGACACCAACTTTTTATAAGCTCATAGGGGAGTGTTTTTTTCCTTCATGAAATATCAATTCTTATTCATACAAAACATAGTAATTACAACTGATTTTAAATGAGTGCGTTATGTAATTTATTTCCTTCGTTCTTGTTAGCACGACTAGTTATTATTCTTATTATTAGAGGTATAGATTCTTATATTTCCTTGCAGTTTGTCGATCCTATAAACAAGAGTGAAAAGTAATGGAACCCGTATACAGTATTTTTATGAGGAATTCACTGAAATGTATGTTCATTCTCTATTTCTAAACCTTATTTTTGATATTACTCTAATACTACTGTTCTAATGGATGATTTTATTTTATACGTGACCGAAGGTTTTAATCACGTCATGAATTTTAATATAGGTGCCTACGACCATTTGCTCTTTTTTATACTTATAGCGGTTCCTTTTCTCTTCAAAAGCTGGAAAAGGCTTATAGGTTTAAGCCTTTCCTTTACTGCAGGACATATAGTATCATTGCTGTTTGTGATTTATGGTAAGCTAACTTTTAGCACTTTTTATATAGAGTTTTTGATAGTTGTTACTATCGCTATTGCCGCAATTTATAATATTTTTACAGCGGGAAATCGCCATCGTGATAACCACAACTGGATGACCATAATGGTAGCGCTTTTTTTTGGTTTGATTCATGGTTTTGGATTTGGAAGCGGTTTTGAAATGCTCGCAGCGGGAGCACAAAGTAAGCTGTTGATGCTTCTAGAATTTGCATTAGGAATAGAATTGGGGCAATTACTTGTTATATTTGTAGTGCTCTTATTTAATTTTATTTTTACGGGACTATTTCGTTTTAATAAAAAGGAATGGGTGCAAATAATATCTGCTATAATTTTAGGAATGGTCCTGCCATTATTGATGGTAAGATGGATTTTTTAAGGTTGGGTTTCTTTTATCTCGCTTTCGCGAAAGCGAGACAATAATAAGATTCTTCAGCACTTCAAGAGGTGTTATTTATAAATAGCAACTAGTAGGTATACCGTAGGAACTAAATAGCAGAAAACAAGCACCAAAACCAGCGTGTTTCTTCAATTGATACTGATAAGTGAAAAAAGAAAAACAACATAGATATGATGTCGCCTATTTAAGAATGGCTGTAGAATGGGCAAAGCTTTCCCATTGCCAGAGACGCCAGGTAGGGGCTCTTATCGTAAGGGATCGCATGATCATAAGTGATGGATACAATGGAACGCCTAGCGGCTTTGAAAACTTTTGTGAAGATGACAAAGGCTATACCAAATGGTATGTGCTCCACGCAGAGGCAAATGCCATATTAAAAGTGGCGGGATCCACTCAAAGTTGCCGTGATGCAACGTTATACATTACCATGTCTCCTTGTAAAGATTGTAGTAAATTGATACATCAAAGTGGTATAAAACGTGTCGTCTATATAGAAGGCTATAAAGATGACAGTGGGTTGCAGTTTCTAGAGAAAGCAGGTGTTGTTATAGAACAAATAGAACAGATCGATTCATGAAAAAAAGCTATGTATACTATCCATTGTTTTTAGGGGTTTTCTTTGCCTTAGGCATATGGTTGGGAAGTGTTCTCAATGAAAATACTATAGGTAACGACTATGTGTTCTCTAACAGTGGTGCCAAAAAACGCAAACTTAACAGATTGATAGATCTTATCGACCAGCGTTATGTAGATAAAATTAATACGGATAGTATAGTAGATGCAACGGTAAACGAGATCATGCAAAATCTAGATCCACATTCAGTTTACATTTCTAGTGACCAAGCAGAAGATTTGGAAAATAGTTTGCGAGGTGACTTTGTAGGTATCGGAGTTCGCTTTTTTGTAAATCAAGACTCTATATCGGTATTGCGATCTATAGAAAATGGTCCTAGCGATAAGGCTGGAATTAAAGGAGGTGACAAGATTTTATATGCAGATGGGAAACCGCTGTTCGGTTTAAATGCAGTTTCTACAAATGCACTTAAAGGAGAAGAAGGTACTGAAGTGGTTTTGGGAATTTTAAGGCCTGGAAATGAAGAGGTGATAAACATTCCGGTAACTAGAGGTAATGTAGCTATTATAAGTATCGATGCGGCGTACCTATTGACCCCTAAACTAGGGTATATAAAAATTAATCGATTTTCTGAAACCACCGAAGCCGAGTTTAAAAAAGCGATTAAAAGTCTAAAGAGAGCCGGTGCGACACAAATAGCCTTAGACTTAAGAGATAATCCTGGTGGTATTTTAAGTGCAGCAATAGAAATAGCAGACGAATTTCTAGAAGATGATACGCTTATTCTTTTTCAAAAAGATAGAAATAATAAACGCAAAGACAGCTATGCTACAGATCGTGGCTCTTATGAAAATAGTGATGTGTTTATACTTATAAATGAAAATAGTGCCAGTGCCAGTGAGGTAGTTGCTGGTGCTTTGCAGGACAACGATACGGGTACGATTATTGGTCGCAGAAGCTTTGGTAAAGGATTGGTACAGCAAGAAATAAAACTGGGCGACGGCAGTGCTGTACGATTAACGATTGCTAGATACTATACGCCTACTGGTAGAAGTATTCAAAGACCTTATGACAATGGTAATGAAGATTATTTTAAGGAATACATAGATCGCTATAATAATGGTGAGTTACAAAGTGAAGATAATATTGAGGTGAACGATTCTCTCAAAAGAGTCACGCCTGGTGGAAAGACAGTCTATGGCGGTGGCGGGATTATTCCAGATGTTTTTGTCCCTAGTCCGGATGGCTATATCTTGCAAACTCTGGAGTACTTTGGAAGAACAGGTTTTGCAGATTTGTTTGTGAATAAATTCCTGCAAGAAGAGGGAAGTGCTATGAGATTCATGTCTCAATCAGATTTCATAGGGAGCTATGAAGTATCAGAAAAAATAATGAAAGAATTTATACAATATGCAGAACTGGATAAAACCAGTATGAAATTGCCAGGTTATAGACGTGAGATCGCTTTAATCATTAAATCTTCTATGGCAGAGCAGTTATTTAATACAGAACTTAAAGTAAAATTGTTGAATAAAGAAGACGTGATGATTAAGAAATTAGTAGCGTTGAGTAAGGCAAAATGATTTGAAAGTTTGCTTAACTCTACAAAGAGTCCCATTTGTAGCTTCCAATGATGTGATAATAATTTAAGCAGTAAAAGGGGCAAACCAATTATAAATTATTCCATGCTTAGCTACAAATATTGTTTTATTTCTGATTTGCAATAAGGACGAAACAGAAACAAATTACTAGACGTATTTTAAATCATAACTAATTACAGATGGGTTGAATTTCAGCTGCATTTAATGATCCCCATATTTCTCGTTGATCTTTTTAGAAACGACCATGATGCCCATTAGAATAACCACGCACAATGCTGCAATAATGCTGATGGCCGCAATTTGGCTGTCTCCTCGAAGTATGTGATTAAAGTCCAACTTAAATATATTAAAAACAATGCTGGCAAAAGCTAGAACTGCGATAATGTAAAATGCGTATTTCATAATAATAATAATAATCGGAATTGTACCATTTATAATTTGTATTTACGGGAATAAAACAATGCTTTTTCCTTTCTATTTCAGCGCAATAAAAAACCGTAATTAGATAGTGATTTTTTATACGTCGTATAAAAATCTGTATCGGAGATCATTTTTTTACAGTAAATTAAAATTGGTATGAGATGAAAACAAGTACAAATAATATATCCTGCAATTTATAGATTTTAAACTCATATGAAGTTAAAGAAATCTTGTTTTTAAAACAATATTTTCAAAAAATAGAAATTATAAAATTATTTTAAATGCGTCTGTTTTATTGGTGTTCAGCTGGCTTGTCTAAACTTTAGATAAGGATAGGTTCCATTCTGTATAAGCCAGTTAAAAATGGCCCAATTGATTGGTAATAAAGAACCACCAAGCACCTGCTATTAAGTTGAATCCTTCAGATCAAATTAAATGGGTGTCTTGTTGGTATGATAAAATCTTTCACCTTTGCTTTTTAGCGATAGAACTCTTTTATTTTAGTCGGGCACGACTAATTTTCACACCTCTTTTTAAAAAGTAATCCTGATGTCTTTGAGTCCTATTATTACATCTACCCGTTCTTAGCGTTTTTGCTTGCAGGTAGTCCAAGAGTAAAGAAAGCGTCACCTGTATTTTTTTCTTTCTAAAACAATTCCTTAATGTTGGAAGTAAATAACTTTACGGCAATAGCTAGTAAAATAACTCCAAATATTTTCCTAATCACATTAATTCCTTGTTTACCAAATAGTTTCTCTAAACGTCCAGAGTTTTTTAATACGATATAAACAAAAACAATGTTGAAGATAATGGCAATGATGATATTAATCGCGGCATATTCAGATCTTAAAGAAAGTACAGAAGTAAGAGTTCCTGCTCCCGCAATAAGTGGAAAAGCAATAGGAATGATAGCCGCAGTTTCGGGAGCATCATCTTTGTACAGTTGAATTCCTAAAATCATTTCTAGGGCAATAAAGAAAATAATAAAAGCTCCAGCAACCGCAAACGAGTTTACATCTATGCCTATAAGGCCCAACATGCTTTCTCCTACAAACATAAATACGATCATGAGAATACCCGCAACTATAGAAGCTTTTTCACTTTGTACATGACCTACCTTACGTCGTAGATCTACAATAATAGGAATACTGCCTATGATATCGATAACCGCAAAAAGGATCATTCCAGCTGTAAAAGTTTCCTTGAAATTAAAGTCAGTAAAGAATTTTAAAAAAGTATTATTGTCCATAGCACCTGTTTTTTCAGCGTGCAAAAATACTTCTAATAAACAATTCTGTAGCTAGTAACAGTGGTTATTATATCATTAAATCTGTGTAAATTATTTTACTGATAAAATGATTCATATTCCAGAAAAGAGGAGTAAAACAGACGCTGAATTTAAAAGAGATAAAATATCTAAATTGATTTAATTAGAAGAGTTAGGCAGCTGTAAATAAATCATCAAAAAATAAGGAATACACCTCACATTTTTGGGAAATAATAAAATTACAATAACCAATAACCAATAACTATTAACTATTAGCCAGAGCTTTCAAACTTTTTACCGTAGCTTCTTGATCAGTAGACTTGAATACATAACTACCTGCTACCAGTACGTCTGCCCCAGCATCTGTTAGTTGCTTGGCATTTTTATCCGTAACACCGCCGTCTATTTCTATGAGCGTGTCACAACCTTTGGCATTTATCAATTCTTTAAGCCTAGCTACTTTATTATAGGTATTCTCAATAAAACTTTGCCCACCAAACCCAGGGTTGACGCTCATCAAACAAACCAGGTCTATATCTTGGATAACGTCTTTTAATAAATCTATTGAAGTATGAGGGTTCAAAGCCACACCAGCTTTCATGCCATGGGATTTGATCAATTGAAGTGTTCTATGCAAGTGGGTACAAGCCTCATAATGCACGGTAAGAATGTTACAACCTAGCTGCGCAAAAGTCTCCACATAACGGTCTGGATCTACGATCATCAAATGACAGTCTATAGTCTTGGTCGCATGTTTTACGATGTCGCGTAATACAGGCATCCCAAAGGAAATATTAGGCACAAAAACACCGTCCATAATATCGATGTGAAACCAGTCAGCCTCAGATCTATTGATCATTTCTACATCACGTTGTAGGTTAGCAAAATCTGCGGCGAGAATAGAAGGAGCGATCAATTTAGACATCAGTTGGTTTTAAAGATTGGGCAAATTTAGGTTTTTGGTTTCGCTTTCTGCTTTTTTAATAGAAGTTTATACTGCGGTAGTTCGAGGGGAAGCGAGAAGGCAAATAATTATTTTAATAAAGAAGAAAACTCTGCTCTATCCTTGAACAGGATAAGGTGCGCAATTGTTATCTCACTTATGTTGTCATCCTTTTATGTGAATAGATGATTTGAATGCTATGAATTGAAAAGAGTTGATGACCTGACTGAATTGGAATTGGAATAGACTGCTATCAAATTGGAACCCACAGGATGGTTGTACGCATTTGCTATAATAGGTTAACACTTTTATAGTATGTTTACATTGTTATAACAAAAACACGCGGTAGCCGAAAAGCGTTACGAGCAGGTATTAACTTTAATTTTTACGCACTGAAAAAGTATTTAAGATTTTACTGTTTTTATTTTTACTTTTAAGTTTTTTTTTAATTTTGAATTCTTGTAGTGGGGATAAAGTAGAGGATGATCAGAGTTTACGTCTAACGAAAAAGACTAGTTTAGTCAATTATGAATATAACGGATATAGTTTAATTGGAAAAAATATTCAAGAAAATGATATTGAACTTACTGAATTAAATGATTTGATAAACTCATTTAACAATCACAATCAAAGAGGAGAAGTTCTCAAACTAAAAGACAATACGGCAAAGTTTATTTCTTTTGAAAATCAAAATTATCAAATATTAGATGCATTAGTGGATGATTCATCCCTAGAAGACTTAAGTTACTCATCTTTTACGAAAATTGTTAAAATTAAAACTAATACTGAAGAAGGTTTACCAGTTAGTAGAAATATGATTCTACGTGTTCTTGAAAAGGATAATATTGTAATTAAGGAAGTTGTAAGTCCTTTAAGTAGTGAAATTGTTTCGTGGAAATTGCTGAATATTAGTATATCTGCTTATGAAACGTTAAAACCAAATGTTTACATTCCTAGCGGACAAGATGGAAGCAATAGCGCCTAAGGTGATAAGTTTTATTGTTGGACAACTCATCACGCATGCGTTCAATTTATGACAGGAAGTAATAGTGACGAGGATAATGCTGCGTGTGATTGGTTGCCTTGTGATACGATAGCATATGCTGTATGTAGCGTAGCCTATATATCTGGAAATATAGAAGGTGCTGCTGGATTTCAATGTGGAAGGTGTGATGTTTTGATAGGTGAAGTTTAAATTAGATTTAGAATTATGAGAACTTACAAATATTTATTTTATTCAATTACTAGTTTTTTACTTGCTTGTATTTTTTATGGACTTTATAAATATCCTAATTCTATAGTATATGATTCTAGGATTATTTTTATATGATGGTATTGTTGATGCCAACTTATATCATATTTATGATTCTTTTTATAAAAAATATTTTAAAAAAAAATACAAGTTAATTTTTTTCTTTATAAAACAAAAAAATGCCTCTTGAAATTTCAAGAGGCATTTTAAATTTATAAACTTTCCGCCAAAGCGAATAAAAGAACTAATTACTCAGCCTTAGAGTCAGAACTGTCAGTACTTGGACGTCTTGGACGGTCATCACGACGCGGTGCACGACGGTCATTATCACGTCTTGGACGGTCATCGCGCTCGCGAGCTGGACGCTCCACATAACCTTCTGGCTTAGGTAAACATTCTTTACGAGATACTTTTTGCTTCTTAGTACGTGGATCTATACCCATGTATTTTACATCAAGTATATCTCCTACTTTAAGAACCGTAGATGGATCTTCAATACGCTTGTAATCAAACTCACTTACGTGAAGTAAAGTTTCTTTACCAGGCTTTAATTCTACAACAGCACCAAAGTCCAGCATTTTCACAACCTTCACCTCATATACAGAGCCTACTGTTGGTTCAAAAATGATGTTTCTGATACGTTCTAGAGCGGCTTCAATTTTAGCACGGTCTGTACCTGCAATTTCAATAATACCCATATCACCATCTTCTTTGATGTTGATTACGGTGTCTGTTTCCTTTTGCATTTCTTGAATCACTTTTCCACCGGGTCCTATTATTCCACCAATGAATTTGCCTTCAATCTCCATAGATTCCATCTTAGGAGCGTGTGACTTCACGTCTGTATTAGGTACAGCGATAGTTTCTGTCAGTTTTCTTAGTATGTGCAAACGACCATCTCTAGCCTGCATTAAAGCATTGGTAAGGATTTCATAAGAAAGGCCTTTTACTTTAATATCCATTTGACAAGCAGTAATACCATCTTCCGTACCCGTTACTTTAAAGTCCATATCTCCTAAGTGATCTTCATCACCTAAAATGTCAGAAAGAACGGCATATTTATCACCATCTGTGATCAATCCCATCGCAATACCAGAAACTGGCTTCTTCATAGGTAAACCGGCATCCATCATAGCCATAGTACCAGCACAAACGGTTGCCATAGAAGAAGAACCGTTAGATTCTAATACTTCAGATACAATTCTTACGGTGTAAGGAAGGTCGTCTGGAAGCATTCTTTTTAAAGCGCGTTGAGCAAGATTACCGTGACCGATTTCACGACGAGAAGTACCACGTAATGGGCGAGCTTCTCCCGTACAGAAAGGTGGGAAGTTATAGTGTAAGTAGAAACGCTCTTCTCCTTCTTGTGATGCCATGTCTATTACATTTGCATCTCTTGAAGTTCCTAGAGTAACGGTTGCTAGTGCTTGAGTTTCTCCGCGAGAGAAAATAGCACTACCGTGTGTGGATGGAAGGTAATCTACTTCACACCATATATCACGTATGTCTGTAGTCTTGCGACCATCTAGACGTGTTCCTTCATTAAGAAGAACATCACGTACGGCTTTTTTATGCGATTTGTTGAAGTACTTAGAAATCATTTTTCCGTGATTTGCTAGCGTTTCTTCATCAAAAGTGGCAAGCAAAGCTTCTTTGATCTCACCAAAGGCTTTAGAACGTTCGCTCTTTTCGCTTCCTTTTTTAGCTACTTCATACACTTTATCATACGTAAAATCGGCGATTTTAGCTTCGATATCAGCATCTTGACCCTCACCATCGTATTCACGCACTTCTTTTCTACCTACTTCTTCAGCAAGAGCGATTTGAGCAGCACATTGATCTTTAATAGCTTCGTGCGCGGCTTTGATTGCAGCGATCATATCTTCTTCAGATACTTCACTCATTTCCCCTTCTACCATCATTACAGAGTCAGCACTGGCACCTATCATCATTTCTAGGTCTGCTTCAGCAAGCTGCGCATAACTTGGGTTTATGATAAATTCTCCATCTACACGTGCTACACGTACTTCAGAAATCGCACATTCAAAAGGAATGTCAGATAATTGTAAACACGCACTTGCAGCAAGACCAGCCATAGCGTCTGGCATTACTTCTGGATCATGAGACATTAATTGAATCATCACCTGTACTTCTGCATGGTAATCTTTTGGGAATAAGGGACGCAATACACGGTCTACAAGACGCATAGTAAGTACTTCTCCATCATTAGGACGTGCTTCACGCTTGAAGAATCCGCCTGGATATTTACCGGCAGCAGCAAATTTCTCACGGTAATCTACCGTAAGTGGTAGGAAATCTAGACCGGTTGATTTGTAGCCGGACACTACGGTTCCTAGAAGCATTGCTTTTCCACATGTGATCACAACAGATCCATGTGCTTGTTTTGCAAGCGCTCCAGTTTCGATAGTGATATCAGGACCATTGGCCATTTTTATCACTTGTTTAAAAACTTGTGGTTTCATAAATATAGTTAAACATTAATCTCAAGTTGTGTGCGGTAGAGAAGGTGTTTTGAGCAGGAAGTTAAAATCGAATTCTAAAGGCTAGTAAAGTCTAACTGTTCATGATTCCATTTGAACTAGTGTTCTGGGTACTTTATGAGAAACCAGCTTTGATTTGTAACGCTAGGCGTTAACAGCGCAATGCATGCGCTTTTCACGATTTATATTTTTGGTACGCTTTCGCGAAAGCGTAAACAGAATCAAGATCCTGCGGTAATGTGTTATGTGAAGCGCATGCGATGCGATTCAAACGCGCGATGCGCAAAAAAGAAAAAAGGGGACACGAGGTCCCCAATTTATTATTTTCTGATACCTAAGTCTTTAATCAACTCACGGTAAGCAACTACATCTTTCTTCATCTTGTAATCAAGAAGAGAACGACGCTTTCCTACTAGCTTCACTAGACTACGTTCTGTGTTGTAGTCGTGGCGATTGTTCTTAAGGTGTCCTGTTAAATAGTTGATGCGGTACGTAAATAACGCAATTTGTGAATCAGTGTTACCTGTATCATTTGTATCTTTTCCGTACTTGGAGAAGATCTCTGCTTTTTTTTCTGGTGCTAAATACATGCCAAAATTATTTTATAATGAATATTATGTATGTCAGTCGTTCTGACGGTGCCTTGAGATACCTTCTCTAAGCGGCTGCAAAGATACACAATTTATTAAATCAATGATTTAGAAAAAGATATTCTTACAAAAAAAGCCTGTAACTTCCAAAGCACAGGCTTAAATATAATTCTAATGATTCAATGCTCCAAAAAGTTCAGATAAAACACGAACTTTATTATTTATAAAATTTACCAATACAAAAGAGATATCCTTTAATATAAAATGATAATCACTCCTCTTTATTTGTTAACAAAAAATGTCCCGTTAGTAACCGCTATAATGACACTTCCATTTGCGTTTCTGTAGTCACCTTGAAAAGTACCTTCAAGTCTGTTATCATCGTTAATTGCTACATTGCCTTCGTCACCAAAGTAGGTAGTGCCATCAATTGTAATAAAAATCTGATTGATGGCATTATCACCAATTGAGTTTTCTGAAACTACGATGCTTGCTCGATTGGTTTGATCTTGCCTAGCATCTAGAGTGTCAGATCCACTTCCTACAACAAATACCCCATTCCCAAATCTATATTCCACGCCGTCAGCAGTAAATATAACATTAGCGGGACCGTTGTCTATAGAATCATCGTCACTAGAACAAGCAAATACGCTCATTATTAAGACTAAACACAAAACTCTTTTTAAAATTTTCATAAATTTATTTTCGCATGAAGATAGAGTTAAAAGTACTATGTCGAAACTTTTTATGAAATCTTTTAAGTATAAATTTAAACTTGAAATAGTTATTGATATCACTTAGTAATTCTAAAAATAAACTGATTTAAAATCCAGCATTGCTTATCGTCTTATATAACGCTTCTCGATTTTTATGCTCATAATATTGACCTTGAGTAAAAAGCGGCTAGCGTTCTTAAGAATCGATTTTAAATCTTAGTTAGGTAAATTTAAATGTAATCAATAAGTCAATGTTAAAGTATTAATGACTGTCACAATATCGTGATCTGTTTTCCTTAATATTGCCCCATAAAATAAATTCTTTTGATTTCAGAAAATTCCAATTGTCTTATCATCTTTACGCGCAACCCAGAATTAGGGGTAGGGAAGCGGCGTCTAGCCAAAACGGTAGGTGACGAGGCGGCTTTTGAAATTTATAAATTTCTTTTGGCGCATACTCGACAGATCACTAAAGATCTTAAAGCCACGAAACAAGTTTGGTACAGTGAGCAAGTGCATAAAAATGATGCTTGGGATCACATGCTTTACGATAAATATGTTCAAGAAGGAGCTGATCTTGGGATACGTATGGAACACGCTTTTCAAGAGGCATTTAAAAACCACGATCATGTGATTATTATAGGATCTGACCTGCAAGATATGAATCAGGCAGATCTTGAAAAGGCTTTTGAGCAATTAGAATCTCATGATGCGGTTATAGGTCCTGCAGAAGACGGTGGTTATTACCTCTTGGGTTTTACTAAAAAATTAGTTCAAGGTGTTTTTCAAGATAAAGAATGGGGAGCTGCTACTGTTTTGGAAAAAACACTGGGTAATCTTAAAAATGTAAATTATGCGGTACTGGAAGAGCGCAATGATGTAGATTATTATGAAGATATAAAAGACATTCCAGTATTTCAACAATTTTTAAAACATATATGATGCTTAGCAAGAAACAACTTACTCAATCTATAGAATATTTAAAGGCTCATGGTTTTGACGCTCCAGAAGTAGGAATCGTTCTAGGTACTGGTTTAGGGAAATTAGTGGACAGTATAGAAAACCAAAAGATCGCTCATTACAATCAAATCCCATCATTTCCCCTGGCGACGGTAGAGTTTCATTCTGGAAAGTTGATTTATGGAGATCTAGGCGGTAAAAAAGTGGTGGTAATGCAAGGTCGTTTTCACCTGTATGAAGGCTATGATTTTACTGATATTACGTATCCTATCAGAGTCATGTCCGGCTTGGGAATTAAAAACCTCTTGGTGTCAAATGCTGCTGGAGCGATTAATTTAGATATGAAAAAAGGCGATTTGATGCTCATTGATGACCATATCAATTTGCAAGGCGGTAGCCCACTAGCGTTTAAAGGAGTGAGTGATTTTGGTGAGCGATTTACAGATATGAGTGCGCCGTATGACAAGGACATGAACGAAAAGCTGAAAACTCTTGCTGTCAACCAGGGAATTGATCTAAAAGAAGGAGTTTATGCAAGTGTGATAGGGCCACAACTAGAAACCAGGGCAGAATACAGGATGCTTAAAATCATGGGAGCTGATGCGGTAGGAATGAGTACCGTTCCAGAAATTATTGTGGCCAACCATTTGAAGTTGCCCGTAAGTGCCATATCTGTGTTGACAGATGAGTGTGATCCAGAAAACTTAGCGGCGGTAAATATTAATGAAATTATTGAAATTGCAGGAAAAGCAGAGCCTAAAATGGTGGCGCTTTTTAAAGGATTGATAGAGGTACTCTAGCGGTTATGCGTACATTATTTTTAGTAGAATATAAGCCTTAAAGAAAACGCATAAACGTACTAGGGCAGCAACTGGCCCGTTAAAAGACTTATAGTTCCGCTTTCGCGACAGCAAACTTGTCAGAAACCCCGGAAATTACACTGTTTGTTGCGTGTTTGCCTAAAAAAACGAGGCGTAGCTATAGTTAAATGTCTTAAGCTCTCAATAAAATCAATTCAATTTAAACGGTCTACATTTGTTACATTAAATGACTATGCTCAGCATTATTATCCCTGTTTTTAACGAAGAAGCCAGTATAGAAGGCTTATTGCATCATTTGATGGAGGTTGCTTTTGATGCGACTGGTTTGGAGGTTATTGTTGTGGATGGCGGTAGTCGTGACAACACGGTTTTAAAAGTAAATGCGTTTGCTTCCATAAAAAATGGTTTTCAAGTCATAACAGCTTCAGCGGCAAAAGGACGAGGCAAACAAATGCATTATGGAGCAACTATTGCAAGTGGAGAAATTCTCTATTTCCTTCATGCAGACTCCTATCCGCCTAAGGATTATGACCGACTTATTTTAAATGCGGTCGCGCAAGAACATCCAGCCGGGTGTTTTAGAATGAAGTTTAAAAGCAGGCATCCATGGTTGATGGCTGTAGGTTGGTTGACTAGGTTTTCATGGAAAGTAAGTCGTGGTGGCGATCAGTCCCAATACATTACTCGAGAATTATATGACGAGATAGGCGGTTACAATACACAGATTCCGATTTATGAAGATTACGATCTTATTACGAGCTTATACAACCGTGGTCACTATCATGTGATACCCAAATGGCTTAAAACCAGCGCAAGACGTTATCATGAAAAAGGAGTATTGCGTTTGCAGTGGTTTTATCTTACTATTTATTGGAAAAAATACCGCGGTGCAAGTATGGAAGAATTATATCAATATTACCTGAGTAAATGTGACTGATATATAGTTGTTTATGGTTTAATACGTAGCATTGAATTAAAGACATGTGCGATAAAAAAGATTGACTTTAACAATAGAGGAGGAAATAGTCAAGAGAGCAAAAAGCTATGCAAGTGAAAGCGGGCGCAGCTTATCTGAGTTCGTGGAAAGATATTTGGATAAAATAACCAATGGTAGTTATGCTGTAGAATCAGCATCTGTTTATGGGAAACAGAAATGGAAAAAAGAGGAATTCAAAATTCCGGAAGATTTGAAGGAGATAGTAGGTTGCATCTCGATAGATTTTGATCCTGTTAAGATCGAGAAAAAATGAGGGAATTTAGGTAAGCAAAATATTTGAAATGAAATACTTTGTAGCTACTAGTATCCTAGTAGACCTCTTTGCTGCTAGGGAGCCATTTGTCAAAGCTTCGGTTGAGGATTTAAGTAATGTTAAGAGTAAAAATTGGGTTCTTTACGTTTCAGATCACTCCATTGTGACTTTAAACTGTCGTACTGCCCGATATTTTGGAAATTTGGAAACAAGAAAAAAAACAGCAATTTTGCTAAATCAGGTTGAGCTAGTTGCGGCAAATAAAAGTATTTTATTTGCCGCAACTAGCAACCAGTTCAAAGACTATGAAGATGCCGTTCAATTTCAATGTACCATCACTATTACTGCAATAAACGGTATCATCAAAAGGAAAAAAAAATTAAATACTCCACGATTCCAATTTTTGCACCGGAAGAAGGGCTTTTTGAAGTAGATTTTTAATTTCGACTCAAAGACTCAAGCTTGAAATATCAATCACTCGTCAACTCTGTAAACATCGTTTCTAGGTTCTTATTTCTTTTATTAAGGGATAGAATCTTCAATTCATTATCATGAGCAAAATCAAAAACAGCGCTGCGCATGTCCTGTTTAGTTTCAAATCGCAAGCTGTAAACAAAGCCTGGTAGATGTATAAGATCTGTAACTTCTCTTACTCGATCAATCCGATTTAATAATTCTGGCTCTACTTTGTAATCAAACTCTACTTCGATGACTTGAGCCGCATCACTTTTTAAATTCTTTAGGTAATCGTCTGCGACTATGTTCCCTTTATTGATGATGATCACCCGATCACACATGGCCTCTACTTCCTGCATAATGTGAGTGGAGAGTAAAATGGTTGTGTTTTCACCTACTTTTCTAATCAGCTGCCGGATTTCTACCAATTGATTAGGATCAAGTCCCGTTGTTGGTTCATCGAGAATAAGAACTTTAGGTCTGTGCAGCAACGCATTTGCCAGTCCTACTCGTTGCTTATACCCTTTAGAAAGTTCGTTGATTTTTTTACCCACGTGGGAAGTTAGTCCCGTTTCTTGAATAACCTCGTCTATTCGGCTTTTAGAATCTATTAGTTTATAGACGCTTGCACTAAAAGAAAGGTACTCTTTTACATACATATCAGGATACAGCGGATTGCTCTCTGGAAGATATCCTATTGATTTTTGAACCTCGCGTTGTTCCGTTACAACATCGTGACCGTTGACACTTGCTGTTCCTTCATTTGCATTGAGGTACGTAGTAAGAATACGCATCATGGTAGACTTACCAGCGCCATTAGGGCCTAAAAAGCCTACTATTTCTCCAGATTTTATGGAAAAACTAACTTCGTCCAGCGCTTTTTGCTGTCCGTAATATTTGGAAATTTTACTTACTTCTATCGACATCAGGTAAAGATATGAAATGAAGTGAATCCTATTTACAAAACTATGGTAAAATCATTTTTTAAAAGAAGTTGTATCCAGCGCGGTGCAATTTCAAAAGTTTTAGAAGATCTTTTAAATTTTCAATAAATTGATACAGAATAATTATTCGATACCTTTAATATATATAGATGAAGATTTTTAATCTCAATCGTTTAATCCCTAATCCGTTACCAGATACCAGTAGTGATTTTAAATATGGGCATGTAGTTGAAATTATCTGTGCTGGTTGTAGGTCTTTTCTATCGTAGTATTTCAAAATTTAGGAGACCATACACCTTGCTTTTTCTAATGTTTTGTAATCAATCATTCTGTTTGTAGTGAGCTAAATTGATAGTTCATTGTTAGTTTTCTACTGGGTGATGAGTGCACATGTGTTGAAGTATCGAAATATCCTTAGAGAAGAGTAAGTATTTATTCTGTCAACGACCTTAGTGTGTATGTAAGTTAACGGTCTCCTACTTTTTAGTGGGGCAGGATCTCATTTTAAACTTCAAAAACGCAATTAATTAGTCTTAATAGTAAATAACAGTTCAGCAACACAACACAAACAACCCTACTACAACCATAGAGTAGTATATATTTCATAAAAGTTCTTGAAAAACAAGGGTTTTATAAAAATCTATTCTACATTAGCCATTATTATGAAAACAACAACTTATTTCTGGTACGGATTTCACTTCTATTTTATGGAAGCAAGGGCGGTATGGTAATATTTTAAAAATATAATTAACTATAAAGTCTTGATCTAATCAAGACTTTTTTTTTACTCAAGAATGAAAGTAGCAATCCAAGGTATTAAAGGTTCTTACCACCATCAAGTGGCACGTCAATTGTATGGTGACGTAGCATTATTAGAATGTAATTCCTTTGATCAACTGGTCATAGCAGTCGCAAAAGCTGATGCAGACACAGGTATTATGGCCATAGGAAATTCTATAGCGGGAAGTATTTTACCTAATTATACGTTAATAAAGGAGCAAGGCTTAACGATTACAGGAGAGTTTTACCTTCATATAAAACATCAACTCATGGCGCTGCACGGGCAGGGCATTAAAAATATTGAAGAGGTACAGTCTCATCCTATGGCATTGCTGCAATGCAAGCCTTTTTTTAGAAAACACCAACATATTAAACTGGTAGAAACGGATGATACCGCAGCCGCGGCCTTTAGAATAGCCAAAGAGAAAAAACGTGGAGTTGCAGCTGTAGCTTCTACTCAGGCGGCGCAGCTTTATGGATTAAAAATAATTAGTGATAACATCCAGCAAGTAAAAAAGAACGCTACCAGATTTGTTGTAGTAGAAAAAACAAGTCGAAATATTGATGGTGCAAATAAAGCAACCATAAACTTTACAGCTGGACACCAACCAGGAAGTTTGGGAAAAATACTGACCACTTTAGGAGGTTTAAACATCAACCTTTCTAAAATTCAATCAGTCCCAATTATAGAAAAGCCATTTCTTTTTTCTTTTGTAGCAGATCTTGAATTTGAAAGCGTATCACAATTTGAACTGGCAAAATTAGAAATAGGAATACTGGTAGAATCTTTAGAAGTTTTAGGGGTTTATAAATCACATGTGTTATGATACAAGCTGCTCGAAGACTGGATAGTGTTCAAGAATATTACTTTGCTACAAAGCTGCGTGAGGTAAGAAACCTCCTGAATAGTGGGAAACCTATTATTAATGTTGGAATAGGAAATCCAGATTTATTGCCACCAGATCATGTATTGCCTGCTCTTGCTGCTGCTTTACAAGAACTTAAAGCCCACGGATATCAAAGTTATTTAGGATTGCCAGAATTGAGAAATGCCATGGCAAGGTTTTATCACAAGCAATATCAAGTGGCTCTGAATTCAGAATCAGAGATTATTACGTTAATGGGAAGTAAAGAAGGGATATTGCATATCTCCATGGCTTTTTTAAATCCAGGAGATCAAGTTTTAATTCCAGACCCTGGCTATCCAACTTATGCAAGCGCGACAGATTTATGTGAAGCCATACCTATAACTTATGATCTAACCGCTTCTAATGAATGGTTGCCAGATTTTGAAGCTTTAGAAAAGCTAGATCTAAACAAAGTAAAAATTATGTGGACCAATTATCCGCACATGCCCACTGGTGCTGCTGGCTCTAGGGATGTTTTTGAAAAATTGATAGCATTTGCAAGGAAGCATCAGATACTGCTTGTCAATGATAATCCTTACAGTTGTGTAGGTTATGAAAATAAAATAAGCATCCATCAAGTACCTGGATCAAAAGAGGTGGCGTTGGAATTGAACTCCATAAGTAAAACTTATAACATGGCGGGCTGGCGAGTAGGAATGCTCACAGGAAAGGCTGAGGTATTGAAAGAAGTTTTAAAAGTAAAGACCAATATGGACAGCGGGATGTTTTATGGGTTACAAAAAGGAGCGATTGCCGCTTTGGAAACAAATAATAATTGGCTAGAAAGCCAAAACAACATCTATAAAAAGCGTAGAACCTTAATCGTGGAATTAGCAAAGAGCTTAGGGCTCCAACCACAAGAACAAACCGGTGGTTTATTTGTCTGGTGTAAATTGCCTGAAGGGCAGCAAGACGACGAAGTATTTGTGGATCGGTTGCTTTACGAGATGAATATATTCATTGCTCCAGGAAGTATTTTTGGTAAGAATGGAGCTGGATATGTGCGGTTTTCGCTTTGTGTGAATGAGGAGCAAATAAAAGAAATGATC
>NZ_JBLIGN010000001.1:0-89925 GCF_047636915.1 Nonlabens sp. | reverse complement strand
CCACACCGTAAATGTAAGTTAAGGCAATTACTCCACGTTTATTTTTAGGTATATCTACCCCTGCAATTCTAGCCATAGCTTAACCTTGTCTTTGTTTAAATTTTGGATTCTTTTTGTTAATCACATACAGCCTACCCTTACGACGGACTATTTTACAATCAACACTTCTTTTTTTAATTGATGCTCTTACTTTCATATTAGTATCTATAAGTGATCCTTGCTTTTGATAAATCGTAAGGACTCATTTCTAATTTAACTTTATCTCCAGGTAATAATTTTATATAGTGCATGCGCATTTTACCCGATATGTGCGCAGTCACAACATGTCCATTCTCTAATTCCACTCTAAACATAGCGTTAGAAAGGGCGACAATAATAGAACCATCTTGTTCAATTGCGGATTGTTTTGCCATTATGCTACTGCTTTTCTGTTTTTACCCGTCTTAATAAGACCGTCATAATGACGATTAAGAAGATAGGAGTTAATTTGTTGCATGGTGTCTATTGCAACACCCACCATGATTAAAAGGGATGTTCCTCCATAAAATAAAGCCCAAGATTGAGTAACACCCATCAAAGAAATTAGTGCTGGAAATATAGCAACTGCAGCAAGGAAAATCGAGCCAGGTAAGGTAATCTGTGACATAATGCGATCTAAAAACTCAGAAGTTTCAGTTCCAGGTCTTATACCCGGTATAAAGCCACCATTACGCTTTAAATCATCTGCCATCTTATTGGTAGGTACCGTAATAGCCGTATAGAAAAATGTAAATACTATAATCAACAATGCAAATGTTAAATTATACCAGAAACCAAAAATATCTACATAAGCATTACCAATGGCCTTAGCCCAACTTGAATCCATCTGACCGATTGCCGAAGGAACAAACATAATAGCTTGAGCAAATATAATAGGCATCACTCCAGATGCGTTCAACTTTAAGGGAATGTATTGGCGAGATCCGAAAACGTTTTTCTCATATCCACCAGTTGCAGATCTTCTTGCATACTGAACAGGAATTTTTCTTACGCCCATAACAAGCATGATACAAGCCGCAATAATGAACAACCAAATCACTACCTCCACAATTATAAGAAACCAACCTCCTACACCGTCAACCCTAGAACCAATCTCTTGGATAAAAGCTTGAGGGAGTGTTGCGATGATACCCACCATGATTAATAATGAAATACCATTACCTATTCCTTTGTCCGTAATTTTTTCACCCAACCACATAGCAAAAACGCAACCAGTTACCAATATTATTGTACTTACAACAAGAAATAAGGTTTCCTGATTTTGCATCATAAATGCTGTTTCCGGAACACCCAATGAAGTTAAAGATAACATATAACTTGGAGCCTGAATTAAGCAGATACCAATAGTAAGCCATCTAGTAATCTGGTTAATTTTCTTTCTACCTGATTCCCCTTCCTTTTGAAGTTTCTGTAAATAAGGTATAGCAATACCCATCAGTTGTACCACAATACTTGCTGAAATGTAGGGCATTATGCCCAAAGCAAAAACAGAGGCCTTTGCAAATGCTCCACCCGTAAAAGCGTTTAATATACCACCAATACCATCTTTGAAATTAGCAGCTAATCCAACCAACTGAGTAGAGTCAATTCCCGGTAAGGTTATCTGTGCACCGAATCTATATACAAGAAGGAGACTGAAGGTCATGATAATACGATCCCTTAATTCCTCTATATTCCAGATATTCTTTAAATTATCAATTAACTTCATTGGGTTGGATTATACGATTTGTGTCTTACCACCTACTTTTTCAATAGCAGCTTTTGCAGTTGCAGTGAATTTATTTGCCGAAATGGTAATGGAAGCGCTAATTTCACCTCTACCTAAAATCTTAACTAAATCCCTCTTGGAGACCAATCTTTCTGCAATAAGATCCTCAATCGTAACAGTCTCCGTCAGGCGACCAGCTTCATAATATGCCTGAATAACATCCAGATTAACTCCGGCGTAATCCTTTCTATTGATATTGGTAAAACCAAATTTTGGAACTCGGCGTTGAAGAGGCATTTGACCACCTTCAAAACCTACTTTCTTAGAATAACCAGATCTAGACTTGGCTCCCTTATGGCCACGTGTTGCTGTACCACCTTTTCCGGAACCTTGACCACGCCCAATTATCTTAGCCGCATTCTTAACAGATCCTTCTGCTGGTTTTAAATTATGTAAACCCATCTTTAATATTTTTAAGCCTTCTCTACGGAGACTAAATGTTGAACTTTAGCGATCATACCTTGTATCACAGAATTGTCTTCATGTTCCACAATATGATTCATTTTTCTTAAACCTAGAGATTCTAGTGTCCTCTTTTGTCTTGCCGATCTATTGATAGCACTACGTACTTTTTTTACTTTTAATATAGCCATAACAATAATTATCCGTTAAATACCTTATCAAGTGAAATTCCCCTCTGTTTCGCTACGGTTTCCGCATTACGCAATTGCAATAAAGCATCAAAAGTAGCCTTCACTACATTATGAGGATTAGAGGAACCTTGATTCTTTGAAAGAACATCATGAACACCTACCGCCTCAAGAACAGCTCTAATAGCACCACCCGCAATAACACCAGTACCAGCAGAAGCGGGCATGAGTAATACCTTAGCTCCACCAAACTTACCTTTCTGTTCATGAGGTATAGTACCCTTTCTTAAAGGTATACGCACTAAATTTTTCTTAGCATCCTCAACCGATTTTGAAATAGCCTCAGAAACTTCTTTAGACTTTCCTAAACCATGACCAACGACTCCATTTTCATCACCAACAACAACAATGGCGGAAAAACCAAAAGCACGTCCACCTTTTGTTACTTTAGTAACACGTTGAACACCTACTAAACGATCTTTAAGCTCAAGACCACTTGGCTTAACCGTTTCTACGTTTTTATATTTTTGATACATTATATTAAATGTTTCTAATTAAAATTTTAAACCACCTTCACGAGCTCCTTCTGCCAAGGAAAGAATACGACCGTGATACAAATAACCACCTCTATCAAAAGATATTATTTCAATACCAGCAGCCTTTGCCTTCAATGCTACGGCAATACCAACCTCTTTGGCTGCATCCACCTTTGGAACACTTGATTTCAATTCACGTGAAGAAGCCGATGCAATGGTTACACCATCAACATCATTGACTACTTGCGCATAAATTTCCTTATTACTTCTAAAAACAGACAACCTAGGACGACTTGCCGTACCATTGACTGTTTTACGAATACGTTTACGTATTTTTATTCTTCTTGCCGTTTTTGAAAATGCCATAATAGTATAAATTATGCTGATTTACCAGCTTTTCTTCTGATTACTTCTCCTACAAACTTAACGCCTTTACCTTTGTAAGGCTCAGGACTACGAAAACCTCTTATCTTAGCAGCAACCTGTCCAACTAATTGCTTATCGCAGGAGGACAACTTAATGATAGGATTTTTACCTTTGTTGGAGACAGTTTCAATAGTTACCTCAGGAGCAATATTGAGAACAATATTATGTGAAAAACCCAAGGCCAAATCTAACTGTTGCCCCTGGCTAGAAGCACGATAACCAACACCTACAAGCTCCAGATCTTTTGTCCAACCGACGGAAACTCCAAGAACCATATTATCAATTAACGCTCTGTAAAGCCCATGCTTTGCACGGTGATCTTTAACATCAGATGACCTTGAAACCACCACCGTATTGTCGAGCAACTCAATAGTCACATCCTCATAGGACTGCACTAATTTACCCAATTTACCCTCAACGGTAACCTCATTATTCTCTACTTTTACCGATACACCAGCGGGTATAGCAACCGGATTTCTTCCTATTCTAGACATACTTGTATATTAATAAACGTAACAAAGAACTTCACCACCTACATTTTCAAAACGAGCCTGCTTATCAGTCATTACACCGCGAGATGTAGAAATAATAGCAATACCTAGTCCATTAAGGACACGTGGCAACTCATTTGCACCGGAATACTTACGCAATCCTGGCTTTGATAGACGTTGTAAATCTTTAATAACTGATTCTTTAGTCTCACGATCGTATTTTAACGCGATCTTTATATTTTGTTGAGTTTCATTATCATCAAACTTGTAACTGAGGATATAACCCTGATCAAATAAGATCTTTGTTATTTCCTTCTTAACTTTTGATGCTGGAATGTCAACTACTCTGTGATTTGCTCTAACAGCATTTCTAATTCTAGTCAGATAATCTGCAATTGGATCTGTATTCATAATTATATGTTTAAGCTATTACCAACTAGCTTTTTTAACGCCTGGGATTAAACCTTGATTAGCCATCTGTCTAAACATTACACGGGAAACACCAAATTGTCTCATGTAGCCCTTAGGACGACCAGTTAATTTACAACGATTGTGTAAACGAACAGGGGATGCATTTTTGGGCAGTTTTTGTAACTCCACATAGTCCCCGGCCAACTTTAAAGCCTTTCTTTTAGCAGCATACTTTTCTACCACCGCTTCTCGCTTGCGCTCACGCGCCTTCATTGATTCTTTTGCCATTTCTAATTAGTTCTTTTTAAAAGGTAAACCCAACTCTGCAAGTAAAGATTTTGCCTCTTTATCCGTGTCGGCACTGGTAACAAATGTAATATCCATTCCAGCAATTTTGTTAACCTTGTCAATATTAATTTCTGGAAATATAATTTGCTCCGTAATACCCAAATTATAATTACCTCTACCGTCAAATCCATCAGCCTTTATGCCTTGAAAGTCTCGAACTCTAGGTAATGCAACTGTTACAAAACGATCTAAAAATTCATACATACGATCCCCTCTCAACGTAACTTTTACACCAATAGGCATACCTTTACGCAATTTAAATGATGCTACATCCTTTTTGGACAGAGTGGCTACAGCCTTTTGTCCAGTAATAGTTGTAAACTCATCCAACGCATAATCAATTAACTTTTTATCCGCCACTGCACCACCAACCCCACGACTTAAAACAATCTTAAGTAGTTTAGGAATTTCCATTACATTTTTGTAAGCAAATTCCGATTGCAAGGCGACGGCAATGCGTTCCTTATATTCTCCTTTTAGTCTTGGTAAATACGACATGATTATATAACTTCTTTAGTTGTTTTGGCAATACGCACATTCTTACCATCAATTAATTGATAAGCAACTCTAGTATTCCTCTTATTTTTATCTATTAAGGAAAGATTAGAAACGTGTAGCGTTGCCTCCTTTTCTTTTATTCCGCCTTGCGGATTAGTAGCACTGGGTTTTTCGTGTTTTGAAACCATATTGACTCCTTCAACGATAGCCCTATTTTTCTCAATAAAGACCTTACTAACTTTACCTTCAGAACCTTTGTGAGCTCCAGCAATAACTCTAACGGTATCACCGGTTTTAATTTTTAACTTTGCCATAATATTATATTATAAAACTTCAGGAGCAAGTGAAACGATTTTCATGAACTGTCTGTCGCGCAATTCACGTGCAACAGGTCCAAAAACACGAGTACCTCTCATGTCCGAAGTAGGGTTTAATAATACACAAGCGTTATCATCAAAACGTATATAGGAACCGTCAGGTCTCCTAACCTCTTTCTTGGTACGAACAACAACCGCAGTTGATACAGCTCCTTTCTTAATGTTACCATTAGGTGTTGATTCTTTAACCGACACTACAATTTTATCACCGACAGAGGCGTATCTCCTTTTAGTTCCACCCAAAACACGAATACAAAGAACTTCCTTTGCACCAGTATTGTCAGCCACTCTTAATCTTGATTCTTGTTGTACCATTACTTAGCTCTTTCTAATATTTCTACCAATCTCCAGTTCTTAGACTTGCTCAAAGGACGTGTTTCCATTATGCGAACCGTATCGCCCTCATTGCACTCATTTTTCTCATCATGAGCAACATATTTCTTTGTTTTTAAAACAAACTTTCCGTACATAGGGTGCTTTTGCCTTTTGACTTCAGTAACAACGATGCTTTTATCCATCTTATTACTTCTAACAACTCCTACACGCTCTTTTCTTAAATTTCTAGTCTCCATTGTAGCACTAATTATTATTGATCGCTGTCTTGATTCTTGCAATAGTCTTACGCAACTTAGTAATCTGTGTAGGATTATCTAGTGGCGACATACTGTGAGTTCTTTTGAGCTCCCCATATGCAGCTTGCGACTCTACAAGCTTATCTTTTAATTCCTCGAAGGAATAACCTTTAACTTCAGATTGTTTCATAACTCAGGTCTATTCTTGATAATCGCGAGCGACTATAAATTTGGTTTTTACTGGTAGTTTTTGAGCAGCGAGCCTTAAAGCTTCCTGAGCAACAGCATGCGGAACGCCTGAAATCTCGAAAAGAATCCTTCCTGGCTTCACCACAGCAGCCCAATACTCAACATTTCCCTTACCCTTACCCATACGAACCTCTAAAGGTTTCTTGGTTATAGGCTTATCCGGAAATATCTTAATCCATAAAGACCCTTCTCTCTTCATGAAACGTGTTGCAGCAATTCGTGCGGCTTCAATCTGCCTTGAATTAATGAAATTAGAATCTAAAGATTTAATTCCAAAAGTCCCGTAGGCTAGTTGATTACCACGTCCGGAATCGCCTTTCATGCGACCTTTTTGCTGTTTTCTAAATTTTGTTTTTCTAGGTTGTAACATTTCTAGCTATTATTATTTTCTTCGGCGACGATTGCCACCACGAGTGTTAGCAGTACCGCCTTTAGTTCCTTGTTGTTTCTTAGCGAGTCCTACAAGCGGTGAAAGTTCACGTTTTCCATAAACCTCACCTTTCATAATCCAAACTTTTACACCTATCCTTCCATAAGTCGTATGAGACTCCACTAACGCATAATCGATGTCTGCACGAAAAGTAGAAAGCGGAATTCGACCGTCTTTAAAAGATTCCGACCGGGCCATTTCAGCACCGTTTAACCTACCGGATATTTGCACTTTTATTCCTTCGGCGTTCATTCTCATGGCAGCAGTAATAGCCATTTTAATTGCTCTTCTATAAGAAATACGATTCTCTATTTGTCTGGCAATACTTGACCCTACTAAATGTGCGTCAAGTTCTGGTCTCTTGATCTCATGAATATTGATTTGAACATCTTTACCAGATATTTTCTTCAATTCTTCTTTTAAACGATCGACCTCTGATCCACCTTTACCAATAATAATACCGGGTCTGGCAGTAGTTATAGTTACCGTTACTAATTTTAAAGTTCTTTCAATGATAATTCTTGAAACACTAGCTTTAGACAAACGCGCATGAATATATTTACGTATTTTATCATCCTCTGCTAACTTATCTCCATAATCATTTCCACCATACCAGTTAGATTCCCATCCACGGATGATACCTAAGCGATTTCCTATCGGATTTGTTTTCTGTCCCATAAATATATTAGTTAACCTCTAAGGTGTTAGTTTGACCCAACACAAGAGTGACATGGTTTGATCTTTTTCTTATTCTATGTGCTCTACCCTGTGGGGCAGGACGCAACCTTTTCAACATGGAACCTCCATCAACTCTAATTTCTTTGATGAACAAACCAGCATCAGCTACATCTGCATCCTCATTTTTAGCTTGCCAATTTGCAACAGCGCTAAGCACGAGCTTATCCAGTCTTCGGGCCGCCTCTTTTGACGAAAACTTAAGGATATTTAATGCATCCTCAACTTTTTTGCCTCTAATAATATCCACAACCAATCTCATCTTTCGAGGTGAAGTTGGACAATTATTTAGTTTGGCAAATGCAACCTTACTTCTTTCTTCTTTAAGCCTTTCAGCCATATGTCTTTTACGAACTCCCATAGCTATGTTTATTTTTTACCTTTGTTCTTTGCACCACCATGACCTCTATAAGATCTAGTAGGTGAAAATTCCCCAAGTTTATGACCAACCATGTTTTCCGTAACATACACAGGAACAAACTGACGACCATTGTGTACGGCAATTGTTTGTCCTACAAAATCTGGAGTGATCATCGATGAACGAGACCAGGTTTTGATAACAGTTTTCTTCCCAGAATCTACATTCCGAGCGACCTTAGTTTCAAGTTTATGAAATACGTAAGGTCCTTTTTTAAGTGAACGAGCCATAATTTATTTCTTTCTACGTTCTATTATATATTGACTACTAGCTTTATTCTTATCACGTGTGCGATACCCTTTCGCAGGTATTCCGTTACGAGAACGTGGATGACCACCTGAAGATTTACCTTCACCACCACCCATAGGGTGATCTACTGGATTCATTACCACCGGACGAGTACGTGGACGACGACCTAACCAACGGCTACGACCAGCTTTTCCACTTACGAGCAATTGATGATCACTGTTAGAAACAGCGCCAATAGTTGCCAAACATTCTTGTAATATAAGTCTTGTTTCCCCAGAAGGCATCTTGATTGTAGCATACTTACCATCACGAGCCATCAATTGTGAAAATGAACCCGCACTACGTGCAATGACAGCACCTTGACCAGGACGTAATTCTATGCAACTTACAATAGATCCCAACGGAATCTGTGATAGCTTCATCGCATTACCTACATCAGGGGTAGCCGTATCACCGGAAACAATATTCTGACCAACAGTCATACCATTTTGTGCAACCACGTATCGCTTCTCTCCATCCTGATAGTTTACCAGAGCAATAAAGGCTGTCCTGTTAGGATCATATTCAATGGAGGCAACAGTTGCAGGCACACCGTGACGATCTCTCTTAAAATCGATTAAGCGATAACGCTTCTTGTGACCACCACCAATGTAACGCATGGTCATCCGACCCCTATCATTACGTCCACCGGATCGTTTTTTCGGTACGAGTAAACTCTTTTCCGGCTTATCAGTCGTAATGGCGTCAAAGCCATTTACAACTCTAAATCGCTGTCCAGGAGTTACTGGTTTTAATTTTCTTACTGACATTATTGTCTTTTAATTATAGATTACTATAAAGATCAATGGTTTCACCATCTTTAAGCTGTACGAATGCCTTTTTACGAGCACTAATTTTACCAACTTGGATCCCTGTTTTAGTGTGTTTAGTATTGCGGTTGATACGAGTATTCATCGTTCTTACCTTAAGCACGGTAACACCATATGTAGCTTCCACTTCTTTCTTTATCTGAACCTTATTGGCCCTTGGAGACACCTCAAAACCAAAACGATTTAGAAGCTCACTATCTCTAGTTGCCTTTTCGGTAATAATGGGTTTTATTAAAATGCTCATACTTATTTACTTAAATTTTCTTGAATACCTTCTAACGAACCTTCTAATAGAACTACGTTTGTAGCGTTTAGAATTTTGTAAGTACTTAATCCCGAGTTAGTTATGACATCGGAGCCTCTCAAATTTCGCGAAGACAAATATACATTATTATTTGATTCACCCAACACAAATAGGGACTTTTTATTATTAAGTCCTAAACCATCTAAAACTTGAATGAAATCCTTAGTTCTAGGTGCGTCAAAAACAAAATTCTCAACAACAGTTAAAGAACCTTCAGCAATTTTTTGGCTTAGGGCACTTCTACGAGCCAGCCTCTTCTGGCCTTTATTCAATTTGAATGAATAGCTACGTGGAATTGGACCAAAAATACGTCCACCACCTCTAAATACACCAGATTTGATAGAACCTGCACGAGCTGTACCTGTTCCCTTCTGCTTTTTGATCTTACGTGTACTACCAGAAATCTCTGCACGCTGCTTAGCTTTGTGTGTACCTTGACGCTGATTAGCCAAATACTGCTTTACATCTAAATAAATAGCGTGCTCGCTAGGCTCAATACCGAAAATATCATCAGATAATTCCACTTGACGTCCAGTTTCTTTTCCTTTTAAATCTAATACTGCTACCTTCATTATTTCTGTACGATTACGTAAGAGTTTTTGTGACCAGGTATACAACCCTTAACAACAAGGATATTCTTTTCAGAAACCACCTTTAATACTCTTAAATTTTGAACTTTAACTTTTTCATTACCCATCTGCCCGGCCATGCGCATTCCTTTAAATACACGTGCAGGATAAGACGCGGCACCAATTGAACCAGGAGCTCTTAAACGATTGTGTTGACCATGGGTTGCTTGACCTACACCAGCAAAACCGTGGCGCTTAACAACACCTTGAAAACCTTTACCCTTTGATGTCCCAGCAACATCGATAAACTCACCCTCGGTGAACATACCAACAGTGATTGAATCACCTAATTTGTACTCCGCATCAAAACTTTTGAATTCGGCAACTTTTCTTTTGACAGCAGTTCCAGCTTTTTTAAAGTGCCCTTGAGCAGCCTTAGAAGCATTCTTGTCTGATTTGTCATCGAAACCTAATTGCAAAGCGGCATAACCGTCCACTTCTTTAGTTCTGACTTGGGTAACAACGCAAGGACCCGCTTCTATGATAGTACATGGCATGTTTTTACCATTTTCGTCATAAATGCTAGTCATTCCGATTTTTCTTCCTATTAACCCAGACATATTTATTTAATTAATTGTTATTTTAAATTATTTTAGCAGCTCTACTTTCGCAAATAAACTACCTGACACTGATGTATTAGATCTAAATTACACCTTAATCTCCACCTCTACTCCACTAGGAAGCTCGAGTTTCATAAGAGCATCAATAGTCTTCGAGGAAGAGCTATAAATATCTAAAAGTCTTTTATAGGAGCTTAGTTGAAATTGCTCACGAGACTTTTTATTTACGTGTGGAGATCTTAACACCGTAAAGATTTTCTTATGTGTTGGAAGCGGTATAGGTCCAGTAACTACAGCACCCGTACTTTTTACAGTTTTCACGATTTTTTCAGCAGACTTATCTACCAGCATATAATCGTAAGACTTTAATTTAATTCTGATTTTTTGACTCATCGTTTGAATATTATTTGTTACCTTTTGTTGCTGCGATTACTTCTTGGCTAATGTTAGAAGGAGTTTCTGCATAATGCGAAAATTCCATGGTAGAAGTTGCTCTACCTGATGAAAGAGTACGCAACGTGGTCACATATCCAAACATTTCAGAAAGAGGCACATCTGCCTTCACAACTTTAGCACCATTACGGTCACTCATATCATTAACTTGACCACGACGACGATTGAGATCACCGACTATATCTCCCATGTTTTCCTCAGGAGTTATTACTTCAAGCTTCATAATAGGTTCTAATATTACGGCACCTGCAGACTTGGCAGAAGCTTTATATCCCATTCTAGCTGCAAGCTCGAAGGAAAGTGCATCAGAATCCACGGGATGAAAAGATCCATCCTTTAAAGTAACTCTCATACTATCCATTTCAAAACCTGCAAGTGGACCAGCACTCATAGCTTCACGGAAACCTTTTTCAATGGAAGGGATAAATTCTTTAGGAACATTACCACCTTTAATCTTATTAATAAATTGAAGACCTTCTTCGATCTTTCCGTCCTCATTTGGCTCGGCAGGTTCAATTGTAAATACAATATCACCAAACTTACCACGTCCACCAGATTGTTTCTTGTAGGTTTCTCTATGGTCAGCAGATCTTGTAATGGCCTCTTTATATTCCACCTGTGGAGCACCCTGATTCACCTCTACTTTAAACTCACGACGCAATCGATCGACAATAATATCCAGGTGAAGTTCACCCATTCCAGAAATAATAGTCTGTCCTGAAGCTTCATCAGTTCTCACCTGAAAGGTAGGATCTTCCTCAGCTAACTTACTAAGAGCCATACCCAACTTATCCATGTCTACCTTGGTCTTAGGCTCTACCGCGATACCGATAACCGGATCGGGAAAGTCCATAGATTCCAAAACAATAGGATGCTTTTCATCAGACATGGTATCCCCAGTCTTAATATCCTTAAATCCTACAGCAGCACCAATATCTCCAGCCTCGATAAAATCAATAGCATTTTGCTTATTAGAGTGCATTTGATAGATACGAGAAATACGTTCCTTTTTCCCCGATCGATTGTTTAAGATATAAGAACCTGCGTCTAAACGACCCGAATAAGCCCGAAAGAAAGCTAAACGTCCAACAAAAGGATCTGTAGCAATTTTAAAAGCTAAAGCAGCAAAAGGTTCTTTCACACTAGGCTTTCGTAATTCTTCTTTCTCTGTGTCGGGATTAATACCTCTAATACCTTCTTTATCCATAGGAGAAGGTAAATAACGACATACCGCATCTAATAAAAACTGTACCCCTTTATTTTTAAAGGCAGAACCACAAATCATTGGGATAATAGACATATCCATAACAGCAGCGCGAAGAGCAGCATGCACCTCGTCTTCTGTGATAGAATCCTCATCTTCCATATACTTTTCTAACAAGTTTTCATCATAAGCAGCAACCTCTTCGATTAACATACCACGATATTTCCTTGCTTCTTCTTTCATATCCTCAGGAATAGCAATCACATCAAATGTTGCTCCTTGAGTATCATCATGCCAAATAA
This sequence comes from Nonlabens sp., assembly GCF_047636915.1. GTDB lineage: Bacteria > Bacteroidota > Bacteroidia > Flavobacteriales > Flavobacteriaceae > Nonlabens. The sequence continues at coordinate 77,467 of NZ_JBLIGN010000001.1, read as the reverse complement.
CAGCACGGTTTTTAACAAGGTCAATAATACCTTTGAACTCATCCTCATCTCCTATGTTTAACACAATAGGAACAGCGTTAGACTTCAACATGTCCTTAACTTGCTGGCAAACGGCCAGAAAATTGGAACCCTGACGGTCCATTTTGTTTACAAAACCTATACGGGGCACCTTATAATTATCGGCAAGCCTCCAATTAGTTTCTGACTGTGGCTCTACGCCATCAACCGCACTAAATAAGAAAACTAATCCATCAAGTACTCGTAAGGATCTATTCACCTCTACCGTAAAATCTACGTGACCTGGAGTATCAATAATATTGAAATGGTAATCCTTAGTTTCAGGCAATGGCTCTGCATTTTCCATAGGAAATTGCCATGTACAAGTTGTAGCAGCAGATGTGATGGTAATCCCACGCTCCTGTTCCTGCTCCATCCAGTCCATAGTAGCAGCACCGTCATGCACCTCTCCAATCTTATGAGAAACACCTGTGTAATACAAGATGCGCTCAGTAGTGGTAGTTTTACCTGCATCAATGTGAGCGGCAATACCAATGTTTCTAGTAAATCTTAAATCTCTTGACATTTCTTAGAATCTAAAGTGTGAGAATGCTTTATTTGCCTCAGCCATTTTGTGCGTATCCGTCTTTTTCTTGACAGCAGCACCTTCTTCCTTAGCCGCAGCTAAAATTTCTGAAGCTAAACGAACTGAAAAAGATTTCTCATTGCGTTTACGCGAATAACCTATCAACCACTTCATTGCTGTAGATATTTTTCTATCTGGTCTAATTTGCATTGGAATCTGAAAAGTAGCACCACCTACACGACGTGAACGCACTTCAACATGGGGCATTACATTTGATAACGCATCTTTCCACACCTCTAGTGACGTTTTCTCTTCGTCCTGATTTTTTTCCTCTACGATATCCATTGCATCGTAAAAAAGTTTAAATGCAGTAGATTTCTTTCCGTGTAACATCATCATGTTAACGAATCGTGTTACTAGCTGGTCGTTAAAACGTGGATCCGGTAGGATAGGACGTTTCTTGGCCTGTCTTTTTCTCATTTCTTCTTGTTGAAATTGTTAATTAAAAAAACCTAAACAGAGTAGCGTTAGGTGTTTTAAAAATTGTTTACTTCTTAGGGCGTTTAGCACCATACTTAGATCTACGTTGCGTGCGGCCTGCAACACCAGCGGTGTCCAGCGCTCCACGCACAATGTGATATCTAACTCCTGGCAAATCCTTAACCCTTCCACCTCTAACCAATACTATCGAGTGCTCCTGTAGATTGTGTCCTTCTCCTGGGATGTATGCGTTTACTTCCTTACCGTTGGTAAGTCTAACACGAGCAACCTTTCTCATTGCTGAGTTAGGTTTTTTTGGTGTAGTAGTGTAAACACGAGTACATACTCCACGACGTTGAGGACAAGAATCTAAAGCAGCCGATTTACTCTTCTTGGTTATTTTGGCTCTTCCTTTACGTACTAATTGTGAAATCGTTGGCATATAGTTTTACGCTAATAAATTAATCCCTATTTTCAGGGTCGGCAAAGGTATGAATAAAATTGAGTTATTCAAACCTCAGTTTCAAATATTTAGAATATCTTTTATTTGAATATAAGATTACTGTGGATTGTTGCGTTACATCATAAGCATAAGCACTTTTAAAAATAATTTCTTGAAACAAATACCTTTCCTTGTTATCTACTTGCTCTTCATAAACCTGGCAAATTGTCAAAACCATCGGTTACAAATAACGTATAAGGAGTTCAAAAGCTCCGATACAGATTCTATTAAAGAGGTACTTGTAAATAACGGAAAGGCCCTTTATATAATAGACAGTATTTCAACATCCCTGATGAAAAAGGGATTCCTAGGGCTAGTTGCTCTAAAAAATAAAAGAATAAACGACACTTTGCACACCCTACAGATGGTACTAAATAGAAAGTACACTCATATAGCTATTGTAAAGGAACACACCTTGATCAATAAAAAGATTGTAAAAACGGTTATGCTTTCGCGAAAGCGTAATCTTTTTACCATTCAAAGTATTGAAACCTACTTATCACAACATAACGCAACGCTTATACAAAATGGATACCCATTTGCGGAAACAAAACTATCTGATCTGATATTAAAGGACAGTGACACTATTGAAGCCAGCTTGCTTGTTTCTCGAAAAACCAAAAGATACATAAACAGGATCATTGTAAAAGGGTATCAGAAATTCCCAAAACGATTGATCAGCGATTTTTCATCGCCTAAACAAGTTTATAACAGCAAAACAATAGCTACATTAGAACAAAGCCTTAAAAGTATACCCTTTATAAAACAAACAAAGGAAGCAGAGGTGTTATTCAAGAAAGACAGCACCTCTGTATTTTTATATTTGGAGAAAATAAAAACAAACACTGCTGATGGGCTGATAGGATTCAATAATTCCACAAACGACCAACTTGAATTAAACGGTTTTGTTAACCTCAAACTACAAAATAACCTCGATAGAGGTGAAACATTTTTATTAGCGTACAGAAATGACAATGGAGACCAAACGCAGTTTTCCACAAGCATAGACCTTCCTTATTTATGGAAAACAGCTATTGGATTAAATTCGAGTTTGAGAATTCAAAGAAGAGACAGCACATACCAGAGAACTTCCTTAAACGCTGGACTATTTTATAAACCCAATTGGAACAGCTCTATTGGTCTTAACTACAATAATGAAAACTCAACCGCAACAGGAGATAACATAGATACAGAAGACTTTATTAAAAATGGCATCGAAGTACAGGCAGAGCTCATAAAAATAACTGCTGATCGTTTAATGCCTGAAAACCTAGTGATCAGAACCCGTTTAGGAATAAATAATAGAGAATTAGAAAATGAAAATGAAAAACAATTTAATTTTCACGCAACCTTTTTAAAACTATGGCATCTAAATAAAAGAAGTATGTTTTTCAATAAGTTGACAAGTTACTATTTGCAATCCAACAATATCAAATTTAATGAATTATACCAATTCGGAGGTTTGGGAAGTATTAGGGGATTTAACCAAAACAGCATAGACAGCTCTTTCTATACCACGCTCGCGACTGAATATAGATACCGTTTAAACAATCAAATTTACCTCCACAGCATTCTAGATATAGCGGTATTTGAAAATTTTAACACTAAGAAGTTGGATAAACTATATAGTTATGGTGCTGGAATTGCAATTTTAACACAAGCTGGTATTTTAAATTTAAGCATTGCCAACGGCCGTTTTGAAGATGCTAAAGTGGACTTATCCAGCACAGTAGCCCACATCAACCTACTAATAAACTTCTAGAATGTTAGCTCTATGTTAAGTCTATTTAAATAAATAGTATAAAATAGATTCCATAAAAGTTGTTTTATAAACTTCTTTTTTTGATTTTTGGCATTGGCTAATTCAAATAAATTTAAACATGAAAACAAAATTAAATGGAATTTTAACGCTTTTACTAGCGTTAGTTGCGCAAGTTGCTTTTGCACAACAAACTATTACCGGAAAGGTAATAGGTCCCGATGGGGACAGCGTTATAGGGGCTGTAGTCTCTATCAAAGGTACTTCAACGTTTACAACTACAGATTTTGATGGTGAGTATAGTTTAATAGCTTTACCAGAAAACACACTTGTATATTCTTATATAGGTTACTCCTCTGTAGAGATAATCGTTGGTAACCAAACCAACGTTGATGTTACTATGAAAAATAACTCACTTGACGTCGTTGTTATTCAAGCTTATCGCAACACAACAAAGAAAACGAGTAACATAGCTAGTACTTCTTTAAGCGCTAGTGATATCGAAGATAGGCCTAATGCTTCTTTACTCCAGTCTCTTCAAGGACAAGTACCAGGACTATCAATTCAAACAAATAGCGGTCAACCTGGAGCTGCACCATTTGTTCAATTAAGAGGTGCCTCTTCCTTAAATGGTAATACGCAACCTCTTTATATCATTGATGGTATTCCAATAAGTGGAGATGCATTTACCTCATTTAACCCTAACGATGTAGAAAACATTACAACACTTATTGATGCTTCTGCAACCGCTATTTATGGTAATCGTGGTGCTAACGGGGTAATACTTATTACTACTAAAGGAGGGAAATTTGAAACTCCTCTTAAGGTATCGTACAATGCAACGACAGGTTATACAAATTTCATCGACACCGATTACAACAGATTTGATGCAAAAGGACTGTTGAGATTTGAAAAAAGTCGTAGTGCAGGTTTAGGTAATACTCTTACCGATGCAGAAATTGATGCGTATGCTATTGATACTGATTGGGAAAAAATATTTTTTCAAACAGGAACTAACCAACAGCACAATATAAGTTTGCGTTCTGGAGGTAAAAATGTAACTCAATTTACATCAGTAAGTTTTAATGAAACTGAATCTGCACTTGCTGGAAGAACATTGCAGAGAATGTCCTTAAGATCGAACCTCAATGGAAAGTCTGACAATGGGAAATTTAGATTTGGAACAACAACATTTGTTGGATACTCAGATTCAAGAACTCAAGGTTCTGATGGAAGTGGTTCGGTTTTCTTTAACCCTATATGGTCTGCAAATAATGGTTTACCTTATCTAGACCCTAACGTAGATATATCATCTTTATTAACTGGTGGTGCTGCATTTACCTTTAGAAATGCTCCGTATGTTAACCTTGACGCTCAAAGATTTGATCGGGAAGAACAAGACGAATTGACTCTTCAATTAGGAGGTGATGTTGCTTATGACATTACTAATAATCTAACAGTAAGGTACCGACTTGGAATGGAGCTAGAACAAGAAAACGATCTTGATACAACAAGCCCACTATCTGCTCTTGCTAGAATTAGAGCGACCAGTAACCCTGAGCCTTTTGAAGGTAGAACTCAGCAAAACTATTTTAGAGACTTTAGACTTAACTCTAACCTAAACATAGGATGGGCTAAAAAGTTTGGTGAAGGTGAAGAAATTGATAAAAAGCACGATGTAAGAGTGGATGGTTATGTTGAATACATAAAAGCGCACTTTGAAAGTTTTGGATTTACTCAAGTAGGTTTGGATCCAAGAACATTTTCTCCAGGAGATGGATCTTCTTTTATTAATGATAATGGAAACACAGACAATGTAGGTGCTGATGCTATTGCTCAAAAGATTGAAGCTGGTGGATTCTCTGTATTTGCAAATGCTGCTTATGACTTTGATAAGAAGTATGGTGTTGAAGCGACCATACGCAGAGATAAATCATTTAGATTTATATATAATGAGGGATGGGGAACTTTCTTTGCTGGAGCATTAAGATGGAATATTAGTGAAGAGAATTTCTTAAAAGAAAACGAAACTATCGATCTACTTAAGCTAAGACTTTCTTACGGAGAAACGGGTAATGATAGAATTAGTGGAGGTTACTATGGTGCTTTAACAAACACCAGACAACAATTTTCTACCTTCAACGGGTATCAAGATAATCAAACATTTGTGCCAAGTAATACAGTACCTGTTGCAGATTTAAGATGGGAAACCGTTGCTACGCTTAACTTAGGTATTGATTACTCCTTATTTGACCAAAGATTAACTGGAAGTGTAGAATTGTATAATAGAGTTACTAAAGATTTGTTTGCGGATGAAAGAATTTCTTTAGTTAATACCAGCGGAGCAGCACAAAAGAATGTTGGTGATATTCGTAACAATGGTGTAACCTTAAATGCTAACTATAATATTATTAGAGCTAGTAAACAAGGTGACTTTAACCTGAACCTTTTTGCAAACGGTACCTTTAATGACGATGAAGTTCTTAATCTATCTGGTACTTCCGGAAGAATTGATGCTGGAGGCCAAACAGTACTTCAAGAAGGCCAACGAATCAATGAATACTTCTTAGTGCCATACGCAGGAATAAATCCAGCAAATGGAAATCTACTTTTCACAGATATCAACGGTAATGTTACGGAGACGATAACTAATGAAGACAGACGATTTACAGGAGAAAGCCTAAATCCAAAATTCTATGGTGGGTTTGGATTTAATGCATCGTACAAAAACTTTTTTGCAGAAGCACAATTCAGTTATGTAATGGGAACATCTTTTATAGACTCTGATTATGACAACCTGCTTGATGCTAACTTTGCGGGGAATGGAAACCTATCTGCAGACTTATTAAGAGCATGGACACCAAACAATCGTTTTACAGACATTCCAAGTCTAGATGCAAATAACATTAATCCAGGTGCTAATAGCGATCGATTCCTTGTTGACTCCGATTTCTTAAGACTTAGATTTGCCCAGTTTGGTTATAATTTACCACAGACACTACTAGAGAATACCTTCTTAACCAGTGGTCGTATATTTGTAAACGGAGAGAACCTATTGACCTTTTCAGATTTTAGAGGTAGTGATCCAGAACAAAGAAGAGTATTTACCTTTAATCAATTTCCAACTGGAAGAACTATTTCATTCGGTATAGATATAAATTTCTAAAAAAAAAACAATGAAAAAAATATTAATAACATTAAGTATTGTAGCGTTATTTGCATCCTGTGATGACGCAACAGACATAACACAACCTGGTGAATTAGGTGTTGGTGCCGCGTTTGTCAATGTTGAGGATCTAGCTACAGGTATATTCGGAATATACAGTACAGCAAATACTACTGCTGAAATTTCATTCACCAGTAGGTTTACTGATGAAGTAGCTATAGGCTCATCACATGGTGGTCAGTCTTTAAATTTACATGAAGGTGTTCTTAATGAGAACAGTGGAGAAGCTGAAGGAATATGGCAAGGTAACTACAGAATAATCTTTAGAGCTAATACCTTATTAGCTGCAGCACAAAGAATAACACCTGCAGCTGGAGAACAAGCTCTCTACGACCAAACCGTTGCAGAAGCATTAACCCTTAGAGCATTTGCTTACAGCAGGTTACTTGCTTACTTTGGCGAAGACCTAGAAGATGAAGCTTCTTTAGGAACCATTGTGTTAGATTTCCCAGCAAATGCTTCTACCGCTTTACCGAGAACTACCGTTGGGGATACATATGATTTCATATTTAGCGATCTACAAAGAGCAGAAACTTTATTTGATGCTGCTGGAACCTCTTATAATAGATTTTATGTTTCGCAGCGATTTGTTCAAGGTTTAAGAGCAAGAGTTGCCAATTATAGAGGAGATACAAGTCTTGCCACATCTGCAGCAAATGCAGTTCTTTTGACTTCTACATTACCTGCGACAGGAAGTGTAGCAGATTATCGTTCTTTATGGCAGGATACTAGTGGAGCTGCTGCAAATGAAGTTATATTCACTTTAGACGTTACATTAAATAGCGGTGGCGCATTGGGATCTCTTTTCAATACGAATGGTAGTTCCCTAAATGATGGTCCTGTTTTTGAAATGAGTAGATCCGTATTTAATATACTAGAAGCTAACAATACCTCTAACGGGGATGTAAGACGTCCGGTTTACGTTGATATAACCTCAAACATTTCTGCAACTCCAGATGCTGACACAAATCCTCGTGATAGCGATGAAATAGTAATAGATAAGTATCCTGGTGATACAGCCCTTGGAGGTTTAGCTGGTGGTCTTCGTAATGATCAAAAGGTGATGAGAACAGTAGAAATGCATTTTATACTTGCAGAGGTTGCCATCAGAGCCAATGACTTTACAGAGGCGGCTAGACAAGTAGATTTAGTTCGTAATGCTCGTTATACAACACCCGTTACTACTCCTGCTTACGCAAACGCAGAAGCAGCTTATGCTGATGTTTTATTAGAGCGTAGATTAGAATTATTTGTTGAAGGACATAGATATATTGATATCAAAAGACTTGGCCAAAGAGCAAATGTTGGATATGATAGAAATTCTCAAGACTGTTCTTTATATCAAGCACCACTATGCGGTAGACCTTCATCTGATTTTGAAACTCAATACATGCCTATTCCATTACTTGAATTTACAGGAAATCCAGCAGTGGCGGGACAACAAAACCCTGGTTATTAATAATAAACTTTTTATATCATGAAAAAAATAATTTCAATCGTATTTATAGCTTCATTGCTATTTACAAGCTGTGATCAAGATAATGTTACCTATGAGGGAACTGCTGTTGGTCTAAGCATAACATCTGCTCAAGTCTCTGTACCAGTAGAAGGGTCAACAGAAATGTTTCCAGTAACTATTACGTCCACATCTCCTGAAGATAGAACTTTCGGACTTGAGTTCGTAAGTGACTTACCTACTGGCGGTGGAGTAACCTTAGGAACCATAACCGTTCCAGCAAACTCGTATGACGGTACTGCTAGTGTTGATTTTGACTTCGGTAATATCACTTTAGGTGACGGTATTACGGATACCTTTTCAATAAGAGCTACAAGCGAGAGTACCGCTATATTTGGTACTGTCTTAGTAATTGAATATTTCAAAGCGGTCATATGTAACAATTCTACTTTTACAATCAATACAGATTTATATGCGGAAGAAACTGGTTTCACTATAACCAATGATGTGACGGGTGTTGTGGAGTATACCATGCCCCCTTTGTTAAGAGGTGTACAAACTTTTACAGCAGATATCTTTCTAGAAGATGGTTGTTATACTGCTACGATAACTGACTCTTACGGAGATGGTCAAGTAGATCCTAATGTAACTGGAAATTATTCAATCACTTGCTCTATTCTAACTTTCGCTTCTGGTGGAGGTACTTTTGGAGCTTCTCAAAGCAGATCATTCTGTGTTAATCAGTAAAGATTTGTAATATTACTAAATTTAAAAACCCAAGCTATGGCTTGGGTTTTTTTTTGCTCTAAACTCAAATAATAACTACTACATTTGCAACATGGAAAAAACAACTTACATCTACGGTATTAGAACTATCATGGAGGCTATAGAAAGTAATAAAGAGATTTCAAAAATATATTTACTTAAAGAAGCCGAAGGTTTACTAATGCAACAGTTAAAGACTGCTGCTCGTAAAAATAATATAGCCGTTTCCTATGTTCCTATTGAAAAGTTAGATCACCTTGCAAAAGGAAATCATCAAGGAGCGGCAGCAAGTATATCTCCTGTTAACTTTCATGACCTTGAAACCATTCTGGAGCAAACAGATGTAGCAAGTAACCCCCTATTTTTGTTACTTGACGGTGTAACTGATGTAAGAAACTTTGGTGCTATTATCCGTACGGCCTCATGTACAGGAGTAGCGGCAATTATTGTATCTGAAAAGGGAAGTGCCCCAGTGAATGCTGCTACCATAAAAACAAGTGCTGGTGCCGTATTCAACATACCTATATGCAAAGTGAATCACATAAAGGATGCCATATACCTATTAAAAGCCTATGATATCAAAACGGTCGGTGCTAATGAAAAGGCTGCAGACTTATTATATGATATAGATTTACATATACCTCTTGCCCTAGTATTAGGGAGTGAAGAAAGGGGTATCAATCCGTCCACTTTAAAAGTACTGGATCAAGTTGTAAAACTACCCATGCAAGGAGATATTGCCTCTTTAAATGTATCTGTTGCTTGTGGCGCCATGTTATATGAAGCCGTTAGACAGAGATTGTAACGTATTGTAAATTTTATCGCGATTTTGACAGTTATTACGTCTCAGGACTTTTTAAATCTTTCTTACTCCATTTTCAATCTGTTCAACTTTCAAGACCTTGTTATCGTTAGCATTTCAACTTCCCTTCTAGTATGAAAAAAGAATTTCATCAATTTTAAAAGAATCTTTATTTATATCGCATACCGACACCTGTAAAAAGTTAGCAGATATAGAAGGAAGGGTATACTCTTGTATAGCATAAAATACAAGACATCAGAGTGCGATTTTTTGTAGTACTTAAAAGATCTATGCTAAGTTAAACGTCCACATAATTTGCAAAAAGCTTACGGCATAAATAAATGCAACTAATTTTCTTTACTACGGTTTTGATGCGGTATCCGTGTGTTACTATTTATTAATAGGTATCTGATGACTCCTACGCCTGCATAAAATAACATATTGATCTTTTAAATCCACCGCTCACTCCTCTTCCTCCGGTAACTCTATAAAATTACCATTCTCATCAAACTGTCGCATGAAGGGATCGTCATCTTCCTTATACTGATCGAGTTCCCATACATATTTTCTTTTCTCTGGCAGCTTATTGCGCGTTGTAATGGCTAGAATTATTCCAGCGATGGCACCGCTTAAATGACCTTCCCAAGAAACACCTTCTTTAATAGGCAATACATACCATACCAAACTACCATAAAAGAAAGCAACTAGGAAGCTCAATGACAGCAATTTATAATGTCTGGTTAAGATACCTTTGAAAAAAAGAAAAGCTGCAAGCATATAAACCACTCCACTTGCTCCTATGTGATAAGAAGGTCTGCCTAGAAACCAAGTCAATACACCCGTAATTAGTATTCCCATAAGCAACACATAAAAGCTAACGTGTCTATAAAAATAAGTAAGTGTTGTAATCAAGATAAGACACGGGAGGGTATTGCTCCATAAGTGCTTTACACCAGAATGAATAAATGGTGCAAATACGACACCTTGTAACCCAGAAAGCCGGTCTGGACGTATACCGTTATCGGTAAATCTAAAGTAAAACTTAACTTCTAACCAATAGACCAGCCACATTACGAATACAAACACTATTGCAGGTAAGATAGTTATTAAGTCCAGTTTAAAGTATTCGGAATCTTTCATCAGTGTAAAGGTATCAATTAAAGAGCCATTGTACAGAACCGAAAACCTGTCATGACATAATGCGCAAATCTAACTGCGCTTATATTGTACCTAAAGAATAGAATATTTATTTTTACATCATGCAACACATACCACTAGCAGAACGTATACGTCCTAACAATCTTGATCAATACTTAAGCCAGCAGCACCTAGTAGGTGACAAAGGCACTTTGAGACAGCACATTCTTAATGGTACTGCACCATCGTTAATTCTTTGGGGTCCTCCAGGAACTGGTAAAACCACCCTCGCACATATCATTGCTCAAGAAAGTAAACGGCCTTTTTATGCGCTTAGCGCTATTAATAGTGGTGTAAAGGACATACGTGAGGTGATTGACAAAGCAAAGAACTCAGGAGGCTTGTTTACCGCTAGAAACCCCATTCTATTCATAGATGAGATACACCGTTTTAGTAAATCACAACAAGATTCCCTTTTGGGAGCTGTTGAAAAAGGATGGGTAACCCTGATTGGAGCCACTACAGAGAACCCAAGTTTTGAAGTTATCCCGGCACTTCTATCTCGGTGTCAGGTTTATGTTTTAGAAGCTTTCGCGAAAGCGGACTTAGAAAACTTATTATCTAGAGCCATTCAGATCGATGAGCTATTATCTAAGAAAAATATTGAAGTAGCCGAAACAGAAGCATTGATAAGAATAAGCGGTGGAGATGCTCGAAAACTATTGAATGTATTTGAACTGGTGGTAAACTCCCAAACCACTGAAAAAATATCAATTACTAATAAAATGGTGCTGTCACAGGTTCAGGCAAATCCAGCGCGTTATGACAAAACTGGAGAACAACACTACGATATCATCAGTGCTTTTATTAAATCCATTAGAGGCAGTGATCCAAATGCGGCAGTTTACTGGCTTGCTCGCATGATTGAAGGCGGTGAAGATGTCAAATTTATCGCGCGTAGAATGTTGATCCTTTCTTCTGAAGATATAGGAAATGCAAATCCTACAGCACTTATAATGGCAAACAACACTTTCCAAGCAGTAACTACCATAGGCTATCCCGAATCGCGCATTATTTTAAGTCAATGTGCTGTTTATCTAGCCACTTCCTTAAAAAGTAATGCCAGTTATATGGCCATAGGAAATGCGCAACGTCTTGTTAAGGAAACTGGTGACCTTTCTGTGCCTTTAGGTTTGCGCAATGCTCCTACTAAACTAATGAAAGAATTGGGTTATGGAGAGGAATATAAATATGCCCATGACCATCCAGGAAATTTTGCACACTATGATTTTTTACCGACTGAAATAAGTAAAACGATCTTATATAAACCAGGAAATAATCCAAGAGAAAACGCGCAAAAGGAATTTTTACAAAAGCGTTGGAAAGATCATTACGATTACGATAATAAAGGATAGATATCTTTAAGTTGATGAACAACTACTTCATTCTCTGGAATTTCTTGATCAGTAATGTGAAACCATATGGTCGCTAGACCTATATCTTGCGCTCCTTTTATATCAGCTTCATAACTATCTCCTATCATCAGGCTATTAGACACTGATGCTCCAGCCATTTCTAACGCTTGATGAAAAATAGCAGCATCTGGTTTTTTAATACCTGCCGTTTCCGCAGTAAGAACGACGTCAAAATATTTTGATAAGCCTGCATTCTCTACTTTGCTTTGTTGTACCCCATTAAAACCATTTGTAATTAAATGCAACCGGTATTTTTCTTGAAGTTTATCAAGCAATTCAATGCAACCATCAAACAGATGGTTGTTATTAGGCAAGTACGCAATGTATAAATCCGCAAAAAGATGAATTTGATCATCATCAACGCTATAGTTACAGGCATCAAAAGCCGTTTTAAGCCTTTGGTATTGTAAATTTTCTTTAGATATTTTATTCTCTCTAAACATGCGCCAGAATTGTAAATTCAAAGGCTCGTAGACGCGAATGAATTTTTCTAGATTTAAGGTAACCCCATGCTCCTTAAATATCTGTTGATAGGCCAGTTTGCTGTTCAGATCAAAATCCCATAATGTGTGATCTAGATCAAAGAAAATGTGCTCTATATTTTTAAACTTCTTTGTCATATATAAATGTTAAAATAGTAGTCGCATGACTTTTTAAACCTTGCTCGAATTGCGCATAATCATACATCACAATAAAATGACCCGACACCTCTTCTACTCTTCTTTTTAGTTGTTGGACTACTTGTTTTTGTCCGTTAAGCATGTTTCCAGAGATGCTTTTGTAATGAAGTGCATAAGGATGTATAAGTAATGGCGTTTGCACTTCATAATCTAAGTCGTAAAAATAAAATGGATGACTGGTACTGGCTCTAAAACCCGGCATGGTCTCATAGCCCATACTATAGTCTTCTAAGCTTCCTAGGTCCACCAATCTTTTATAATGACCAGGTGTCGCTATCTTAGAATAGGCTGCCATGGTTTTTTGTAACGACCTGTTAGCGATTTGCTCATACCTTTTTCCTTGAGTCTTAACTTCTTTATCATCACAATAAAATGAATACCGCAAACCTATGTCCGTGTAATCCCCTATTTGTTTAATGGCCTCGCGATACTTTCTAGACCTATAACTGATACCGTTATCTACTCGATTATAATTTCCTAAATGAAAGAAAAAAATCATATTATCACTAGTGGTTGATAATTTCCTGCCGTGTTTCCACCTGTTTCTTATAAAATCAATCAATTGCTCGTAATTATGAAAAGGATCTAATTTAATACCAAAGAGAACAAAAATCTGTCTTAATAAATATCGAAATTTCATTTGCTTTATATGAACATAGAACATAACGGCGTTATCTATAATACCTCTACCCTTATATTTAAAGAATGAAGTTACTTCAATAGCCACAGTTGTCCTTAGATGTTGCTTCCTTTTAAGAACTGTATTAAATTTTCTGTTTAAACGTTCCAATAATTTTCTTACCCAAAGGTCTGCGAGCGGCAATAAAATAAAATCACCTCGAACAGCTATACTTTCCTTGGGATTATACCGGCCTAAATCATCTTTAACCTGCGGGAGGTATTCTTCATATCTAGTTATTAAATAAAATGAGGCAGAAAAAATATCAAAAGGAATATCGCTGCGTTCAGGAGCCTTAAAAAAAACGGGGAGCTCTTCCCACTTATGAAATTCGATTTCGTGATCGTCAATACCATTTTCATCTAGAAGGCCTTTGGACCAGATAAAAAATTCCTCCCCTAATGGTTTTGAACCGTAACTAAATTTAACTCCTGAATGACTCACGAACTCGCTTACATCTGTAGTGAATTTAAATTCTTGAATCATCAAACGTTTGAAGATATGCTTGAAGATGTATTCTTTTCTGGTGGTAATATTAGAGCAGTAAATTAATATCATTATAGCAATCCTTGATCTGCAAAGCTATAAAAACCTTGCTGCGTGATAATCAAATGATCAAGAACTTTAATATCTAACAACTTTCCTGCCTCCATTAGTTTTAAAGTTAATGCCTTGTCCTGTATGCTAGGCTTTAAATTGCCACTAGGGTGATTATGAGCTAGCACCATAGCCACCGCTCCAGCTTCTATCGCTTTTTTAAACACAACTCTAGCATCTACAAGCGTTCCTGTTATACCTCCTATACTTATATTTCTCTTTTCCAATACTTTATGACTATTATCTAGCAGCATCACCCAAAACTCCTCGTGGGGTAATTCTCCTATGACAGGCTGCATAATTTTAAAAGCATCTTCACTAGATTTTATTTTAGGCAGTTCTATGGGCATTTCCATCGCACGGCGTTTACCTAATTCCATCGCTGCCGCTATAGTTATTGCTTTGGCCTCGCCTATACCTTTGTATGTCATTAAATCTTTAAGACTTTTCTTTCCCAAAACAACAAGCGAGTTTTGTGCATCCTTAATAATAATGCGACTCAACTCTACAGCACTCATCTTGCGAGTGCCGCTACCTATGAGAATGGCTATCAATTCTGCTTCAGAAAGTGAAGAACTGCCTTTGTGCAAGAGTTTTTCTCTGGGCCTGTCGCTCAGTGACCAGTCTTTTATAGAAAAGTGCGTGTTTTCTTCTTCCATGTACGAAAGATAGAGGTTATTTGTTGTACCACTCAAAGCAAATAGCTTTTTAGTATTTCTTCCTGCTTTCTGTGCTTTAAAAGTTAAACTCTTAGCTGCGGCGGGAATTGAAAATTGTGTGTTGATTAAAAAAAAATCTAAAAGCTCCAGAAAAGTAACATCTATGCAATTTATCTTATAAAAACAGGCTCATTTTGATTAGTAGTCTCCTGTACCGAAAATTTATAATTATCTATGTCAAAACCCTGAATCCCTTCAAGAGAATCAATTTTATTCTGTACCAGAAATCTCGCCATGGTTCCACGAGCTTTTTTGGCATAAAAAGAAATCACTTTCAAATGGCCATTTTTATAATCCTTGAAAACAGGAGTAATTAATTTTCCCTCTTGGTTTTTCTTATCAATAGCTTTGAAATATTCGTTGCTAGCGAGGTTAACGAGCAATTCCTCTTTTGTGATTTCTTGGTTTAAACTTGAAGTGATCTTATTTTTCCAGTATTCATAGAGATTCTTATGATTATCAATGGGTAAAGAGGTTCCCATTTCCAGTCGGTAAGGCTGTAATAAGTCTAAAGGCCTTAAATAACCGTACATTCCAGACAGAATCCGAATAGTGTCCTGAGCATGGTCTAAAAGCTCTGTATTTAGGTTATAAGCGTCAAAGCCCGTGTACACATCTCCTGCAAAAGCATAAATCGCAGGACGCGCATTTACATTGGTGAAATTTTCTTGAAAATTCTTGTAACGCTGAAAATTCAACTCGGCTAGTTGATCTGAAATGTGCATCAATGCGCCTACTTCTTTCTTACTCAATTGCTCCAATTTTGCGTTAATTTTAGCAGCATCCTCTGCATATATGGGCTGTGTACCTCTTGAAGTGGGCAACTTTGTTTTGTAATCCAAGGATTTTGCTGGAGAAAGTAAGATTTTCATAAACTCTATTTTGAACAGTAAAAATAGCTTCTAAGAAACCATATAGCTCTCAAAATCTAGTTAAGTTCTATTTATATACTCAAAACTTAATGGAATAAACCCAGTTTGTTCTCCTACAGAAGTCACCATTACGGCTATTTTTATAACAAATGACATGCTAGTTGCGCGCTTTGCTCGCAACTTTGCTTATATGCTGTCGAGACAAATAGGAGCTCATAACAGTCAGCAGTTTAAAAATATTTTGTCCTAGGAGTTCAAATTTATCAAAGTGAAAGCGTCTTGTCTTTTATTCTTTTTAGCATTAGGGATTGTAGCGTTCCCATTTATCTGTTTTCTCCACTTAGTTCCAACTTCAAATACCATCTAGAGATTCCAACTCATAAGAATAGTGACGTTCAACTTGAAAAATAATAGTGAATATCTTGCTTTCGCCCTGAGCTACACCACAGGATAAACATAGCTTTTAACATAAAGGCAAGAAGCTACAGATAAACCAAACCCTACTACATGTCTTTAGAATTGGTCGCATAAGTGCGCCATTTATCTATACATTCTACCATATCCTGAGGCACATCACTGGTAAAACTCATCCATTCTTTTGTATGTGGATGTTTAAAACCTAAAGTTCGTGCATGCAAAGCCTGCCGTGGTAAAACTTTAAAGCAGTTGTCTACAAATTGCTTGTATTTAGTAAAGTTAGTTCCCTTGAGAATTCTATCGCCTCCATAACGCTCATCATTGAAAAGCGTGTGGCCTATAAACTTCATGTGCACCCGAATCTGGTGTGTGCGACCCGTTTCCAAACGGCAATTTATAACAGTTACGTATCCGAAATCTTCCTCAACAGAGTAATGTGTAACGGCAACTTTTCCTTTATCAGCGTCATCACCTAACCAAACGGTATTTTGCAAACGGTTTTTAGGATGACGTCCTATATTCCCCTCAACAGTACCTTTGGACTCATTAAAATTGCCCCAAACTATAGCGATATACTCCCGCTCACTGGTTTTGGCAGCAAATTGAGCTGATAAATATGCCATTGACTCTTCTGTTTTTGCAACCACTAGCAAACCACTGGTATCTTTATCAATCCTATGAACAAGCCCAGGTCTATTACTAGAGTTATTGGGAAGGTTTTCAAAATGATGAATCAGCGCATTGATTAACGTACCCGAATAATTTCCATGCCCAGGATGCACGACCATACCCGGCGGTTTATTAACTACTACTAAATGGTCATCTTCATAAACAATATCCAAGGGTATATCCTCAGCCACGAGCAATGACTCATGTGGTGGATGATCAAATGAAACCCTAATGTCATCTAAAGGTTTTACCTTATAATTAGATTTTACGAGCGCTCCATTTACGGTCACTGCACCTTCTTTAATACCCTGCTGTATCTTAGAACGTGTTGCATTCTCGATAAAATTCATCAAATATTTATCTACCCGTAGTGGATCCTGACCGCTACTGGCAACAAAATGATGGTGCTCGTGTTTTTGTTCTTCTTCTAAATCGTCGTGTTCCACTTCGTTATTCATTATCATTTGTTTCCATAATTTCCTCTGTAACTGCCGAAGGGTTGTTACCATCTGCCAATACTAAATCAATGGTAGCCGTTTTACTCAGTTGCGTTCCTGACTCTAATATGTTCCCTTTGTATCGCATTTCTAAAACAGTATTTTCGGCAATATTAGGTTGGTAAGTAATCTGTCCTATCTTAAAACCTAATGCTTCTAATGTAGGAATAGCCAGTCTTCTCGTTTTGTAAATTAAATTAGGTACCGTTACCTTTCCATAACCAGATGCATTTAATTTGATGTAAATCTGCCTGTTTTCTTTTACAAATTTACCAGCTATTGGATCCTGTTCAATAACTGTTTTGGGCTTATAAGAGGGATTAAAACTCGCGCTGTCGATAATCTTACAACGTAAGTCCAATTCTTTCAGCTGCTTGTTCACTTGAATAAGAGAAAGCTTTTCTAATTGAGGAACTTGTATTTTTTGGTCGTGATTGGTATACCAGTCCAACCAGAATAAATAGGCAAAACACAGCAATACGGTAACTAAGGCAGCGATAACTACTTGAATCCAAAAAGTTTTAGTAAAAATGAATCTGATGAAATTCATAGGGATAGATTAAATTTAGAGTCTCCAAAAGATATACTAGTAATTATTATATAAAATAAATCTAAAATAATTTGAAATATAGCCTGTACCGGTAAAATAGAAAATAAAAACACAAGCCTCAGCAAAAGCTTTCATTTTTATTCGAATAGGGAAGCGTTAAAAACAAATTAGTAAGTGTATTAGACTGATAATTGATATAGATATCACAGACCGTTTATAATAACTACAAAGATAAGGATAGAATACGTTCTTAGAGCGACAACTTTTTTAACTTTGTTCTTGAAACTTGCTCGAAAATCGAACCAATGAAAAACATCGCCGTATTAATGGGTGGCTATTCCCACGAATGGGAAATCTCACTGAAAAGTGGGGCTGTCATTGCCCAAAACCTAGATTCTAATTTGTATAAAATCTATCCAGTTGCTATTTTAATAGATGGATGGTACTATAAGAACGATGCTGGCACTCGCTATGACATAGACAAAAATGATTTTAGTCTATCCATAGATGCTAAAAAAATCACCTTTGATTGCTGTTACAACACCATTCATGGAACTCCAGGAGAGGACGGTAAACTACAAGCCCTGCTGGAACTATTGAATATCCCACAAACGTCTTGTGATTCTTATCAAAGTGCTCTTACCTTTAATAAAAGAGACTGTATTGCTGTTTTAAAACCTTGGAACATCACTACTGGTAATCACATGTATATCAATCAAGGGGATACTATCGATGAAGAAATAATAGCCAGAAACATCGGGCTACCTTGTTTTGTGAAGGCAAACCGCAGTGGCAGCAGTTTTGGAGTTTCCAAAGTGTATAAGGTAGAAGAAATAAATGCTGCCCTAGAAACTGCCTTTGAAGTAGATGATGAAATTATAATCGAATCTTTTCTCGATGGCGTCGAGGTTTCTGTAGGTGCTTATCAAATCGGTGATAAAATAGAAGTCCTATTGCCTACTGAAATTGTGAGTGAAAATGACTTCTTTGATTACGAAGCAAAATATCAAGGTAAATCTAAAGAAATAACTCCTGCAAGAATTAAGGACGAAAACACCAAAGCTGTTCAACAAACGACTAGGCGTATTTATCAAGTCCTTAAATTAAAAGGCCTCGCAAGAGCTGATTTTATTTTTCACAAAGGCATTCCTCATTTTATAGAGATAAATACGAACCCTGGTATGAGTAAAGAAAGTATTGTACCGCAGCAAATAACTGCATCAGGTTTAATTTTGAAAAAAGTACTTACTGAAATTATAGAAAACACCATTAAATATCATATCACATGAAAAGAGCCGTTTTCCCCGGAAGTTTTGACCCTATTACGCTAGGGCACTATGACATAATAGAAAGAGGCTTAGGTCTTTTTGACCAAATTATAATCGCCATAGGTATTAATGCCGATAAAAAATATATGTTCTCCCTAGAGGATCGCAAACATTTTATAGAAGAAGCCTTTGGTAAAAATTCAAAAATCAAGGTCATGACCTATTCTGGGCTTACGATTGATTTTTGCAAAGAACAAGACGCTGCATTTATTTTGAGAGGCTTGCGCAATCCGGCCGATTTTGAATTTGAAAAAGCAATTGCACATACGAATAGGAAACTCTCTGAGATTGAAACTGTTTTTTTACTCACCAGTTCAGGAAAAAGCTACATATCTTCCTCTATTGTTAGAGATGTGATTAGAAATAATGGTGATTATACTAGTTTAGTTCCCGATACGGTGAAGATCTAGGCTCCTTGAGTTTGTATAAAAGCAACCCGTGAAAAAAGTTGGGCCAACAGACATTAAATTCGATTCTATATCATAAAAACATAAAATGAAGTTTCCCCTAATACTTATACTTACGGCATTCCTATTCTTTTCTTGTGAAGAACATACAAAAGAAGCCACCTCTACAGAAGCTATAAAATACCCTACCCCTTTTGAAAATGGCAATGGTAATCAAACGGCCACCTATGAAGAGATCATTGGATTCTATGAAGAACTCGCTGCTGATTTTCCCCATATAGAAATTGAAAAAATAGGACTCACTGACAGCGGCAAACCTTTACATTTAATTAGTTTTTCAAAGGACAGGATCAACTGGGAAAGTACCAATGAAGATAAAATCAAAATCTTAATTAATAATGGAATTCATCCCGGAGAAAGTGACGGTATAGACGCTACCATGATGCTCCTGAGAGATCTTGCGACGGGAAAAGTAAACGCGCCAGATAATTTAATCTTCAGCGCAATTGCCGTCTATAACGTAGGAGGTTCTTTAAATCGAAATACGTCTACTCGAACCAATCAAAATGGTCCAGAATCTTATGGATTTAGAGGTAATGCGCGCAATTATGATTTGAATCGAGATTTTATAAAAGCAGACTCTCGCAATGCCCTAGCATTTTATAGCATCTATCACAAAATAAATCCAGATATTTTTATCGACAATCATGTAAGCAATGGAGCAGACTATCAATACACAATTACCCATTTATTCACCCAACACAACAAATTAGGTAGCGCAGCAGGAAATTATCTCCACACTAAATTACAACCTGAACTGGAAGCGAGACTGGCAAAAAGAGACCTCCCTATAACACCATATGTAAATGTTTACAATTCTTCTCCAGAGAAAGGGTTTTCTCAATTTATGGATTATCCAAGATACTCCACTGGATATACCAGTTTATGGAATACACTTGGAATGATGGTAGAAACACACATGTTGAAACCTTATAAAGATCGTGTACTAGGCACCAAAGCTATTATGGAAGAAATAATCATAATAGGTTCTGAAAGCCGATTAGAAATTAAACAAGCAAGAACCGATTCTTTTAAAGCCTTTAGAAATGCTAGTCAATATGCGCTTAATTATGAGTTGGATTATTCAAAAGCAGACACGTTGAACTTTCTCGGTTATAAAGCCGTAATTCATAAAAACGAGCTGACGGGAAATGATTTGATGACTTATGATCGCCATCAACCCTTTAGTAAAAAAACTGTTTTTCAAAATTATTTCAAAGCTACTGATAGTGTTTTAATACCCGATTATTACATCCTTCCTCAAAGTCAGTGGAAAATAATAGAGTTGCTGCGTCACAATCATATTCAGATGGAATTTCTAACGAAAGACACCACACTTGCGGTAACTAAATATCGCATTGCAAGCTATCAAACGTCTACCAATGCGTATGAAGGTCATTATCCTCATCATGCTATTGAAGTAGAAGAAAAAGTGGAAGAGTTGCGCTTTCGCAAAAGCGATATTATGATCCCAACTCATCAACCTGGTATCAAATATATAATGGAAACACTGGAGCCAGCTGGTCAAGATTCTTTTTTTAAGTGGAACTATTTTGACAGCATTCTACAACAAAAAGAAGGGTTTTCTAGCTATGTATTTGAATCTACAGCTAAGGAATTTCTAACTAAAAATGAGGCCTTAAAAAGGGAGTTTGATTCTATCAAAATGTCAAATAAGAATTTCAGAGAGAGCAACTACCAGCAGTTAGAATGGATTCATAAACGCAGTCCTAATTATGAGAAGGCACATTTAACATACCCTATTTACAAATGGAACAAGTAATAAAAAAACAGTCTTAGTTGAGCGTTGATAACTTACAATGATTTAAAAGTATATAAATCAAAAAAAAACAAGCCAGAGATGTTGCAGGTCCTATTTCACATGAGGTGTTGAAAACATAAATAACTTGTGATGGAAACAGTTCCCATTTCTCTGTTCCTAATTTTAACTCTAACACAAATGGAGATGAAGTTCTCCATCAGAGCATCAATAGATGGATTACAAAAAATTTTATAGAGGTGACTTATAGGCAAAGGAAACCATCAAGGTCGTTATTTGAAATTTTTACAACCCGAAAGGAACGCATTCTATGCAAATAACAAAAACGTGAAGGTTTACAAAATGTAAGCACCATTTTCATTTCTGACCATAAATAGTTACGAGCTGCAAAATAGAGCACAGTCGCAATGTATAAAAGGAAGGCTTTTAAAAATATTTTTGAAACCTGAATTAAAAAAATCTACTCAAGCGATATCAGTCCAGAAGGAAAAAAATTTGATAGTAAACTAATCTTTAATTAAAACCTGCAACATTCTGCAGCAAATCTGATAAATGGAATGCCTCTAAGGGATTTACGAAATCAGTTTATAGAAGGTCTAGGCCATGCGGCATTTCAATTTAATGCTAAGGATTTTAAAACTTATGGTCTGTCCTTTTAATTCTACAGCGATGTATCAAAAAAACTACGCCTTTCATAAAATGTAAACTTAGCTAGAGATTTTGGATTCCTTAATACTATAGTTTTCATAGAAATTAATGGGTCTTAATTATGTCATTATTCGGGCTTACCTCCGATCATCCACTAACATATCTTCTGGAAAAAGCTCTCTTATGTTAGCGTAAGATTCCTTTAGCGCAAGGATCGCCTCCTTTTTGTTGAACCATACCGCTTTGTCAATCCCTTCTTTCTTCTGTGGCTTTAACTTTTTATTAAAGTCTGTTTCCATGATGAACCAGTGTGTCAATTTTAATTTAAGCTTTCCTTTTCTAGAAAAGGTATGGTAAGTATGCCCTAAGTAATTGTTGATTTGAAGATTTCTGACACCTGTTTCTTCCTCCACCTCCCGTATAGAAGTTTGCTCTATGGTCTCGCCGTCTTCAGCTTTTCCTTTGGGCAAATCCCATTTTCCATTGCGGTGTATAAATAAAAAGTCGTTATCTTGATTCAATACCAGTCCACCTGCAGCAATGACTATAGGCAACAATTTATGAAGTCTTTTTAAAAGCTTAGATTCATTTTTTGAATATAAAACCACGTCAGTGATTTCTTTATTTTCAATTTGTTTTACAAGTTCTTCAAAGTTTACCTTTTTAATATTAAAGATATGGTGATCTTTAAAAGAGCTTTTATCAGAGGTAACGATTATGGCCACCTCTTTCACAAAAACTTTATACATTTGCCACATGGTTAGAGATAAGAATATAGCAATAAAAACTGCTGAGTTATTACTGCAAATTAAAGCAATTAAATTACAACCACAAGAACCTTTTACATGGGCAAGTGGATGGAAATCTCCTATTTACTGCGACAACAGAGTAACACTCTCGCATCCAGTGATTAGGAATTTCTTAAAAGAACAGCTCGCAGTTCAAATAGAAGCGCTTTATGGCAAGCCAGATGTCATCGCTGGAGTTGCCACTGGAGCTATAGGAATAGGGATGCTAGTTGCAGACTATTTGAGCCTACCTTTTATCTATGTAAGACCCGAAGCAAAAAAACACGGACGTCAAAATCAGATAGAAGGACATCTAGAAGAAGGACAAACTGTCGTGGTCATTGAAGATCTAATCAGTACAGGTAAAAGCAGCCTCAATGCAGTAGATGCACTCAAAGAATCTGGAGCAGAGGTCAAAGGAATGCTTGCTTTGTTCTCTTATGGCTTTAGTTTTGCAATAGAGAATTTCAAAACACATGATCTCGAATTAACAACATTAAGTGATTATGACCACCTTATAGAACAGGCAAGACAATCCGGACACTTTAAGGTAGAAGAAATAGAATTATTAAAAAGCTGGAGAAAAGATCCTAGCACCTGGAACGTATAATTAATTAACATGAATCTAGAAAGTCCAATAGCCAAAACAAAAAAAAATCCCGAAGACCTCTACAATTTTCTTACTCAAGTAGAAAATTTCAGAACATTGATGCCGGAAGACACTAAGTTTGAACTTAAAGGGGAAAACAAGTTTCTTTTTGGTCTTAAAGGAATGCCAGAAATTGCATTAGAGCTTAAGGATAAAACTCCAAACTCTCAGGTAATATTAAGCTCTACTAGCGATAAACTTTCTTTTGATCTAACTTGTAATATCAGTGAAAAAGAAGATGGATCAGAAGCTCAATTAATATTTAAAGGTGAATTTAATGCAATGATGGCGATGATGATAAAAGGCCCCATCAATAAATTTTTAGACCAACTTATAAAAGGCTTAGAACTGATCTAATACTTCCATTTCAATTCTTTAAGAGAAAAAGCGAGTAATTCATTTTGTACCTGAAGTAAAAGTTTCCCCTCTTTATCCGTCCCTTTTACAACTGCTTCAAAGTCGTTATGTAAAGAGGTAAACCAAGTGAGTTGATTGTACTTAAAAAGGTGTTTATTATAATACTGCGCGACTCTCAACGGGTCGCACAAATTGTTTTTAAGAACTTTTAAAAAGCTACATAACAATTCCTCAAGATTAAAATCCTTTCCTGTAATATTTTTTAAAGAAATGGCCTTGGGTAATCCTTCAAAAATTTCTTGATTTACATTAAGTCCTATTCCCACGACAGAATGGGAAAAAACACTTCCAGAAAAGCTGTTTTCTATTAATATACCGGCAAGTTTGTGTTGGACTGACAGGATGTCGTTAGGCCATTTGATTTTGGCTTGTATTTGTAATTCCTCTTTCAACCACTCGACTATAGAAACGGAAACCACCTTATTAATTTGAAAAGGAGTCATTTCCAATTGTATATCACGTATTAAAACACTAAATGTCAAGTTTTTACCTTTTTCTGAAGCCCAGCTTGCCCCCTGCTGACCTTTACCTTGCGTTTGCTCCATAGAATAGATCGTTGTGAGGTGAGGTAGTGCGCTTTCGCGAAAGCGAAATTTCAACTCATCATTTGTAGATGTAGTGGCATGTAATTTGACTATGTTCAAAATATAAATTTATTCACGAGTTTGTGGGTAATTTAATAAACATCGACTTAAAAAAGAATAAATTTGTAAAACAAAAATGATTTAATGACTAAAGAAAAAGTTTCTACCGACTCACTTATTACGCAAATCGTCGCTGGAATAGAAGACGTAAAGGGAAATAACATCACTATACTCGACCTAAGAGAACTAGAAAACACCGTCACTAGTTATTTTATTATATGTAATGGTTCTTCAAATACTCAAGTAAACGCAATTGTCAATGCAGTTCAAAGAAAGGTAAGTAAAGAACTCAGAGAAAACGCATGGCATATAGAAGGAACAGGTCAAGGAGAATGGGTACTTATGGATTACGTTAATGTAGTTGTTCATGTTTTCCAGAAACAAATTAGAGAATATTACGACCTAGAAGAGCTATGGGGTGATGCAAAATCTACCGTCATAGAAAGTACTTATTAATAAGATCACACACGCACAATGTCAGAAAATTCAAATAAAAATCAAAACAAAAAACGTCCAAACTTAATGCCTGGACAAGGAAAACCTAAATTTAATATTTGGTGGGTTGTAGCTCCCCTAGCGCTATTATTTGTAGGTTATTATCTATTAAATAACTCCTTAAATCAGACTAAAAAGCTCAATTATCTAGCCTTCTTTGAAGCGGTAGAAGATAAAGAAGTGGACAGTATCGTTGTAGTAAGCAACAGAGGAGTTGCACAAGTTTATATGACTAAAGATGCACTGAGCATTGAAAAACACAAAGCTAGCAGAAAAACACCCTCTTTTGGTGGTGTCAAGCTCCCCAACTATACCGTAGAATTTGGAGACCCAAAAGCTTTTGAAGAACAATTAAAAACTGCTATAACTAGCAATAGTCCTCAAACTAAACTGGTGTTTGACAGACAGGATGAAGGATTTATGGACTTACTGCTTTCCATACTGCCGTTTGTTCTCATTATAGGTATCTGGTTGTTTTTAATGAAACGCATGAGTGGAGGCGGCGCTGGCGGAGGTGGCGGTCAAATTTTCAATATTGGAAAATCAAAAGCAAAATTATTTGACGAAAAGACAGATGTAAAAACAACATTCAAGGATGTGGCTGGACTAGAAGGAGCAAAAGAAGAAGTACAAGAAATTGTAGACTTCCTTAAAAATCCTGAAAAATACACTTCATTAGGAGGGAAAATTCCAAAAGGTGCTTTACTAGTAGGCTCCCCAGGAACGGGTAAAACCCTACTTGCAAAAGCAGTTGCTGGTGAAGCAAAAGTGCCTTTCTTTTCATTAAGTGGTTCAGATTTTGTTGAAATGTTTGTAGGAGTAGGTGCGAGCCGTGTACGTGATTTATTCAAACAAGCTAAAGAAAAATCTCCTGCAATCATATTCATTGATGAAATTGATGCTATAGGACGTGCCCGTGGAAAATCAAATATGTCTGGTTCTAACGATGAGAGAGAAAACACATTGAACCAGCTTCTTACAGAAATGGACGGATTTGGGACGAATACAAACGTCATCGTTTTAGCGGCAACAAACCGTGCAGATATACTTGATAAAGCATTGATGCGTGCGGGACGATTTGATAGACAAATATATGTGGATCTGCCAGATGTTAGAGAACGTGAAGAGATCTTTGAGGTACATTTAAGACCTCTTAAAAAGATGGAGAATGAGTTAGACACAGCCTTTCTTGCAAAACAAACTCCTGGATTTTCTGGAGCCGATATCGCTAATGTTTGTAATGAAGCTGCGCTTATTGCAGCGAGAAATGGAAAAAAAGCTGTTGGTAAACAAGACTTTTTAGATGCAGTGGATCGCATTGTAGGTGGCTTAGAGAAGAAAAATAAATTGATCACACCTTCAGAAAAGAAAACAATTGCTTACCATGAGGCGGGACACGCTACGGTGAGCTGGATGACGGAACACGCTGCACCTTTAATCAAGGTGACCATCGTACCTAGAGGCCAGTCGTTAGGCGCGGCCTGGTATTTACCAGAAGAAAGACAAATTGTACGTCCAGAACAAATGCTGGATGAAATGTGCGCTACTATGGGTGGTCGTGCGGCAGAAAAGGTTATTTTCAATAAAATTTCTACTGGTGCCTTAAGCGATCTTGAAAAGGTGACTAAACAAGCACGTGCTATGGTAACCATATATGGGCTGAATGAAAAAGTGGGAAACATAACTTACTACGACTCTAGCGGCCAGCAAGAATATTCCATGACAAAACCTTATAGCGAGAAGACTGCGGTAATTATAGATGAGGAAATTTCTAAAATTATTGAAGAACAATATCATCGTGCGATAAAGATCCTTTCTGAAAATAAAGATAAGCTTACACAGTTAGCTGATATTCTTTTAGAAAAAGAAGTGATTTTCAAGGACGATCTAGAAAGAATTTTCGGAAAAAGGACTTTCGTTAAGGAAGAAGCTGTTTCTTTAAAATCATCCACTAGACCTATTTTAAACGGCTCTAAACCTACTGATGAAGAAGAATAACTTGCCAACAATGATATAAGTAACTATCTTTACAAACACCCTAATAAAATGCTGTTAAAAGGCAATGAGCATATTTAAAAATTTCTTTAAGAAATCATCTGATACTGACCTAATTGCAGGTACAGGGAACGAACGATCTAAATATATGCCTGATGAAAAGCCGCCCCTTGACGAGGAGTTTATTCATAATTTTCAGCATCAAGGTGGAAGATTTTTATATGCAATTGATGAAAAGGAAATTCAACAGCATTTTGAAGATATTCTGGTAGAACACGATTATTTTGAAAAAGATATATTGTGTTATGACGAAGGACTTTCCAAACGTTTTGATGATTTTAACTTAAACTATACTTCGTCTAATTTAAAGGCAGATTTCTTCTTATCGACATGCGAATTTATCATTGCAAATAACGGAGCTTTACTTTTCTCCTCTAGACAAGTTAAGGAAACTAAACCTTCAGAATTACCTGAAACATATGTCATTTTGGCGAGCACTAGTCAAATAGTGGAATCTATAGGTGAAGGATTAAGAGGTATTAAACATCAAAGTAAAGGACATATTCCTACTAATATAACGACTCTTAAGAATTTTAAAGAAGCAACTGCTAAACAAGAAAAAGATCTTATGCATTACGGAGCTCCTCATAAAAGACTTTATCTATTACTACTTGAAGATCTTTAAATGAGAGAATTAATAACTCGTTCCATATCTGGAATTGTTTATGTATCTCTAGTAGTATTAAGCGCACTTTTTTCAAGAGATGTTTTTATAGTTTTATTTTGTGTATTTGCTTTTATTTGTCTTCTTGAGTTAATGCCCATGATAAGATTAAAGCAATGGCTTATCTATCCCATCTTACCTATTGCTTACTATTTTATAGTTTGGAAAAGTGTATCAGTGGAGTTTATATATGTATTGTTAATTGCCACTTTATTAGTGAACGTCTATTTGATAAGAGACTTAGTGCTTGCTAACCGCATCGCATTATTCAATACTAAAAAACACATCATAGCCTTGTTATACCTTATAGGCAGCAGTCTATTCTTAGCCCTCATCCCAGATGTTTTCTTACAGATGGACCTCGTTACACCCAACTATCAACCAGAACTACTTATTGGTATCTTTGCGATTATATGGACCAATGACAGTTTTGCTTATATTTTTGGGAAAAATTTTGGAAAGCATAAATTGATGAAGCGCATCTCGCCCAAAAAAACTATTGAAGGTTTTGCGGGAGGATTAGTAATGTCAATTGCCGTTGGGGCAGGCCTTTTCTATTATCTGGAATCCATAGACATCATTAACTATAGTGTGTGGGAATGGATGATTGTAGCATTTGTTGTTGCTTTTTTTGGTACGATAGGAGATTTAATTCAAAGTAAAATAAAACGACAAGCAGAAGTTAAGGACAGCGGCAGTATCATGCCAGGTCATGGTGGTATTTTTGATCGCATGGACAGTATTATTTTTGCTGCTCCATTTGCCTACGTAACTTTTTTAATTATCAATTATGTTTCATAAAGAAGGAAAACAATCCATTTTAATTGCATTTATACTCACTGTTGTATTGATGAGCGCTATCTGGTTGGTCTTGATACCAGAATGGCTACAAATCAGTTTATCTATAATTAGCATAGGGCTTTTGTTCATTATTTTACAGTTCTTTAGAAACCCTAAGAGAATTACAAATCAAAGTGACTCTTCCATTGTTTCTCCTGTTGATGGGAAAGTGGTGGTCATTGAAAAGGTTACAGATACTGAGTATTTTAACGGAGAACGATTAATGATTTCTGTCTTTATGTCTCCTATCAATGTGCATGTTACTAGATATCCCATTTCTGGTAAGATTACTTACAGTAAATATCATCCAGGTAAATACCTAGTTGCATGGCATCCAAAGTCTAGTGAAGAAAACGAACGTACAACTGTTGTGATCAATCATAAAAATGAAAAACAAGTAATGTATCGACAGATTGCCGGTGCACTTGCAAGGCGTATTATGAACTACGCTAAAGAAAGTGAAGTAATTATGCAAGGAAATGACAGCGGTTTTATTAAATTTGGAAGCCGTGTAGACGTTTATCTTCCCGTCGACACTAATGTTTGTGTAACACTGAATGAAAAGGTAAAAGGAGGGGAAACCGTACTTGCCACTTTCTAGATGACAGAAAAAGAACTTGATATTGATTTTAAGAATGCTTTTGCAAAAGCGTCCTCCGAAGAACAATCTTTGGTTGCACCAGACTTGCAGCTTCATTTATATGCCTGCTACAAACGTGCTATAGACGAACCCTATGTGAGCAATAGCAGCTTTGAATCAAATGATTTAAGAAATGCTTTTAAGATGAATGCCCTTATTCAAGTACAGTCCATCACTAAATCTGAAGCAAAACGGAAATACATATCTATAATTGAGAAATTATACCCTAGGCCTTGGTAAATTCGGAACGAGTTAGTTAATATCTCAATCTTTTTTTGTGAGAATATATATAGCTAGAGCTGCCAAACATAGAACAGCAGCGCCTAAGACAACTACAATAGTTACAAATGGATTCATAATTTATTCTTTTTTAGCTATACTTAATTTTAAATTCAACCCAATACTTAGATTTTATGGTACACTCTCCGGAAAAATGAGTCTTACCAACCAAAGGATAACAATTAAAATAGCGACCTTACTTTAAGAGTTCTTCCATAATTGCTTCTAATTTATTTTAGTGCCTTTACACTTGCCTCGATTGTAACAATTTTTGCAATTGCATCAGCTTCTTTTTTCTTTTCAATAGCTACTACTGTTTCTGGAGCACTACTTACAAAACGTTCATTACTTAATTTCTTCTGCACACCTATTAGAAAACCTTTAGCTCTTTTAAGCTCTGCATCTAGTTTAACCAATTCTGCCGCTACGTCTACATTTCCTTCTAAAGGTATAAAGTATTCATTAGATCTTACCCGATAACTAGCTGCTCCTGCCATTTGATCCAGAATAACTTCAACACTAGAAACATTCCCCATTTTTTGAATCAACGGATTATAGCTGGTATCCAAATTTTCATTATTAATTGTTTTTAGTTCGATCTGGTTTTTAAAAGCTATTTGCTTGTCTTTTCGCACCGTCCTTATTCCAGAAATCACCTCTTGCACCAATACAAAATCTGATAACAGCTCTTCATCTACAGCGCCACATTCTGGCCATGTATTGATGCATAATGCTTCTTTTACTCTGCGATTTGCGATTGTTTGCCATATTTCTTCCGTGATAAAAGGGGTGAATGGATGCATCAACCTTAGGTTATCTTCAAAAAGCTCCATAACCTCCGCTAGTGTTTGAGCATCTATGGGATGCTGATATTCAGGCTTGATGATTTCTAGCAACCATCCACAAAAATCGTCATAGATCAGTTTATAAGATGTCATCAGCACATCGCTTATCCTATATTTACTATAGTGATCTTCAATTTCTGCAAGTACTTGATTAAAACGACTTCTATACCAAGCTATTCCTTGAGCAGAATGTTGAGGTTGTTCTAGCGACTTATCCACTTCCCAGCCTTTAGTCAGTCTAAAGGCATTCCACATTTTATTTACAAAGCCTTTACCTTGCTGACATAGGTCTTCATCAAACATGATATCATTACCTGCAGCAGCACTTAAAAGCAATCCTACACGTACTCCATCAGCTCCATATCGTTCTAGCAATTTCAAAGCATCTGGAGAATTCCCTAAAGATTTTGACATTTTACGACCTTGCTTATCTCTTACCAGTCCTGTTAAATAAACTTTATCAAAAGGCTTTTCATCACGCAATTCAAATCCCGCGACAATCATACGCGCCACCCAAAAGAACAAAATATCCGGCCCAGTAACTAGATCACGAGTAGGATAATAGTAATTGATTTCCTCATTTTCTGGTTCCAAAACTCCATTAAAAACACTTATCGGCCATAACCAACTAGAAAACCAAGTATCTAGAACATCGCTTTCTTGACGCAGATCTTTTGATTGTAAATTGTCGTTATTAGTTTGCTTTCGCGAAAGCGTAACAGCCTCTTCCAGACTATTTGCTACAACAAAATCATCTTTCCCATCTCCATAGTAGTAAGCAGGAATGCGCTGTCCCCACATTAATTGTCGAGAAATATTCCAGTCGCGCACATTTTCCATCCAATGGAAATACGTGCTCTTAAATTTAGGCGGTAACAACTCAACGATATCTTCCTTAACGGCTTTGATCGCTGGTTGTGCTAGTTCTTCCATTTTCAAAAACCACTGGTCAGAAAGTCTGGGCTCAATAACTGCTTTTGTACGCTCACTCGTTCCTACTTTATGCACGTAGTCTTCCTTTTTTACCAAGCTGCCTTTTTCTTCTAGTTCCCTAGCGATTTCCTTACGTACTACAAAACGATCTTTACCTTGATAATGCAATCCGAAGCTATTCAATGTAGCATCTTCATTAAAGATATCGATTACCTCAAGGTTATGTGTCTCTCCTATTTTCTTATCATTCTCATCATGGGCAGGAGTGATTTTCAAGGCTCCTGTACCGAATTCCATGTCTACATAAGCATCTGCAATTACAGGGATTTCCCGATTTACAATAGGCACCACTACTGTTTTACCTATTAGGTCCGTATAACGTTTATCTTCAGGATGAACACAAATAGCAGTGTCTCCAAGAATAGTTTCTGGACGTGTTGTTGCGATACTTATAAAATCTTCAGTTCCCTTAATTTGATATTTTAAATGGTATAGAATTCCCTTGCGCTCTTCATAAATAACCTCTTCATCACTAAGTGTGGTCTTTGCTTCTGGATCCCAATTCACCATGCGGTAACCGCGATAAATTAATCCTTTATTATAAAGATCAATAAAGACTTTAATAACAGAAGCAGACATGTCTTCATCAAGAGTAAACTTAGTACGAGACCAGTCGCAACTAGCACCTAATTTCTTCAATTGTTCGAGAATAACACCTCCGTATTCATCTGTCCAGTCCCAAGCGTGTTTTAAAAACTCTTCACGAGTCAGATCGTTTTTATCAATGCCTTGATCTTTCAATTTAGCTACAACTTTAGCTTCCGTTGCTATGGAGGCATGATCGGTCCCAGGAACCCAACAAGCATTGTATCCTTTTAAACGCGCGCGACGTATTAATACATCTTGTATGGTGTTGTTTAACATGTGACCCATATGTAACACTCCGGTTACGTTAGGTGGTGGGATTACAATCGTATAACTTTCTCTTTCATCTGGTACAGACCTGAAAAAATCATTCTCCATCCAGTAGTTGTACCACTTATCTTCGGTAGTTTTAGAATCGTATTTTGATGATAAGGACATGTTTGGCTTAGTTTTTGAATTTCTAATACAAAAGTACTATTAACTTAAAAATTACACAGCATTAACAGTGATTTTAAGCACGATAGTTTACTTTTAATAATCTAAACAAATGATGATGAAAAATTTACTGCTTATTATCTTGTTTACTGGACTCTTTTTTACCGGTGCGCAAGCTCAGGAGGCTATTGGTAATGATCCTACTACGACAGTAGAGTTTGAATCTACCACCATGGATTACGGTAAAATAGAAAAAGGGAGTAATGGCATTAGAACATTTACATTTAAAAACACAGGAAATTACCCATTAAAGATCTATAAAATCTATTCTTCCTGTAATTGTAACATTCATTCAAAACCAGAAGCACCTATCGCTCCAGGGGCAATTGGAGAAATTAAAGTAACGTATGACACTAAGAAAGTAGGTCCTATTGTAAAAACCATCACCGTCTATGCAAATATTGCTAAAAAGATGATTCCTCTCCGATTGAAAGGTGAAATCTTACCCAACAACTATTAATTTATATGTAGCATACCCAAGGGGTATTAATAATTTAAACCTTAAATCCTTGATCAACTCTTTTCAATTTGATCTTTAATTTCTCAAAGGGGTCCGTATAAAACAGCTCACTGCATTTACTCCTTGTGCGCTGTTTTTTTTCGTATTTATTTATATACGCCTTAATAACCTACTTCAATGCTAGCATTATCGATAGAAGAACCAACAAGCACTTCGTATAAAATATGTTCAGCATGTATGGATAAGTAGGCCTTTAGACACTACATACCGTTACCGTACTGCTAAATGAACTTGAACATCAAGCTTAGGTGGCATGTCTATCTCTGTCTCTACGAGAAAAAGCACTTCAGTAGTGTTATTTTAAATATACTTACCTATTTGAATTTCATTACCTTACTTATGCTACACCTTAATTAATTGTTTTTTATCATAACCATTTACTTAACTATATCTACCTCCTATAATACGCAATCAATCCACGCCTTTGAAGCTAAAAATAATTGTCTTTGTAACAACAGTGGCCAGAATAAAATTAAGATCTAAGTCAGTAACTTTAACTGGCACTATGATCAAATTTGAGAGCAGTTCAAATGAAATTTTTTCCTCCACAACATCAGAATCTGACACAAAACCTTCCTGTGCTTTAAGACACGACATACTGCACAACAACGATTCACAAAACGTCCAGTATTTCATACCTATCAACTATAAGGTTTTGTAAAAGTATTTTGCACATGCTCCATCAAGACTTACCTTTGCATTTCAAAATTTTATCATGCCACAAATTTCTGAAAAAGGGCTTCAAATGCCTTCCTCACCTGTTAGAAAATTAGTTCCCTTTGCAGAAGCTGCCAAAGCACGCGGAATCCATATATATCAATTGAACATAGGTCAACCAGATATAAAAACTCCAGAGCAGGCAATAAATGCGGTGAAAAACACCGACATGGAGGTTCTATCCTATAGTCATAGTGCGGGTAATCAGTCTTATAGGGATAAACTTGCCGTCTATTACAACAAAATCAATATGAACCTCACTTCTGAAGATATCATTGTTTCTACTGGTGGCAGTGAAGCACTACTTTTTGCTATGGGAAGTATCTGTGACTATGGTGATGAGGTGATTATTCCTGAGCCTTTCTACGCAAATTATAACGGTTTTGCGACGGCCAGTGGTGTTACTGTAAAACCTATTTCTACCAGCATAGAAAACAACTTTGCCTTACCTGCAATTAGCGAATTCGAAAAGCTAATTACCGATCGAACAAAAGCCATACTGATATGTAACCCCGGCAATCCAACTGGTTATTTATACACTCAGGATGAGATGGACCAGTTAACTGCTCTTGTAAAGAAGCACGATTTATTTTTATTATCTGATGAAGTGTATAGAGAGTTTGCTTACGATGGTCGCAAACACTTATCTATCATGAATATAGCTGGTCTTGAAGAGCACGCCATAATGATAGACTCTGTTTCCAAGCGCTACAGCATGTGTGGTGCCCGCATTGGATGTCTTATCTCTAAAAACAAAGAAGTCCTTGCCACCGCTATGAAATTTGCACAAGCTAGACTAAGTCCGCCTACTTTTGCCCAAATTGCAGCAGAGGCTGCATTGGACACTCCGCAAGAATATTTTGATGAAGTAATAAGTGAGTATATAGAACGTCGCGACGTTCTTATTGCAGCTCTTAAAAAGATAAAAGGTGTTGAAGTCGCAAATCCTGGAGGCGCATTTTATTGTGTCGCTCAACTGCCTGTAGACGACACTGACATTTTTGCCCAGTGGATGTTAGAAAATTTTGAGCTTGACAGAGAAACGATCATGGTGGCGCCAGCAGCAGGATTTTACAGCACACCTGGAAAAGGTAAAAACCAAATTAGAATTGCTTATGTTCTTGAAAAAGAATCCCTTAAAAAGGCCGTTCGTATTTTAGATGAAGCATTGAAAGCCTATAATGCATGATTGAAATAAAACATCATTTTTCTTTAAAGGAGCACAATACTTTTGGTATAGCTGCTTTAGCGAAAGCATATACAGCACCTTCCTCGTTACAACAGTTAAAAGAAGCATTGGGCTATTATTATAATCAAGATGTTTTTCTCTTAGGTGGAGGAAGTAATATGTTGCTTTTAAACGATATTGAAAAACCAGTAATTCATGTTCTATTAAAGGGAATAACTATTACAGAAACCAAAGGTGATCTGGTATTGATTCAAGTCATGGCTGGGGAGGACTGGCATGAATTTGTTCTTTATTGTATGGACAATAACCTTGCTGGTGTAGAAAATCTATCTCTAATACCAGGAAACGTAGGGACGTCACCTATTCAAAATATAGGCGCTTACGGAGTAGAACTTAAAGACACTTTTTATAGCTGCGACGTAATCGATCTTAAAACACTTGAAGAAAAGACACTTTCTCTAGCCGATTGTGAATTTGGATATCGAGATTCTATTTTTAAAAATGAAGCTTTAGGTAAGTACGTTATTACCTCAGTCACTTTTAAGCTCCAAAACCTGAATAAAAATAATGACTATCAATTCAAAACTAGTTATGGAGCGATAAAGGAGGAATTGCATCGACTACAAGGTGATTTTACCATTCAAAAAATATCACAAGCGGTTATTCACATACGAGAAAGCAAATTGCCAGATCCTAAAAAAATAGGAAATAGCGGTAGTTTCTTCAAAAATCCCGTGATTGAAAGGACTCAATATGAAAATCTTATAAAAACACACCCAGACATGCCTTTTTATAAAGTGGATGAAGGTCATGTGAAAATACCTGCGGGATGGTTGATTGATCAATCCGGTTTTAAAGGAAAGCGCTTTGGTGATGCTGGTGTCCATGATAAACAGGCGCTCGTTTTAGTAAATTATGGCAGTGCCACTGGTAAAGAAATATTAGAAGTAGCTCAACATGTTCAAAAAGCAGTGTACCATCGTTATGGAATTAGAATAGATACGGAGGTCAATTTGATTGATGAATAGATACAGTGCCATACGACTGTACTAATTTTATATATTCTAAACACAGACAAGGTTTCTCAAGCCTTATATTTACATTATGGAATTAAAACTCATATTCATATCTTTTGTATTGCTAGGAATTGCCTTTGCGGGAATCGCTATTAAAATTTGGGGTAAAAAGGATGGTAAATTTGCTGGAACTTGTGCCAGTCAGAACCCGTATCTCAATAAAAATGGTGATGCGTGCGGTATGTGCGGGAAGTTACCTGAAGAGCAAGATTGTAAAAACGATCCAGTAAAAGCCTAATTATTCTTTATGGAAGTAGGTGTATTCTTTTTTATCTTGATAGGCTTTGCCGCTATCAACATCGCTTATTATATATTTCTATCAAAAGTTGGTTTTTCCCAAATCGACGAGCCACTAGGCGATTCTCATAAAGCAGTTTCTGTTATTATTTGTTCAAAAAACGAGCAAGAAAATTTAAAAATTTTAATCCCTAAACTTTTAAAACAGAACCATTCTAACTTTGAATTGATCCTCATTAATGATGCTAGTCATGACGACACAAGATACGTTATCGAGGAATTTATGACTCAAGATAAGCGGATAAAAATGGTTCATGTAGTGAATAATGAAAATTTCTGGGGAAACAAAAAATATGCACTTACTTTAGGAATTAAAAAAGCAGTAAACGACTCTTTGATTTTTATAGATGCCGATTGTGTCCCCAACAGTAATGAATGGTTAGCGATAATGACAAGGCATCTTACTATAGAAAAAAGTATTGTTTTAGGATATGGGGGATATCAAAATGTAAAAAAGTCTCTTCTCAATGCACTGATTAGATTTGAAACTGGGTTTACGGCAATTCAATATTTTAGCTATGCAATGCGCGGCAATCCGTACATGGGTGTCGGTCGCAACCTGGCATATACCGCAACTCAATTTTATAAAGTGGGCGGTTTTATAAGCCACATGAAAGTATTAGGTGGCGATGATGATTTATTTGTGAACCAAGTGGCTACTTATGAAAACACTGCGGTATCTTTAAACGAGGCTTCCTTCACATACAGCATGCCCAAAACAAGTTGGCCCGCATGGTGGAACCAGAAAAAGCGACATGTCAACACTGCAAATCATTATAAAAAATCACATAAGTTGTTACTTGGTTTTTTCTATTTAACCCAAATAGGATTTTTAATCTCTTCCGTTTTGGCATTGGTTTTTGACAACAATTGGATGATCCTATCAGTGATTATTATTTTGAGATACCTGGTTTTTTGGATAGTCGTAGGTAAAGGTTTAGCTCGTTTTCGCGAAAGCGATATTATCATTATTATTCCTTTTCTAGAGATTCTATTAGTAGGAACACAGTTTGCACTTTTTATTGAAAATATACTACACCCACCAAAACAATGGAAATAAGGTGGCTTTAATTTAAGATTCAGCAATAATAATCAGTGCCTTTTTTTGGTATGCTTCATTATCTATAATACAGCAAGTACCACTCCTCTGTCATTTATTTACCTAGAGCTACCAAAAAATATAATTCTTCCTCATACAACTTCCCAAATTTAACTTAACAGCGTTAGTAATCGTTGTTCATACGACTACAAATTCACTAACTTTGTATTATGGAATCAGTAACAACTTCAGTAGCACCACCTCAGAAAAAACCAAAATGGTTGCGTGTTAAACTACCCGTAGGTAAAAAATATAAAGAGCTCAGGGCGACAGTAGAAAAGTATGATCTTCATACTATTTGTACTTCAGGCAGCTGTCCTAATATGGGTGAGTGCTGGACAGAAGGAACAGCTACTTTTATGATTTTGGGAAACACTTGTACACGTTCTTGCGGTTTTTGCGGTGTGAAAACTGGACGTCCAGATACAGTGGATTGGGCAGAACCTGAAAAAGTAGCGCGTAGTATCAAATTAATGGGAATAAAACATGGTGTGATTACCAGTGTGGATCGCGACGACTTAAAAGACATGGGTTCTATCATATGGAAAGAAACCGTTGCAGCTATCAGGCGTATGAATCCAGAAACTACCTTAGAAACACTAATACCAGATTTTCAAGGAAATACTAGAAACATAGACCGTATTATTGAGGCAAACCCAGAAGTAGTTTCCCATAATATGGAAACGGTACGCCGTCTTACTCGTGAGGTACGCATTCAAGCTAAATATGACATCAGTTTAGAAGTACTTAGATACTTAAAACAACAAGGTATTAAACGTACTAAATCTGGTATCATGCTCGGATTAGGAGAGCTAGAAGAGGAAGTGATAGAGACCATGAAAGATTTACGTGCCAATAACGTGGACATTGTGACTATAGGCCAATACCTACAACCGTCTAAAAAGCACTTGCCTGTAAAAGAATTCATCACTCCTGAACAATTCAAGAAATATGAAACTATAGGTCTAGAAATGGGCTTTAGACATGTGGAAAGTGGTGCTCTTGTAAGAAGTTCTTATAAGGCGCATAAGCACCTATTGTAATATACATGAAGTTTTTAATTAGGACGTCTGTGATCCATTCATTAGATTTGGTCATTGCATGTATTGTCTTTTAATCATTAACGCTACGTTTGATAATTAGTTACGGCTTATAGAGATTACTGCAATCTGTGTAAGCTGTATTTTATTTATAGCTTACAAATCGATTGAAAATAATAAGACTTTGAAATCATAAATGTTTTTCGCTTCGATCATTTAATATTAGACTCATCGCTTTAAACACAGTTTTTGTGCTGTTTTTGAGCTGAGCACTATCTCATTCTAAAGAGCCTAATTTTAGTTTGTACATATTTTAGTTTTACGCTACTATGATTTTTTATTAGAATTGCAAAAGTCACAACATGAAGAAACGATGATGCTTTTCAATCAAAACTTAAAATGTTTTATACTTTGACGCACACTTATACAATATGATAAAAGTAGCTATCAACGGATTCGGCCGTATAGGTCGTACTTTTTTAAGAACGGTTTATAATGACCCAAGGATTGAGGTGGTTGCCATAAATGATTTAGCGGCAAACGAAGTCATGTCGCATCTTTTTAAATACGATTCTATTCATGGCATCCTAAATGCTGTCGTTACCTTTGATGAACATTCGATAATTGTAAATGAACATCATATCACCTTTACACATCACCGTAATTTGGAAGATTTGCAATGGGAGAATGTAGATATAGTTATAGAATCTACAGGAAAATATAAAACTAAGATTGACTTACAGAAGCATCTCAATGCTGGGGCAAAAAAAGTCATATTAAGCGCACCACCTATTGAAGAGGATATAAAGACTGTAGTGATAGGAGTGAACGAACATATTCTCACTAATGAAGATATTATTTTCTCTAATGCCAGTTGCACGACAAATAACGCCGCACCCCTTATTAAAGTGATAAAAGAGCTTTGTGGTATAGAACAGGCTTATATAACAACAATTCACAGTTACACAACAGATCAAAGCCTACATGATCAGCCTCATAAAGACTTGCGTAGAGCTCGCGCTGCTGGTCAGTCTATAGTACCTACGACCACAGGAGCCGCAAAAGCGTTAACTAGAATATTCCCAGACTTGAGTAATGTAATCGGTGGATGTGGAATTAGGGTTCCCGTACCTAACGGAAGTCTGACAGACTTAACCATAAATGTTAAAAGAGACGTAAGCGTTCAAGAAGTGAATGATGCTTTTTACCATTTTGCAAAATCAAATCCAGCAACGTTCTCCTATACCGATATACCACTGGTGTCCATAGATATATCAGGAAGTCCTTACTCTTGTATTTATGACTCAAAAATGACAAGTGTCATAGGCAGAATGGTCAAAATCATCGGTTGGTACGACAACGAAAGTGGGTATTCTCACAGATTAAGAGACTTGGTCGTTTACGCCGAGTCGTTAAATAAAAACTAAATTATACCCTACAAACATCGACTAACGACTTATTTAGAGCGAATGTTACCCCTAAAAAGACTATTACAACTTACAAAAGATATATTTGCGACATAACGAACTGAATTGTCTTTACAACTTTTACATAAATTTCTAATCGCACTTTTATTGCTAGGGTCATTAAACATGACTCATGGTCAGGAAATTTCTTTGTCAAAGTCTAGTCAAAAAATTGCAGTAGATGTTTTACTAGAAAAAGCTGAAAAAGCTGTTCAAAACGCTAATTATGATGAAGCCAATCGTCTAATTAATAGCGCTACAGAAATAGCAAAAGACTCCACCATACACGCGAAAGCTCAAATGGTTAGGATTTCTTATTACATCAATACCAAACAACTCCAAACTGCCAGAGAAGCTATAGAAATGGTAACACCTTACCTACAAAAAACTTCTATTGATTACGCTGAATTATTACTCTTAGAGACACAACTTTTCATTCATTCGGATCTTATCGTGGAGGCAGAGACTGCTCTTTCAATGGCTCAAGTCATTCTTATACAAAAACCAAATAGCTCCCTCAGTTTAACGCAGAAACTAAGACGTGCGGAGTTAGATGTCAAAATTAAAAATTATGACTCCGCGCAAAAATCTTTACTGGACTTGTTGCCAACACTTTTAAATAACAGACAATTTTACTCTGCAGCAAAAGCTCAATTAGACCTGTCAAACAT
This sequence comes from Nonlabens sp., assembly GCF_047636915.1. Taxonomy (GTDB): domain Bacteria; phylum Bacteroidota; class Bacteroidia; order Flavobacteriales; family Flavobacteriaceae; genus Nonlabens. The sequence goes on along the minus strand of NZ_JBLIGN010000001.1, from coordinate 36,915 downwards.
ATTATTTATTAATAAGGAACTTCCTGCTTCCCGAGATTTTCTTACCCAGAGCATAATGCTTTCAGAAAAGTATAACTTCAACTTTTTACTTAAAAATAGTTATTTAACATACTCACAATTACTAAAAAAAGAAGGTGATTTTGAGAATAGCATTACCTACTTAGAGAAATTTACAGCACTCAATGAGACTAAAGACTCTTCTCTACAAATAACAGCTATCGCCTTAGAATTAGATAAATTAAAAAAAAGCAATGAAGCTTTAGAGGTTTCCAATTTGTTGAAAACAGAAGAACTAAAAGGACGTGATACGAGTTATATTTTACTTTGTGTCTTTATCACTTTACTTTCTTTACTAACCTTATCATTATTTAAAAACAACAAACTAAGAGCAAAAAGCAATCAAGTTCTAGAAGACAAAAACTCAGCACTTATTGAGGAAAGAGATAGAGCTCAGGATGCAGCTAAAATAAAGGCCGATTTTCTTTCTACCATTACCCATGAATTAAGAACACCTTTGTATGCGGTTACAGGTCTTACTCATCTATTATTAGACACTAAACCTAGAAATGACCAGAAAGAGCATTTAGAAACACTGCAGTCTTCAGGAGAATACCTTCTTTCCCTTATTGATAATATTCTTGACTTTAATAAATTGGAAGCTAATAAAGTTGAATTAGAAGCCATTCCCTTTGACCTAAATAAAAGAATAAATGACATTTGTTTATCTCTAAAAGGACAGTCCAAGGACCAAAATAATAAACTTCACATCCAATATGACAACGATATACCTACTCGACTACAAGGAGATCCAGTAAAGGTTTCTCAGATTCTAATCAACCTTATCGGCAATGCTATAAAGTTTACTAGCGATGGAGATATTTACGTAAGAGCCAATAAGGTCGATAACACTTCAAATAAATGTTTAGTGCATTTTGAAGTAGAAGATAATGGCAAAGGAATTTCTCATGAAAAACAACAAGCTATTTTTGAAAACTTCACACAAGAAGGAAGCAGTACTACAAGAGAATACGGAGGTACAGGACTAGGACTTGCTATTGTGAAAAATTTAGTTAATTTGATGGGTGGAGATGTAAAGCTAGACAGTAAAATAGGCCGAGGTAGTAGATTTTCCTTTGAAATATGGTTTGAACTTCCAGATTCTAATAAATTTTTTAATGAAAATCATTTTCCTTCGATACCGAATAAAAGATCTAAAACTAACACGATAACGGATACCTCTGATGTAACCAAAGATCCAGAGCCGGAGATTATAATTACTTCACCTGTCGTAAGTGACAAAAAAACAAGGAAACAAGAAATTTCAAAAGAGGACGTTATAAGTTCTAAACCAGCAACTCCTTCTGAATTATCTAACAAATTGATCCTTATTGTTGAAGATAATAAAATCAATCAAATGATCACCAGAAAGATTCTTGAAGCAAAGCATTTCACCTGTGAAGTGGCTAACAATGGTGATGAAGCAATACAAGCTGCAAAGTCTAAAAAGTATGATCTTATCTTAATGGACATACACATGCCCATTACAGATGGTAAAGAAGCTACTAAGGAAATCAGAAAGTTTGACAGGGAAATACCAATTATAGCTCTTACAGCGGTCACCTTGAGTGAATCTGAAAAAGATTTCTATGAAATAGGCTTTGATGACATCATCCCTAAGCCATTTAAAATGGAAGAGTTTTTTGAAAAAATTCAAAATGCCTTTACCAATTACGAGATTTTATAACACAAGGTCGTTATCCAAAAATATAGTTTTAATGGGTACATAAAAGACATTTAAAAGATGGTATTCTTTTAATCGCATAAAATCCTTCTCTGTTGTAATGACTATTTTCTCTTTTCTTATCATTTCTATTTCGTCATTCGTAAAGATATGATGATCGTTGTATTTTATATGCACCACTTTTACTGTGCCCTCTAGATACTCTACATAGGGTTTTGGATTTGCAATTCCAGTGACAACACTTACTTGTTTACCTTTTAATTCATTTAAATCAATTTTACTATCTATACCAAGAAGTATTTTCTGATAACTTATAACCGAGAAATAAAGTTTTTGTTGCGGCAATAAATTTAATCGCGTCTTGATATTATGCCTTTCGACTTTAGTAATGCTAGAAGGACATTTAGTTACAACAATAGTCTTAGCGCGACGAGCGCCTTTGCGAGACTCTCTTAAATTGCCGGATGGCAACAAATAATCGTTCACATATAATTGATCATAGCTGGTCAATAAAATATAATGACTGGCTTTTACATGTCTATGCTGGTATGCATCGTCTAGTAATATGACATCTAAGTTGTGATCCTTAAGCAAATGTTCTATGCCTTCCACTCGTCTTTCACATACCGCACTTACAATTAAATCTTGAAACTTTCTCTTTATTTGTAGCGGTTCATCTCCTACTTTATCTGGCAAGTCTCCTTTAGAGACTTCTATGTATCCATGGGTTTTCCTACCGTAACCTCGACTTAAAACCCCTATTCTTTTTCCGACAAGATGGTCAATTAAATATTCGATCATAGGAGTTTTCCCGGTACCGCCTGTGCTTAAGTTGCCCACAACGATAATTGGAATATCAAACTCCCTTTGATCAAGAATTCCTGTATCAAAGGCCCAATTGCGTAGGGACGTAATTCCATCATAAAGGATAGAAAAAGGATATAATATAAGTCTCAAATCTTGCATGTGGTCAAAAGTAGGTTAATTTTACAACAGACATAAACATTCCCATTATGAAGATTAACGATGTTATTTCACATCTAGAAATACTTGCTCCTCGATATTATGCAGAGGATTTTGATAATACAGGGCTACTTACTGGAGAGAAATTCACCGAGCTTAAAGGGATACTAGTCACCTTAGACTGTTTAGAAAATGTAGTAGATGAGGCTATTGAGAACAATTGCAACCTTATCGTGAGCTTCCATCCAATTATATTTTCTGGACTTAAACATCTACAGCCTATCGATTATGTGCGTAAAGCTGTTATTAAAGCCATTAAGAATGATATCGCCATTTATGTGACGCACACAGCCCTAGATGCAGCAAAAGGCGGGGTAAGCTATAGAATGGCAAAAGAAATGGGTGTCACTAACACAGTTACATTAATTCCTAAATCACAAATTATTAAAAAAATAATAACTTACATTCCGATTAATGATGTAGAAAAAGTAAAAGAAGCCTTATTTAGTGCCGGTGCTGGGGCTTTGGGCAATTATTCAGAATGTAGCTTTTCAAATGAAGGAACAGGAACGTTTAAAGGTAATAAACACAGTAATCCTAAAATAGGAGAAAAATTAAAAAGAAAAACTCTAGAAGAAAAAGCGCTTTCTATGACGTTTTTGCCTCATTTAGAAATCGCTATAAAAGCTGCTTTATTCAATTCTCATCCATATGAAGAGGTTTCTTATGAGGTTTCTACCCTAGAAAACACTTATCAAAATATAGGAATGGGTGTTATCGGTGAATTACCAGAAGCATTAAAAGTAGAAGATTTTTTAAAGAAAACAAAGTCTGTATTTAAAACAGGTGTAGTAAGAAGCTCGCTTTCGCAAAAGCAAAATATTAAAAAAGTCGCTCTATTAGGTGGCTCAGGATCATTTGCTATTAAAAATGCATTACAATCAGGAGCTGATGCATTCATCACAGCTGATTTAAAATACCATGATTTCTTTCAAGGTCAAGACATTTTGTTATGCGATGTAGGACATTATGAAAGCGAGCAGTTTACAAAAAACCTTTTACATGAATATCTTAGAGAAAAATTCAGTAATTTTGCAGTCCTTTGTGCACAAGCGCGAACAAACCCAGTTAATTATTTTTAAAAGATGGCAAAAAAGACCGAGGCTACTGTAGAAGATAAGTTAAGAGAGCTTTACAATCTGCAATTAATCGATTCTAGAGTAGATGAGATACGCAATGTGCGTGGTGAACTACCTTTAGAAGTACAAGATCTTGAAGATGAAGTAGAAGGATTAAAAACTCGAATGTCTAAATTAGACGCTCATTCTGAAGAACTTACTCAAAAAGTTAAGGATAAGAAGAATTTGATCGAGGAGTCTAAAACTCTTATTACAAAATATACAGATCAACAAAAAAACGTACGTAACAATCGTGAATTCAATTCCCTTTCTAAAGAAATTGAATTTCAAGAGCTTGAAATGGAACTTGCAGAGAAACACATTCGTGAATTCTATGCACAAATAGAGCAACAAAAAGAAGTAATCGATAAAAGTAAGCAGCGCGTCGCTGATAGAGCTGATCACTTGAAACATAAAAAATCTGAACTTGCAGAGATTCTAAAAGAAACTCAAAAAGAAGAAGAAACACTTATGAAAATGAGCGATGATTATGCAAAGTCTATCGAAGAAAGATTGATCAAAGCATATATTCGTATACGAACTAATGTAAAGAACGGACTGGCCGTAGTACCTATTGAAAGAGGTGCCTCCGGTGGTTCTTATTTTACTATCCCACCACAAGTTCAAGTAGAAATTGCAAGTCGCAAGAAAATCATCACGGATGAACATTCAGGAAGAATTCTAGTAGATGCAGCATTAGCTTTTGAACAAGTAGAAAAAATGAAAAAAGTTTTTACTAAGTTATAGAGATACTCTTTAACTTTTCTTTTAAAATCTCTTTATCAACATCGGTAAAGGGATTTTTTATTTAACCCTTTTTTAATACTCTTGTCAAGTCACTAAGCATACATTTATGTTTAATAAATTATGTGATATGAAACTACTTATTTACTCCGTGATGATGCTTCTTGCCTCAACATGCAACACTACTGAAACAAAGTCTAAGCAGGCCATTGATACAGACGCTATCCAAGTTGCTTCTGAAAACGGAATGAAGAGAGCTTATTTTGCCAGTGGTTGTTTTTGGTGTGTAGAAGAAATATATGAAGGTGTAAAAGGAGTAAAAGAGTCTATCTCAGGCTATTCTGGTGGTCACACAGAAAACCCTACTTATGAGGACAGCAATACAGGAAGAACTGGACATGCTGAGGCTAATGAGATAATTTATAACCCAAAAATAGTTTCTTTTAAGACATTAGTAAACGTTTATTTTGCGTCGCAAAATATTGGTCAAGTAAATGGTCAGGGTCCTGATAATGGGTCTCAATACAGGAGCATTCTATTTTATCAAAATGATATAGAAAAAAAGATTATCGAGGATAAAATAGCTGATTTAACAAAAGAAGGATATAAAGTAGCCGCTGAAGTGAAACCTTTTCAAAAATTTTGGATTGCTGAAGACTATCATCAAGATTATGCAAAATTACATCCTACACAAGGATATATAAGAGGAGTTTCCATACCCCGATTTAAAAATTTCGCTTCAAAAATGCCCAATATCATCAAGGAAAGTGCTCCGCATTAGTTAAAAGAACCAAAATAATAAAAGCTATAGAGGAGTAATAAAGCACTCCAAATAAAAATAGCCTTTATGTAACTTTAGGCCTGTGCTCTTCTGGAATTTTATTCTTATGACTTGTCTCTAATTTGGAATGGCAACAACGGACACAAATAAAAATGATCAAATAACAGTACTATTTATCAATAATAGAAACCCTCTAGGAGCAGCACTAGGGGCATACCAAGGAGCAAATCCTCCTGATGAAGTATCACTTAACACTTCTATATGACACTTCTGATTAGTTAATAATCCTTAATTAAACAAAACTTCACTAGTCCTTTTCAGCGCTTTTAAATACCCGTCAAAAAGTACTTAACTTGTCTCATACACGGTGCAAAACTGCGGTGAAGTCAATGATATAATAAGACCCATGGACCTTCGCACTAGTAAATAACCAAATCAAATGATTTGTAAAACCATCACTTTCAATAATACTTTATATAGCTGCTCCTTATCCTAAACAAGACCCAAGAGTCAAAAATAATACAGCAAAGACAGCACTGTTCCAATAGCCTAATGCAAATTCTTTTGCAGCTTCCTTACCGGTTGACGGGTAAATAGATGTTTTCTGTCCCTCAAGAATCCACCGACTATTCCATGCACTAAGGTCTACAGCTCAAGGCATCCGTCACATTAATGCTATTGCAATAGGAATCGTGATCAACTATAAGAAACATAGAGCATTAAATAGATCTGATCGAATGTTACCTCCTTTATAAATTACTACAAAAAAAGAAATCAACCCAAAGAGAATCATGATCATTCCATCTACTTTAAGACAATCATCGAGAGAATTATACTTGGCAATGTCACGAATTAAAAATAAAATCCCACCACCATAAATAAGGCTAAGAAGGTAGGGACTGATGGCTGTAACAGGAATAGCGCTACCATAGAGACAACCGTTATTTGAGAACAGCTGCACTCACAAAAAAGAAATCGATAAGCAGGACAAAAACAAAATAATGTAGCTCGTTCCATCATTTTATGTAAACACCCCATAAGGCATTTTTAAATTCAAGCTCCATATCATGTGCCATATCTAAAAGATAGATCCTTTCTAATACTAACACTTATTATCGCTGTTGAAAATCTAAATCTGCAGACCATGCTTCATCGCATGCTTTGAACTAGTTGACTTACTCCAATTACAGCAATGGCAACATCGAACTTGACCCTAATACCTGAAAGCATTATTCACATAGGTATTGTAAAATAATCTGAACCGTACTTTAAAACTCCTCTTTCGCAAAAGCGAAGTTTATACGGAACTCGTTCTAGTGGGCAAACAAAGGTTTTATTAAACTCTTTCAATGCAAAACGAAGTCTCTGCTAAATTCGTATGAGTGCAAAAGGGTTGTAGTAGTTATTTACAAGAGTTTTTAATTAACAATTCATTTGATTGTAAATGATTTTTAATTATGTTTGCTCTGTTATGTTAAAAAATAATGATTTCAGAACTAATAATAATCCTTCGCAAACGTAGGGTAGCCTCTGATATTTAAAATATTCAAAAGGTCTACTTCTTAAGTAGGCCTTTTTTCATTTAAAATTCAAAAACATGTGTGGTATCGTAGGAGTGTTCCAGCTCAAAAAAAACAGTCAAGAACAACGTGAAAGAATCTTAGAACTTTCTAAGAAATTAAGGCATAGAGGGCCAGACTGGTCTGGAATCTATTGTGGTGACAATGCCATTTTAGCTCATGAGAGATTAACAATTGTAGATCCGCAATCCGGGGGACAACCACTTTATAGCCCAGATGGCAAAGTAATTTTAGCTGTAAATGGGGAGATTTATAACCACCAAGAAATCCGTGAAAACTATAATAATTACGAGTTTAAAACTAAAAGTGACTGCGAAGTAATACTAGCCCTATACCAAGATAAAGGTGTTGATTTCATGGACGAGCTTACCGGCATGTACGGTTTTGCTCTTTATGATAGTGAAAAAGATGTATTCTTGTGCGCAAGAGATCATCAAGGAATGATACCTCTATATTACGGTTATGATGAATTGGGACAGTTTTACGTCGCAAGCGAACTTAAAGCACTAGAAGGAACCTGTAATGATATCGCTCCATTTCCTCCAGGACATTACTATTATAGTAAAACTGGTAAATTTACTAAATGGTACGACCGAGAATGGAAAGATTACCATGCCGTTAAAGACAACACCAGCTCTGTAGCAGCTTTAAAAAAAGCAATGGAAGATTCTGTTCACAGACACTTGATGAGTGATGTCCCCTATGGTGTGCTCCTATCTGGTGGGTTGGATAGTTCTATAGTAAGTGCTGTTGCAAAAAAATATGCTTCTAGAAGAGTGGAATCTGGAGATCATGCAGAAGCCTGGTGGCCACAGCTACATTCCTTTGCCATAGGCCTAGAGGGCAGTCCAGACCTAGCCGCTGCAAAAGTCGTTGCAGACCATATAGGAACCGTGCACCACAGTGTTAACTTTACCATTCAAGAAGGACTTGACGCGCTTAAAGACGTTATCTACTTCTTAGAAACTTACGATGTTACTACTATTAGAGCATCGACACCTATGTATTTACTAGCTCGTGTGATTAAATCAATGGGTATTAAAATGGTGCTTTCTGGAGAAGGAGCTGATGAGATTTTCGGTGGTTATTTGTACTTTCACAAAGCGCCTAATGCCGAAGAATTCCATAAGGAAACAGTGCGTAAACTAGATACGTTACATCTATATGATAACCTAAGAGCAAATAAATCTTTAGCTGCATGGGGAATTGAAGGTCGTGTACCTTTCTTAGATAAAGAATTTATGGATATCGCGATGCGATTGAATCCTAAAGATAAAATGTGTGGAAACGGTAAAATGGAAAAACACATCTTAAGAGAAGCCTTTGAGGATTACCTTCCTAAAAGTGTAGCATGGAGGCAAAAAGAACAGTTTAGCGATGGTGTTGGATACAGTTGGATCGACACCCTGAAAGAAGTTGTTGAAGGTGTTATTACAGATGAAATGATGGCAGCAGCTGCTTTTAAATTCAAAATCAATCCGCCGCAAAATAAAGAAGAATACTACTACCGCAGTATTTTCTCCGAACATTATCCTAGCGATACAGCCGCAAGTTGTGTTCCTTCTTTAAAATCAGTGGCTTGCTCAACACCTATAGCTCTAGAATGGGATGAGGCATTTAAGAACTTGAATGATCCATCTGGTAGAGCGGTAAGCGGTGTTCATGAAGAAGGTTATTAAAATAATCTAAAAATAGTTGCGCCTTTGACAAAGCGTAATTACATTTGCAACATGCAAAGAACAAATCATACATGGTGGTGGAATAATATAGCTCAACAGCCGTAAAGTTACCCGCATGTTTTAAATAAACGAAAAAGGTCTACTTAACGGTAGGCCTTTTTTCATTTAATTATTTTTGAAATCCCTAAAGGAATGAATCAAATTCAAGATCAATATACATCTAATACCACCCATAAAATTATCCTTGCAGATACGCTCACACCTGTAGCCATCTACATGAGATTAAGAGATCGCTACCCTAATAGCATTCTTTTAGAAAGTAATGAATACGGGCAGCGCGGTAATAGTTATTCCTTTATTTGTTGTAATCCGGTAGCCACTTTTGAAGTCAATAATAGAGAAATTACAACAAACTTTCCGGATCACCGATCAACATCTCAAGAATTCTCTTCTGCCTTTGATCTTACCTCTGCGTTGAATAATTTCAAAAACGAATTTGCACAGGCAGAAAATGGTTTCCCTTTTCCAACTAACGGACTTTTTGGCTACCTCAGTTATGATGCCGTGCAATTATTTGAAGATTTAGAATTCCGCTTTCGCGAAAGCGAAACCAACAACATACCTCTTGCGCATTATCAAGTCTTTCAAAACGTATTGGTATTTGATCATTATCACAACCAACTGTACGTTTTCGATAATCAATATGCCAATAATGACAGTAAACTAGAGGAGATAATTACTATCATTAATCATCGAGATGTAGCAAATTATAGTTTTCAATGCACCGAAGAAGAAACTTCAGAAATGACAGATGGCGACTTCAAAGAGCTTGTAGAAAAAGGTAAAGAACACTGTCGTAGAGGTGATGTATTTCAAATTGTCCTATCAAGAAAATTTGAACAGCCTTTCCAAGGAGACGATTTTAATGTGTACCGACAATTGAGAGCAATAAACCCCAGTCCTTATTTGTTCTACTTCGATTATGGCAGCTTTAGAATTTTTGGATCCTCTCCAGAAGCCCAACTACTCATTTCTGGAAAAAAAGCAAGTATTCAACCTATTGCTGGAACTTATAAAAGAACTGGCAATGACATTGCAGACTTGAAGGCTGCAGAAGAATTGAAAAAGGACCCTAAAGAAACTGCAGAGCATATGATGCTGGTAGATTTAGCTAGAAATGATTTGAGCCGTCATGCGCGCAATGTAACGGTAGAAGATTATCAAAATATTCACTTTTACTCCCACGTTATTCACATGGTGAGCAAAGTAACTGGCACCATAAATGAAAAAGATAAAATCCAACTCATAGGCGATACTTTCCCTGCTGGGACTTTGAGTGGCGCTCCTAAATACAGAGCCATGCAATTAATTGATGAATATGAAAAATCTTCAAGAGAGTTTTATGGTGGTGCTATAGGCTACCTAGGCTTTGACGGTAATTTTAATCATGCCATTATCATTAGAAGTATTCTTTCACGAGAGAACAAGCTGTTGTTTAGAGCTGGTGCTGGTGTAGTAGTAGAAAGTAATTTAGAAAATGAAACTCAAGAAGTCTATCATAAAACAAACGCGCTGAGAAGTGCTATAAAACAAGCAAATTAATATTATGAAAACAATTAAAATTACAGGGGCAATTTTATTCATCTCCACATTACTTTTTTCATGTCAACCAGATAAAAAAGACCTTATTGACGTAAAAATTGTAAAGAAAGACGGACTTGAAAACATGACCTACCTTCCTAATCTTGACTTTGAAGAAGTCATAGATAGTGCCCGTTACTTGTTCAATGAGAAAGATTATCAAAGGATTTTAATAAGTGAAATAAAAGTCGCACCACCTATTTTTCAAAATGATATCATTAAGGTTCGGGTTTTTACCAGAAGCATATTTGTTAAAACTAAATACGAGCATGGCTTTCTCATTAGAACGTATAGCAAAGACGGGAAGATTAAAGATGAAAAGGTTCTAGCTTCTACTTTTGGCGATTTGAGCTGTGAAGGAAGGGTGACCTCTGATCTTAGAATTATTACAAGCTGTCCCGATGGAGGGCAGACAATAGCACAAATCGAAAAAGATGGATCGATAAATACTTTAAAAAATGAGTAAGAACCTTTTATTAATAGATAACTATGACTCTTTCACCTTCAATCTCGTCCATTATTTAGAAGATTTAGGGGCAAATGTGACCGTCATACGCAACGATAAAATAACACCTCAAGAATGTGAACCGTATGATGCTGTGGTGCTTTCTCCTGGTCCTGGTATTCCTAGTGAAGCTGGAAATCTTATTCCTATCATTCATTATATGAAAGATAAGAAACCGCTGTTGGGAATTTGTTTGGGTCACCAGGCTATTACGGAAGTGTTTGGTGGTAAAATAATCAATCTCGAGAAAGTGTATCACGGACTTTCTACTCAGATGACACACACTGAAAATGAACTATTCAAGGGTGTCTCTTCAAAATTTGATGCTGGCCGATACCACTCTTGGGTGGCAGAGAACCTCAGCTTTCCAGAAATATTGGAAATTACTGCTACTGATGAAAATGGTCAGATTATGGCATTAAAACATAGAACACTACCTATTTACGGCGTTCAGTTTCATCCAGAAAGCATCATGACACCAGATGGAAAAATCATGCTCAAAAACTTTATAGACACTTTATAATGAAGGATATATTAAACGAATTATTTAATCACGGGACCCTTTCGCGCAAAGCAGCTTGCGATATTCTGACAGCAATAACTAGCGGTACCATTAATGATGCCCAAACTGCTGCATTTCTAACTGTTTATGGAATGCGAAGTATTACTGTTGAAGAACTTGCTGGTTTTAGAGACGCCATGCTAGAACAAGCAACTATTATCGATTTATCAGATTTTAATCCTATAGATTTATGTGGAACGGGTGGTGATGGAAAAGACACTTTTAATATCAGCACACTAGCCAGTTTTGTGACCGCCGGTGCCGGCATCCCAGTTGCAAAACACGGTAATTATGGAGTGAGTTCTGTCAGTGGTTCTAGTAATGTTATGGAACATCTAGGTTTTGTATTTACCAATGATCCTGAGGTTATCAGAGAACAAATTACAAAAACAAACATCACCTTTTTACACGCACCACTGTTTCACCCAGCCATGAAAGCCGTCGCTCCTATTAGAAAGCAATTAGGGATAAAGACTTTTTTCAACATGTTAGGACCCTTAGTAAATCCAGCAAAGCCGAAATTACAAAGCGTGGGCGTTTTCAATTTACAACTTGCACGTAATTATGAATATCTTTTTCAATCTGAAACAGACAAGAAATATGCTATTCTACATGCCCATGACGGCTATGATGAAGTTAGTCTTACCGGTAAGGTACGGTTGGCTAAAAACAATGGAGTCAGTGACTTGTCTGCTAGTGACTTTGGGATGGAGACTTTGAAGCAAGCAGATCTATATGGTGGAGAAACCGTTAAAGATGCCGCACAAATTTTCATAAAAGTATTGGAGAATAAAGCAACAAAAGCTCAGAAAAATGTGGTGCTTGCAAATGCGGCAACTGCCATATCAGTAGCAAAAGACATAAATATATTGGAGGCTATAGATCTAGCAAGAATATCTCTTGAAACTGGAAAAGCCCTAGAGAGCTTCCGTAAACTAATAGAGCTCAATTGCTCAAGGGCAAATCGAACCCGCCCACAGAGTACGCAAAGAGCGTAAAAGGACGTATAAAACGCTACGCAACACAGGGCGCACAATGCGCCACAACACAGGGCGCATACAATGCGCCGCAACACAGAGCGCATACAAGGCGTTTCAACTAGAAAAATGGAAAATATACTCAATAAAATAACAATTCAGACGGCTAAAGATCTAAACACTAGAAAGAAAAATACACCTCTTTCTAATTTGATGGCGATGACGCATTATAGTAGACAAACTATATCCTTGTATGAAGGTATAAAAAACGGCAGCGGTATCATTGCAGAGCACAAAAGACAAAGCCCAAGTAAAGGGTCTTTTGGATGTCTAATGACCGTGCAGGAAGTAATGCAAGGATATGAAAAAGCTGGTGCAAGTGCGATAAGCTGTCTTACAGACCATCCTTTTTTTGGTGGTTCTCTTGAAGACTTAATAGCCACTAGGAAGCAAATAAATATTCCTGTTTTACGCAAAGATTTTATGATAGACTCCTATCAAATTCATGAATCCAAAGCATATGGTGCAGACGCTATTCTACTCATTGCGGCATGTCTCAATAATGAAGAGTTAAAATCCATGTCTTTGGAGGCATGGGACATTGGCTTAGAAATTCTTTTTGAAGTGCACGATCTAGAAGAACTCAATCGAATTAAAGAAATCACTGCTTCATTCGATACTTCAAAGTATATTATTGGAGTAAACAACCGTGATCTAAAAAGGTTCCAAACAGATATCCAAAACAGTAAGGATCTATTGCCTCACTTTCCACAAGGTGTTCTTGCCATATCAGAAAGCGGTATTTCAAATCCTGAAGTTGTAAAAGAGCTTAATAATTTAGGTTTTCAAGGGTTTTTAATTGGTGAAAATTTTATGAAAACCGAGAATCCAGGGACAAGTTGTAAGCAATTCATAAAATCAATACAATCATGATGATCAAAGTGTGTGGTATGCGCGACATAGAAAATATCAACCAGTTACAAAAACTGGACATCGATTTCATGGGGATTATACGTTACCCCAAGTCCAAGCGATTTGTTTCTAACCTGCTAAAGGAGAAAATAGCTCAACAAATCATGAATAAAGGAACCGTTGGTGTTTATGTGAATGAAACTTTTGAAAATATATTACAAGACGTCATTCCATTACAACTAGACGTTATTCAATTACATGGAGATGAAAATTCCGCTTTCGCAAAAGCAATACTAGAAATAGATATTAAAGTGTTTAAAGCTTTTCAAATCACGGCCGACTTTGATTTTAATAAATTGAAAGAATGGGAAGAACTTGCACAACAATACGTTGGAAAATTGTTCTTCCTATTTGATACAGCAACACCAGATTATGGTGGTAGTGGCAAGAAATTTAAATGGTCTATTCTCGACTCATATAAAGGAGATGTTCCTTTTCTATTGAGCGGTGGTATTTCAAAGGAAGATGCAAACGCGATTAAAGAGATAAAACACAAGATGTTTTTGGGCATAGATTTAAATTCAAAATTTGAATCAGAACCAGGACTTAAAAACATAACAGAAATAAAAAGTTTAATAGAAAAATTAAGAAAATGAGCTATCTAGTAGATGAAAAAGGATTTTATGGAGAATTTGGTGGTGCATTCATTCCAGAATTACTCTATCCTAATATTGAAGAACTTCAAGAAAACTACCTAAAGATTGAAAAATCTCCTGAGTTTCAAGCAGAGTTTCATCAGTTACTTAGAGATTACGTGGGAAGACCTACTCCTTTATTTTTAGCCAAACGGTTGTCAGCAAAGTACGGTGGTGAAATATGGCTCAAAAGAGAGGACTTATGCCATACAGGAGCCCATAAAATCAATAATACCATAGGTCAAATTATACTTGCTGGGAAACTAGGTAAAAAAAGGATCATTGCAGAGACTGGCGCCGGTCAGCACGGTGTAGCAACAGCTACAGTTTGTGCTTTAAAAGGTCTGGAATGCATCGTTTATATGGGTGAAAAGGACATTAAACGCCAGGCTCCTAACGTAGCTCGCATGAAAATGCTGGGTGCCACAATAATACCTGCAACTAGTGGTTCTAAAACTCTTAAGGATGCTACTAACGAAGCTATGCGCGACTGGATCAATAATCCAGAAGATACGCATTACATCATCGGCTCTGTAGTGGGGCCGCATCCGTATCCAGATATGGTAGCTCGTTACCAATCCGTGATTTCTGAAGAGATAAAGAAACAAATGGATGGCTTACCAGATTACGTAATCGCGTGTGTAGGTGGCGGCTCTAATGCTATGGGTGCTTTTTACCATTTTCTAGATGACCCAAGCGTTAAGCTCATAGGAGTGGAAGCTGCTGGATTAGGAATCCACACGAATAAAACGGCCGCAACATTAACTCTTGGTACTCCAGGAGTTTTACATGCCAGTCGCTCCATCATGATGCAAGATAAAGATGGTCAAGTTGTGGAACCGCACAGTATATCGGCAGGATTGGACTATCCAGGTATCGGACCTGCACATGCCTGGTTAAAAGTATCTGATCGTGCACAATACATGGCAGTTACTGATGCAGACGCATTAATAGCTGCGGTTGAAGTCAGTAGATTAGAAGGGATTATTCCAGCTTTAGAAACAGCGCATGCCTTTTCTGTTCTAAAAGACTTGAATTTAAAACCTACCGATCGTGTAGTCATCAATTTGTCTGGACGCGGTGACAAGGACATGAACACCTATATCGAAGAGTTGGATTTATAAATGAAGTTGAGCTTACGCTGAATAAGAGATACCTTTTCTTATAAAAAAACATCTCAGTTGAACTCATAAGAGAAGGCATTAAAACAACCAGTGGAACGGGACACTATAATTTTCTCTACTTGCAGTTCAAAAATGGAACGAGAAGTAGAAATAATATCCCGAGGAAAACCTAGCTCGCAGCAACAAATAAATAGAGTACCCCACTTAATAAACAATTATTATGACCAACAAGCTTACGGAACTTTTTAAAAACAAGCCTAAAAATCTATTAAACATATTCTTTACGGCTGGATATCCACAATTAGAGGATACCCATACGCTTCTTGATGCATTAGAAAACTCTAAGGTAGATTTAATAGAAATTGGCATTCCCTTTAGTGATCCGTTAGCAGACGGTCCCACCATTCAAGATAGCAGTAAAATAGCACTTGAAAACGGCATGTCTATTGAAAAGTTGTTCCTTCAATTGGAAAATCACACTCCTAAAACACCCCTCTTATTAATGGGCTATTTAAATCCAGTGATGCAATATGGATTTGAAGCTTTTTGTAAGAAATGTAAAGAAGTTGGTGTGGACGGCATCATTATTCCAGACTTACCAATGCACATATACCAAGCAGAATTCAAAGAAGTATTTGAAAAATATAACATTAGCAACATTTTCTTAGTCACTCCTCATACCTCTGAAAGACGTATTAGGGAGATAGATACCAATTCTACTGGATTTATTTATGCTGTAAGTTCTGCTAGTACAACTGGTTCTAAAACTGAATTTTCGGCTGCAACAGACTATCTAGGTAAGCTTCGGGAAATGAACCTCCACACGCCTATTCTTACTGGGTTCAACATAAAAAACAAACAAAATTTTCAAGACGCTTGTAGCTATGTGCATGGGGCTATTATAGGAAGTGAATTTATAAGACAAATTACTGACGTAGAAGATATCTCCAAAGCCGCAAAAAAATATATACAGTCTATTAAAAGTTAATTAAATGTGATTTTTGAGGATTAGCTTTCGTAAAAGCAATTCACCCCTTACCTTTACAACGAAATGAAAATACAAAATTTACATCATCATCATTTTTTAACTTCCCATCAGGCGAGATAAAAGTGTATTGATATAACTCAAACATATTTTAAAAACCGTCTGTTCCAGGCGGTTTTTTTCGTTTTCTATCTTTTGAAAACTATAAAATGTCTGTGAGCAGCTTAAACAACATTCTTATCAAAAGAATGACAATAAAAATTATGATCAGAATAGCAGTACAAAAATCAGGAAGACTATCCGATAAATCTTTGCAGCTCTTAAAGGATTGCGGAATCAAATTTGACAACGGTGGTCGCAAGTTAGCCACTCAAGCAAAAAACTTTCCTCTGGAAATCCTTTTCCTGCGAGACGACGATATTCCACAATATGTGGCAAATGGAGTTGCCGATCTTGGAATATTAGGATTGAACGAGGTAGAAGAAAAAGACCAAAAAGTAGATGTGATCAAGCAACTAGGATTTGCTGGGTGTAGACTAAGTCTTGCTGTTCAAAAAGATGTGGATTATACAGGGCTAGAATGGTTTAATGGTAAGAAAGTAGCCAGCAGCTACACCACTATCGTTAAAAAGTTTTTTGCTGAGAAAGGCATCAATGCCACCACCGAAGAAATAGGCGGGTCTGTAGAAATAGCGCCCGGAATAGGTCTTGCAGAAGGAATATGCGATATCGTTTCAACAGGCTCAACTCTTATCATGAATGGTCTAAAAGAGGTAGAGACAGTCATGAATAGTGAAGCTGTATTAATCTCTAATCCCAATTTAAACGTTGAGAAGAAAGGATTACTTGACAAGTTAACCTTTAGAATGGATGCCGTACAAAATGCGCAAAGAAACAAGTACATTCTACTCAACGCGCCAAACAATAAGATTGAAGAAATCTCTGCATTACTTCCTGGAATGAAAAGTCCAACAGTTTTACCACTAGCCGAAGAAGGCTGGTCAAGTTTACACTCCGTAATTGAAGAAAATGACTTTTGGAATGTGATCGATCAGCTTAAAGCTGCTGGTGCCCAAGGAATATTAGTAAACCCAATTGAAAAATTAATAGCCTAATGAAAATTATTTCTAACCCAAACCAATCGCAACAACAGCTATTATTAGAACGTCCGCAACAAAAACGCGCTCAGGTGGAAACTGCTGTAAAAGACATCATTCAATTAGTTAGAGATAACGGCGACCAAGCCTTAGTTGCTTTTGCAGAAAAATTTGACAAGGCAACACTTACTGTCCTCCAGGTAACTGAAGAAGAAATTGAACAAGCAGGCAACCAAATTGCTCCAGAACTAAAAGCCGCGATTCAAACGGCTTATCAAAATATTTACAAATTTCACGAAGCTAACTACACCAAGGAGTATCCGGTTATAGAAACCATGCCCGGAGTGACTTGCTGGAGAAAATCTCTCCCTATTCAAAAGGTAGGATTGTACATTCCTGGCGGCTCTGCTCCTCTTTTTTCAACGGTATTAATGCTCGCTATTCCCGCAAAAATAGCCGGCAACAAAAAAGTAGTTCTTTGCAGTCCCACAGATGCTGACGGAAACATTCATCCAGCAGTTTTGTACACGGCAAACTTATGTGGTGTTACCGAAATATACAAAGCTGGTGGCGCACAAGCCGTAGCTGCAATGACCCATGGAACAGAGAGTATTCCCGCAGTAGATAAAATTTTCGGACCTGGAAATGCCTTCGTCACTAAAGCAAAAGAACTCGCTCAACAACAAGGGGTTGCGATAGATATGCCCGCAGGACCGTCAGAAGTGTTGATCATCGCTGACAAGGATGCAAATCCAGAATTTGTAGCTTCAGACCTTCTTTCTCAGGCAGAACATGGACCAGATTCTCAGGTCATCCTATTAACGGACTCTTTGAGCTTAAGCGAGGCTGTGAATAACGCAATAGAAATACAATTAAGCACGCTTTCGCGAAAGCAAACTGCAGAAAAAGCTATAGAGAACAGCAAAACTATAGTTTTAAAAAACATGAAAGAATGCATCAATTGGTCCGATGCCTATGCCCCAGAGCACTTGATTATAAACACTATAAATGCTGACGAAATAGCCGAACAAATTCAAGTAGCTGGCTCGATTTTTATAGGCTCCTATACCTGTGAAAGTTTAGGAGATTATGCCAGCGGAACCAACCATACCCTGCCTACTTATGGATATGCCCGTAATTACAGTGGTGTGTCGGTTGATAGCTTTGTAAATAAGGTAACCTATCAAAAAGCGACCGCTCAAGGTATTAAAAACTTAGGCCCGGCTGTTGAGCAAATGGCTGCTGCAGAAGGTCTTGAGGCACATAAAAATGCGGTGTCTATACGATTAAAGAGCATTGAAAATAACAATTAACAGATACTGCATCAAATGCGAAATGACACAATAAAATGGAATTTAACTTAGAACACATAGTCCGTAAAAACATATGGAATCTGCAGCCGTATTCTAGTGCACGTAGCGAATTTGACCTCTATGGTAGTGGAAAAAAGGAGTTGACTTTATTAGATGCAAATGAGAATCCTAAAGGAGATTTGAATAGGTATCCAGACCCAATGCAGTCTCCGATTAAGCAAGAACTTGCAAAGCAAAAAGAGATCTCTAAAGATCAGATTTTTGTGGGTAATGGAAGTGATGAAGCGATAGATTTACTCTACCGCATTTTTTGTGAACCAGGTAAGGATAAAGTTATTCTGTGTCCACCTACTTACGGTATGTATGCAGTAAGTGCAGCCATCAACGATGTGGAAGTGTTAAAAATTGATTTGACAGAGCGTTTTGAATTGAATATAGATGCCATACTTGAAAAGATTTCGAACTGCGCAGAAAATGAACAACCTAAATTATTATGGATTTGTTCTCCTAATAACCCAACTGGCAACGCACCTCTGAAAGCCGATTTAAAACACGACTGGCAAGCTCAAAACTACACTCATGGTGGTATGATGGACATGCCGTTTGCACCAGCATTTGAAGCTGAAATGCTAGACAATCAGCGTAATTTAGACAAATTATTTGGTGCTTTTAATGGCATCATAGTCGTTGATGAAGCCTATCAAGACTTTACAGAGAACACCAGTTTTATCAACCGGCTAGAGGATTATCCCAATCTGGTAGTTTTGCAAACCATGTCTAAAGCACATGGACTTGCTGGTGCAAGAGTTGGTTTTGCATTTGCCTCTCCAGAAATTATTGAATTATTCAATAGGACAAAACCACCTTATAATGTGAATGAACTGTCTCAAAAAGCAGTTCTCACAGCCTTATTACAAACAGAAAAAAAAGAGCGAGAAATAAAAGAGATAATCACTAACAGAGATTTTCTTGCTGAACATTTAAAAAGTTTTGACTTCATCAATGAAGTATATCCTAGTGAAGCAAATTTCTTATTAGCTCAAGTAGAAAATGCTAATGAGGTGTATAATTACTTACGTGATAATGGAGTGATTATACGTAATCGCAGCAGTCAGATTAAGGATACCTTGCGATTTACTGTTGGGACTAGAAAAGAATGTAAAGAAGTGATACAGGCGTTGAGCGCGTTTAAAACGAATTAGAATAATTAAAACCGAAGCCGTTCCACAACGGCCTGAACTATGAAAAAAGTATTATTTATAGACCGAGACGGTACGATTGTAAAAGAACCACCAGTAGATTATCAACTGGATAGTTATGAGAAGCTGGAGTTTTTACCTATGGCGATTACACAATTGCACCGCATCGCTAGAGAGCTGGATTATGAACTCGTAATGGTAACTAATCAAGATGGTTTGGGAACAAATAGTTTTCCCGAAAACACGTTCTGGCCAGTTCATAATTTAATGATGAAGGTGTTGGAAAATGAAGGTGTCCACTTCAGCGAGGTATTGATAGACCGTTCTTTTCCTGAACAAAATGCACCTACGCGCAAGCCGCAAACTGGTTTAATGACCCATTATATCAAAGGCAATTATGACCTACAAAATAGTTATGTCATCGGCGACCGCAACAGTGATATGCAACTGGCAAAAAATCTAGGTTGTAAAGGTATTCAGCTTCCTTCTATTACGGATATTCCACTTGCCGAAGGAGAACTCTCTGAAACTATCGCATTATCTACCTCTAGTTGGAAAGAAATTTTTCTTTTTCTACGTGGGCAACCTCGTAAAGTAACAATAAGCCGCAAAACCAATGAAACCGATATCAACATTGTTTTAAATCTCGATGGCTCTGGAAATGGAACTATTGATACGGGATTGAAGTTCTATGATCACATGCTAGAACAATTGCAACGTCATGGTTCTTTAGATCTGGATATTAAGGTGAATGGCGATCTTGAAATTGATGAACATCACACTATTGAAGATACGGCGATTGCTTTAGGTACCGCTTTCGCGAAAGCCTTATCCTCAAAAAAAGGAATCAATAGATATGGCTTTTTACTGCCTATGGACGACTCGCTAGCACAAGTGGGAATAGACTTTGGTGGACGACCATGGATCGTTTGGAACGCAGAATTTAAGCGGGAATATGTGGGGGACATGCCTACAGAATTATTCTTTCACTTCTTTAAATCATTCAGCGATGCCGCACGATGCAACCTAAATATGAAAGTAGAAGGCGATAATGAACACCACAAAATCGAGTCACTTTTCAAAGCATTTGCAAAGGCTATAAAAATGGCAGTAAAACAAACTGGCGACGGGAAGTTGCCCAGCACAAAAGGAACCTTATGATAGCGATTGTAAAATATAATGCTGGAAATATAGGTAGTGTCACTAATGCACTTAACAGACTGGGAATACAAAACAAAGTAACTGATCATCCTGAAGAACTTAAGGCGGCAAGTAAAGTGATTTTTCCAGGTGTTGGTGAAGCTGGAACAGCTATGAACTACTTGCGGGAACGCGGACTGGACCAAGTTTTAAAAGAATTGACTCAACCCGTTCTAGGCATATGCCTAGGCATGCAATTGATGTGCCGTCACAGTGAAGAAGGCGATACAGATTGTCTAGGTATATTTGATACGAACGTAAAGAGGTTTCCGAGGCCAGAAATATACGAAGGGAAAGCTTCTGAACTAAAGGTACCGCATATAGGATGGAATATTTTAAGTTCAGAATTCAGTTTTCAGAGCGATACCCTTAACTTGTCGAAGGATTCAGAAAAACTCATAACTCTAAAATCTGAACTCTTAACTCGTCTTCAACCCAATACCGATGTTTATTATGTACATTCTTATTATGCTGAGATTTGTGAGAATACCATCGCGGCTTGTGACTACATCTTACCTTTTAGCAGCGTATTGCAAAAGGATAACTTTTATGCAACACAGTTTCATCCAGAGAAAAGTGCTGGGATTGGAGAACAGATATTGAATAATTTTTTAAATATGGAGCATGAGTAAAAGTCAATCGTCGATAGCCACAAGGGAAGCGAGCAGTCTACCATCGCGCAGTATGCGCATTATACCAGCCATAGATATTATAGACGGGAAATGTGTGCGACTGTCACAAGGAGATTACAATCAGAAAACGGTTTATAATGAAGATCCTCTAGAAGTAGCCAAAGAATTTGAAGCAAATGGCATACGGCATTTGCACCTTGTAGATCTAGATGGTGCAAAAAGTGCTCATGTAGTGAACTGGAAAGTATTAGAGCGTATTGCAGGGCAGACAGGATTGCAAGTAGATTTTGGTGGAGGCGTGAAGACGGATGAAGATATTAAAATAGTATTTGAAAGTGGCGCAAAACAGGTTACTGGCGGCAGTATAGCTGTAAAAGACGCAGAAACTTTTGAGGGCTGGATTTCAAACTATGGAAGTCATAAAATTATTCTAGGGGCAGACGCAAAAGATGGCAGGATTGCAACACACGGATGGTTAGAAAGCAGCGAGTTAGAAGTGGTTTCATTTATCAAAGAATGGAACAAAAAAAGAATTGAATACGTCATTTGTACGGATATTGCTAAAGATGGAATGCTTTCAGGACCTAGTTATGAGTTGTATAAAGAAATACTAAGTCTTCACAAGCCTTCAGATAAAGATAAGAAGGTTCTCCATCAAGTGCAGAATGACATCAAGTTAATAGCTTCTGGTGGAGTTGCTGTCGCAGATGATTTACATCGGTTGCAAGATATGGGATGTGAAGGAGCTATAGTTGGTAAAGCATTTTATGAAGGTAGAATATCCTTTAAAGAATTAAGAGAGTTTGTATAGCGACCGCTTGACATATCAACTTATAAAAGTGAATGATCTACAAGAATTTCATGAATTAATTATAATACCTGAAGTAGATAAGTTCAATACCATGGGCATACCTGAAAGTATAGAAGTCACTCGACAATTACTAGATGAGGCCATCAAAGAGCAAAATAAAAAAAAGGCCAACAAACTCACCTACTCCGTCAAATTGAAAGACACGGAGGATTTTATTGGTATTTGCGGTATCATAAAGAGCTCTGAAAAATATGCTAAAGCAGAATTATGGATGAAATTTCACCCTAAGTTCTGGAATAATGGTTATGCTACAGAGACTATTCAGACACTTTTAAAAGCCTGTTTTAAAGAATACCAACTTCATAGAGTTGAAGCGGGATGTGCTGTTGAAAACCACGCATCAAAACGAGTGCTAGAAAAATGTGGTTTTATAATAGAAGGAATCCAAAGGAAAAATTTGCCTTTAAAAAGTGGATGGAGTAATAATTATGAGTTTGGAATTTTAGAGGAAGAATGGAATAAACAATTACCTTAAAAACAGGAATCTAACTGGTTTTAAATATACTATGAACCAATTCCGCACTTCAGCGGAATGACTAAAAAAAGTTTCCCTTTAGGGGAAATGTTTGCGAGACAATGGGGCTAAAAAAAAGAATCATACCATGCCTTGACATCAAGGATGGACGTACTGTAAAAGGAATTAACTTTATTGGTTTGCGAGATGCTGGTGATCCCGTGCAACTGGCAAAGCAATATGCAGATCAAGGAGCTGATGAATTGTGCTTCCTGGACATTACAGCAACTATTGAAAAACGAGATACACTCGTACCATTAGTAAAAGAAATAGCCGTTGTTTTAAACATTCCTTTTACCGTAGGAGGAGGCATTAATGATGTGGGGCTAGCTAAGGAAATCATTAAAGCTGGAGCCGATAAAGTCGCCATCAATAGTGCCGCAGTAAAGCGACCTAAATTAATTAGTGAACTAGCGGCAGAGTTAGGTAGTCAATGCGTTGTAGTTGCGGTTGATACCAAACGAATCCCGACAAATAATCAAAATGATTCATCACTCAAAAGCTGGATAAATAAAGTTTTTGTAGCTGGAGGGCGTGTGGAAACAGACCTAGAAACCATGGCCTGGTGTGAAGAAATAGAACGCCTAGGCGCTGGTGAAATTTTATTAACCAGTATGGACCATGACGGCACTAAAAACGGATTTGCATTAGAATTGACTGAATTGATTTCTAAGAAATTAAACATCCCTGTAATAGCCTCTGGAGGTGGTGGCACAGCAGCTCATTTTGAAGAGTTATTTAAGAATACCCAAGCTAGTGCCGGACTTGCTGCAAGTATTTTCCATTTTGGAGAATTGCCAGTTCCTGAGTTGAAAAAGCAGTTGGTGAAGGCTGGTGTCTCTATCAGAATTCCAGCGCAAGTAGGAATCTAATAGGTTGGCAACTTGCTTTCAAAGGAGTATAAAACGATTCTGCTATCCAGCAGAATGTCATTATTAGAAGCCGTCCAGCGACGGCCTGAAAAACGAAATTAAAATACTGAGGTGGAATTTAAAACTTCTACCTGCGATAAAATTGTAGCTATGAAATTAGATTGGAGTAAAGCAGAGAACGGATTACTACCAGCGATTGTACAAGATGCAACGAACAAAAAAGTCTTGATGCTGGGTTATATGAATAAAGAAGCTTTTGCAAAAACCCAAGCTGAAAAGAGAGTGACTTTTTATTCACGCAGTAAAAAGCGACTTTGGACTAAAGGAGAATCCTCTAACAACTTTCTAGATGTTGTCGATATTAAAATTGATTGTGATCAGGATGCGATTTTGATTCATGCAAACGCTCATGGGCCTACTTGCCATACAGGTGAGCTGAGTTGTTTTGATGGTGTTAATGAAACTCGCTTTGACGAAAGCGCAACAGAAAAAGCTTTCACTATTAATGATTTAGAAAAAATTATTCACCAGCGTATTGACGACAAAGTAGCAGGTTCTTACACCTATTCTTTGATTCAAAAAGGCATTAATAAAGTCGCTCAAAAAGTAGGCGAAGAAGCAGTTGAAACAGTCATAGACGCCATTAACGGCAAAGAAGAGGACTTTATCTATGAGGCTGGCGACTTGATGTACCATTACCTAGTTTTATTAAAAGCAAAAGGATTCTCACTAACTGATATCGAGAAAGAATTGGCTAACAGACATTTATAAGAACAATATCAGAAGGAGAGCTCCGTTATTATAAATAAATGACTTGTGAAAAAAGATGCTTTTTGTTACACACTCGTTCTGATTGTATTCATTATAACCTCCTGTAGTTCAGGAAGCTCTTCTCCTGCTGCAGCCTACAGCGCTCAAAATCGAGCCTATGTTCAGGGTAAAATAATCAATACCTCAGGCCAACCGATTATGAACGAAGAACTAGAAATTCTAGCCGTTCAAAACAACCTTTTACTAGGCACTTCAATCACAGATAGCAATGGTGAGTTTGATGCTATAGTCTTAGAAACAGGACTTAGAAGTTTTGATCCATTTCCAGCAAATTCTAGAAGTGGAGATAATGGATTTCTTGTACGTCTTAAAGACGTTAGCTACAGACACTCTTTCGTATTTGCATTTGTAGACTATCAGTACAACCAAGACCACAGCTTTCCTGAAGTTGTCATCACGCGAGGTGTGGCTGTTACAGTAAATTTCATAGATCAAAACTCGACCAACCTTCTGGAAAACGTAAGCTTATTTTACACAAATTCTAAGTGTTTGGAGTATTATCGGGATTATGAAAACAGAACACGATCCAATGAATGTCATCAAGAATTTGGTCAAATTAAAGAGGATGGAATCAACAGCATAACCACAAATAATGAGGTGCTGCTAAATACTCAAATACGAGTCTCCTATACTATAGATAGTATAGAACAAGAGCAATTATTTTTAATCAATCAAGAAAATGCGGTATTTACTATTAACTATTAGTCTTTTTATAATCAGCTACCACGCTATAGCTCAAGAAGTTGTAGACTCTCTTCATACGAAGTTGAAGGAATCAGAAATAAAACAACAGTTTCATTTTAAAGCAGGTTTTCAAACCGACTTTAGTTTAGGTGGAAGTTATATTTCTAGTGCAGACTCGCCTGCATTGGGTTTTAATATTCAGGTCGATTGGCAATTTTATAAATCTTTTCAATTGGGTTATGGTATGTTTAATACCTATCATAAAAACTTAGATAATAGTGTTTCCGGCCTAGTGGAGCAAACAAATTTGAAAGGAAGTTTTATAGGTATAGGTTATTTAATTCCATTAGGTAAGATCTGGTCCGTATCACCAAATATAAAATATGCTGATATTAAGTTAAATCAGAAAACAGCTTTTCAAAATAAGGAGTTTGAAGAAAATGCAGCTATGATTATTATTGGAGCTAGCATCAACTATCAGTTCAACAACCATATTTCCAGTTTTATAGATGTAGAATTCCGTCAACTCTATTATGATATTGACAGCAGTCCGCAATTACAAGAGTTTTATGATAAAGATCATTTCCTTACTCTATCCATAGGATTGAGGTATAGCTTTTTTTATAAGAAAAGCTTATTTTAAAATGTAATAGGATCGCTTTTACTATAAATAAAATCCAATTAACGAGACCTTAACCCAATTCCGTTCTTACCGCATTACCTTTAAAATAAAATATGAGCGAGATACAACCACTTCTACAACCCATAACTTTAGGAGCAGTACAACTTAAGAACAGAGTTATTATGGCTCCACTTACAAGGTGTAGAGCTACTAACGAGCATCAAGCACCAGATCAAAAACACATCGATTACTACACACAACGAGCTGGCGCGGGACTTATAATTTCAGAAGGTAGTGAGGTTTCAAAAAAAGCAAGAGGCTATGCTTTTGTAGCGGGAATATTTAACGACGCACAGATAGAAGGTTGGAAAAAAGTAGTGGATAGTGTGCACCATAAAGGTGGTAAAATATTTATGCAACTATGGCACGTGGGCCGTACTTCTTTACCTGACTTTCATGATGGAGAACTGCCATGGGCACCAAGTGCGGTGAATCCTAATATCGAATTGAGAAATGCTCATGGTGAAAAGAAACAAACCGTTACACCTCATGCTATGACTATTGAAGAGATACAGCAAACGGTTAAAGAATTTGGTCAAGCAGCAGCAAATGCAAAAACAGCAGGATTTGACGGTGTAGAAATACACAGTTCAAACGGCTACTTGATCCATCAATTTTTCAATAATGAATCCAACCTAAGAACCGACCAATATGGTGGAAGTAATGAAAACAAGGCGCGGTTCTTTTTTGAAATCCTCGAGGCCGTAAAAGAATCCTTTCCAGTGAATAGAATAGGATGTCGTTTAAATCCTTCTTTACATGGCGTTTTTGGAATTCATGGAACTCCAGATACGATTCCGTTTTTTGATTACCTGATCCATCGTTTAAACGATCATGATTTAGCTTATATGCATTTATCAGAACCTTTTACAGATGTAAGTGATGTCAAATTTCTAGAAAGTAATATTGCAAAACATTACCGGCCTATTTATAAAGGGAATTTAATGATCAATAACGCGTTTGATCGGGAATCTGGCAATCAAATCATTGAAGAAGGACATGCAGATTTAGTAGCATTTGGAAAGCTGTTTATATCTAATCCTGATTTGCCAATTCGTTTTCAATTAAAAGCCAAAACTTCCGCATGGAATCAAGATACGTTCTATTCTCAGGGACGCGAAGGTTATACGGACTACCCTATCCTAGAAGATGTGCTAAGTGCGAACTCCAGTAAGTAATATTTGAGGCAACTCTTTTTTAAGGTCGGCTACTTCGCTAGCCGACTTTTTTGGTATCCATAAATATATAGACCTCAATGTGCTTAACAGGTTAAAAAGCAGGGTTTCCACATTCATAGATTTAAAATCACCAGTAGCGATACCGCTTTCTAGAATTTTTTTAAAGTCAAGTTCATAATTCTTTCGCAGCCTTATATATTCCTGATACTCTAGTCCTTCTAGATGCATCCAGTCGGTATTCAATACAGCCAATGCGTTGGTGTATTCAAGAGCTATTTTTATGTGTAATAGAATAAGTTGTTCCGCTTTCTCAAAAGCGGACTTATCATTCCTTTCCACGGCATTCATTCCAGCAGTAAATTCATGAGCTACCTCCAGTATGAGTGTGGCTAAAATTTCTTGTTTTCCAGAAATATGGTTGTACAAACTGGCCGCTTTCATATCCATAGCAGCTGCTAGATCACGCATGGTGACAGCGCTGTATCCACGTTCTTTAAAAAGTTGTGCAGCGGTTTTGAGTATTTGCTTTTTACGAGTCATGAATTGCAAATATAATCCATGTATAGTATCTTAAAAATGGTTAAAGTTGGGTAGGGAATAATTAATTTTATTCATTTTACACTAGCTTTGAACTTTATCTTACAAAAATGCTAGAGAGTATACAGACTAATCCACTTATAGAGCGATTGCCACCACATTTGAAACAGTTTATAAAGCCCCAAAATTATGAGCTTTACACTTATCAGGATCAAGCTGTATGGCGTCATGTGATGCGAAAAAATGTGGATTTTCTGAGTCAAGTGGCTCATGACTCTTACCTAGACGGACTGAAAAAAACAGGGATTTCTATAGATAATATTCCATCTATGTACGGAATGAATCGCATTTTAAAAGAAATAGGTTGGGCTGCTGTTGCTGTAGATGGGTTTATACCGCCCGCGGCATTTATGGAGTTTCAAGCTTACAAAATACTCGTCATTGCGGCCGATATTAGGCAAATGGATAACATAGAATACACACCTGCACCAGATATTATTCACGAAGCAGCTGGACATGCTCCTATTATCGCAAGCCCTGATTATGCAGAATATTTAAGACGTTTTGGCGAAATAGGTAGCAAAGCTATTTCTAGTGCTCACGACCAAGAAGTCTATGAAGCAGTGCGTAAAATTTCTATTCTTAAAGAAACACGCAGCGAAAAAGAAAACACCGCTCTAAATAAGGAAATTACCGCTGCTGAAGCAGAGATTGAACGCCTGCAAAACAAAAAAGTAACCCCTAGCGAGATGTCCCTGATAAGAAACCTGCACTGGTGGACTGTAGAGTATGGTCTTGTAGGGACACTTGAAAACCCTAAATTATATGGTGCTGGATTATTATCCAGTCTGGGCGAAAGCAAAAGTTGTCTACAACCTGATGTTGAAAAAAGGACGTATTCTATGGATGCAGCTTATCAGGAATTTGACATAACACGCAAGCAACCGCATCTTTATGTGACCCCTAATTTTGCGCACCTTAGTGAAGTCTTAGAAGAGTTTGCAAACTCAATGGCCGTCCGTAAAGGTGGGCATCGAGGTCTACAAAAATTAATTGATTCAAAATCATTAGGCACTATAGAGATAAGTACCGGATTGCAAGTGAGTGGCGTTTTTACTCGCATGATTAAAAATGACGATAATGAAGTCGTTTATTTTGAAACCACAGGAAATAGCGCTCTTGCTTACAGAGAAAAAGAGCTGATAGGTCACGGAATAGCCACTCATAAAGAAGGTTTTCTCTCGCCCTTAGGTAAATTAAAAGGGATTAATCTTGCTATTGAGGATATGGGACCTCGAGATTTACAAGCTTATAATTTTTACGATAACGAACGTATCGAATTCACTTATGAGAGCGGTATAAGAGTAGAAGGATTGAATGTTACCGGACAGCGTAATGTAAATGGTAAATTGATGTTGATTCAGTTTATAGATTGTACCGTGACTTATAAAGATGAAATATTATTCTCCCCAGAAGATGGTATGCTTAATCTAGCCGTAGGAAAAGGAATTACAAGTGCTTATGCCGGTCCAGCAGATCATTATAGCTTTGATCTCGTCTTTCATGAAAGTGATACCAAAACGGTAAAACCAGTATTTTCTAAAAGAGAAAGAACACTACAAGATTTATATGAAAAAGTGCGTCATTATCGGGAGGAAGATAAAATTAACAAGCCCTTACTCAAGAAATTAAAAGCTCAAGTTGAAAATAATTATCCTGAGCAGTGGCTACTGATGGAGGAAATTGACGAATTGATAGAATAAAATAGGTACATGGAGCAACACAAAATATAAAATAATTATATAAAAGTTTACGGAAAATGTAGAAGTGAAATAGCCTATTGAACTGATACAAACACACGCTTAGAATTTGAAATACAAGACGGGAAACAAAAAATATAAACTGTAAAAGGTATGGAACTAACACAGAATGTCACGTAGATCAATTGTGTGCCCAAAGCTCCAACCTGCAATACTTGATGGTAGCTTTAGTTGTTGTAACCACACAAATAATCCCCTTATACTTTGTCTATTTTAGTAATAGCGAGTACGTCATCATTGCTTTTAGCCTTCCGTTTGTAGTTTATTTTATCCTTCATCAACAGGACCAAAAACGTCTTTCTAATTTTAATAAGAGGAAATTAAAGGGGCGCACTCACAACATAGTATAAGAAAAATAAAGACCCGAAGCGCCACTATGCGTTCTCTTATTTAATCAATGTCTATCTCCACATTAACCACAGTTCCATTCCCCGCAGTGCTCGTGAATTTTAAATCGGCATGGAGTTTTTGAACTGCATTCTCAATTGTTTTTATTCCATTGCCATCTGCGATTAGTTTACGGGAATACCCTTTTCCATTATCGTGTGTTATGATATTAAGTCTTCCCTCCTCTACAGACGCGATACTAAAAATATAGTTAGCTTCAGAATGAATAATCGCGTTGTGTAAGCCTTCGTTAATGATGGTTAATAGGTACAAAATTTCTAAAGGCTCAAAACTGAGTAGCTCTTTATCGGGGAAATTCATTTTATAAACCGCCTTATTTTTTATCGCTTTTTGATAATGATTTTGAAGGTTTCTTGTGGCTGTTGCTACATCTTTTAAAGTAAAACTACTTCTACTGGCTGCAAATTGATATACTATGAAAACAGCTTCTGTTTTAACCGTTGTACTTTCTGGCTGCTTTTGGCCTAGTTCGATTAAGATTTCGTCTCTTTGATATTGCTTTTTTTGTTGCTCAAGTACCGTCTTAGTTTGCGATCTTCTGTTGCGCTGATGTTGCTCTCTCCTATCTGATGCTGCCATAAAATAGATCACTACCAGCCCTACTAGAATACCTATGCATATATGACCTAATAGTTCTTCCATGATTCTAAAATACTGATTCATTAAAAGTTGCTTTTATAATATACAACGGGTAATGTTACACTAAGATAAATTACTTGATCTACTCGGGTATTATTTATGAATATTTTAAATTCGAGTCTTTATTTTATTCCGCTTTCGCGAAAGCAAACTTACCACACACTTTATCCTAATTTAAAGGTAAGTATTAGAGAAACAACCGTCTTAAAAAGAAAAACTGTGTTCGGGATATTTAAAAACAACAAAAAAGAGATCATTCAAAAGTACCTCAAAGAAGATGCTCAATTGCTAGACGTACGTACCGCATCTGAATTTAATAACGGCCATATAGAAGGTTCTAAAAATATACCCTTTAACGCAATCGATCAAAAAATAGATGGCCTCGATAAAAACAAACCCGTAATTGTTTATTGTGCTATGGGAGGAAGAAGCAATATAGCCGCTAGTAAATTGAAGTCTAAAGGTTTTAAAGTAGTCAACGCTGTTGGAATAGGCTCCATGAGAAAATACCTTAAGCCTTGAAGCAGAAAATTAACTTCCTTTCAAAAGATGGTCTGTAAATTGATATAAGTTATACATTCTTCCTACTTTTACTACTAGTTCAGTGTATACGTGGCGTATAAATAAATTGAATTACAGAAATATGAAGTTAGCTTATCACGATATAAAAGACGAAAGTAAATTTACCCTTACCCGTTTTCAATGTGGCTCATCGTTGCAACTCCTAAAGGAAAAAGGACTTTACAAGATCATGTGGTGCACTGATGGTGAAGAATGCCTGATAGTAGACGGTTATGAAGTGGTTATTAAAAAAAATCAAATACTTTTTTGCACTCCTACTAATGTGGTTGAGATTCCTAAAGATACTCGTGGACTCATCGCTTTTGTATTCAATCGTGAGTTCTATTGCATCCAGCACAATGACTCTGAAGTATCCTGTATGGGACTGCTTTTCTATGGTTCTTCCAGTGCTCCTGTACTTGAATTAAATGAAAAAGACCAGCGCAGTTTTAATGCCATGCTGGTTTTATTCCAAGAAGAATTTGACACCAAAGACCATATCCAAGGAGAGATGTTACGCACCCTTTTAAAAAGAATGCTCATCACCTCAACAAGATTGATAAAACAAGAAAGCAACCAGACCGATCTATCTGTGAAACAGGTGGAATTAATCAGAAAATTTAATATTCTCGTAGAACAGCATTTTAAAGAAAAACATCAAGTCGCAGACTATGCCGCCTTGCTTTTTAAATCTCCTAAGACACTTTCTAATTTCTTTAAGAAAAACAATGTGAACTCGCCTTTAAAAATCATCAACGGTCGCATTACTGCCGAAGCTCGAAGATTGCTGCTCTACTCCGATAAAAGTGCTGAAGAAATCGCCTACGAATTAGGCTATAAGGAACCTAGTCATTTTTCTAAGTTTTTTAAGACTCAAGTAGGGATCTCTCCTCTTGCTTTTAGGAAGCAGACTTAAGACTAGTTAACTGATCAGAAATTATGCTAAAATCCAACCTCAACACCCAAAACAAAACCGGAAATACCTATTCCAGCTATGGAATAATCGTGATATCCTGTATAATAAGCCACCTTCTTTCTGTGGTATTTTAGTTGAAATCGAAGTTCATTTATATTGCTTTCATTTATAAAAGACTGTTGGAAAGAGGCGTGTAAACTGATAGGTTTACAAGGATAAACTTCTAATCCTATCGCATAAGCAAATCCCGCAGTATTTACTTCATTGCCGACATAAGTGGCACCGATTCCCCACCATCCGGTAACAGAACGTTCTCTGATGCAATAGTAATTGAGCAGGAATGAGGTGGTATTCCAGTTATCACTATTACCGGCCAGATTGTTTTCAAAAAAGTTATTATGAGATAATTCCAAGCCTAAAACAGGAAGAAAACGGTACGTCACATTTGCCTGAACACCTTGTATAGAATTGGCCGAAAAATAATTAACTCTAGCCTTTAACAAACTTCTTTTATCGCCATCGACGGCACCAAAATCATATTCGCCATTTACGTTATCATAATAATAGGGATAAGGAGCAAAATGACGATATTCTAGATGGCCAAAAAGCCCTTCATAGCCTGCGATTAAAAAAACTTCAACAAAAATATCTGCAAATAGATTTCCGAAAGTACGATCGCTACTAGAACTAGAGCTGCTAGAACTTGAACTACTGCTTGTTGACGCAGAACTAGAGTTAGAAGATAATTTTTGCTTTGCAGTACTTAATTTTGTTTGAGAAAAACTAATTATTGGAATCAGTAAACAGGTAAACAATAGCTTTTTCATGAGATCTTGTTGGTAGATAGTCTCGTTATCAACTATCGTGCCTGCCAACAAATAATGCTTTTAATAGAATGGACTTGAGCAATTCCTTTTCACTCTCTCTTTAATTCAAATTCAACCAGTATCTTTAAGAAAAATTTTCTAACTATGAATAAGCTTTATTACTTCCTGTTTATTTTTACTGTACTCGCTTTCGCGAAAGCGGAATCACAACCACTTCCAGAACCACCAGAAGAGCAGAAATATTATGAATCACAAGAATTTAGATTACTAGGACCCTTCCGTGGTGGACGAAGTGCTGCGGTGACTGGAGTTCCTGGAAAACCTAACTTATTCTACTTCGGCGGTACCGGCGGTGGCGTATGGAAAACGATGGATGGAGGACGAACATGGAGCAATATATCAGATGGTTTTTTTGGCGGTTCTATAGGTGCCGTAAGCGTTGCGCCTAGCGATCATAATGTCATCTATGTAGGTGGTGGAGAGAAAACTTTGCGTGGTAACGTATCCAGTGGCTACGGAGTCTGGAAAACAGAAAATGCCGGTAAAACATGGACCTTTGCCGGATTGCCTAAAAGCCGTCACGTACCGCGTATCGCCATAGACCCAAATGACCACCATATCGTTTATGCAGCAGTTTTAGGAAATATCTATACCCCTACAGCAGAACGTGGTGTTTATAAAAGCGTCGATGGTGGAAACACCTGGAGTAAAAAATTATTTGTAAATGATATGGCTGGTGCGGTAGATTTAATTATCGATCCTAGCAATGCACGTAATTTATATGCCACTACCTGGCGTGTGCAACGTACTCCTTATAGCCTATCTAGTGGTGGTGACGGTAGTGCGCTATGGAAAAGTACGGACTATGGGGAGACTTGGAAAGAAATTTCAAATAATGAAGGCTTTGCAAAAGGGACTCTAGGAATTATGGGGATTACCGTTTCTCCTGTAGATTCTGACCGACTTTATGCGATCGTAGAAAATAAAAAGGAAGGCGGGTTGTACCGCAGTGACGATGCTGGATTCACTTGGAAAAAAACAAATGATGATAGAAGCTTAAGACAACGCGCTTGGTATTACACACGTATTTATGCCGACACGGAAGATGTAGATCAACTTTATGTAGTGAACGTTTCATACCATAAAAGTACCGATGGCGGCAAAAACTTTACAAGTGCACGTGCTCCACATGGCGATCACCACGATTTATGGATAGCACCAGAAAACCCCAATCGCATGATTATGGGAGATGATGGTGGCGCACAAATCACTTATGATGGTGGCGAGACCTGGAGCACCTATCACAACCAGCCTACCGCACAATATTATCGTGTCACTACAGATGATTCTTTCCCTTATAGAATATACGTGGCGCAACAAGATAATGGAACCATAAGAATCCCGCACCGCACCACAGGAAATAGTATAAGCGAGACAGACTGGGAAGAAACAGCTGGAGGTGAAAGCGCACATATAGCGGTAGATCCTAAAAATAACGACATCGTTTATGGTGGTAGCTATGGCGGTTACTTGTCCAGATACAATCACAAAACCAAGTCTCAGCGTGCCATCAATGTATGGCCAGACAACCCAATGGGTCACGGTGCTGAAGGAATGAAATATCGTTTCCAGTGGAACTTCCCTATTCTATTTTCTAAGCACGAACCAAACAAGTTATACGCCTTTTCAAATAATGTACATGTCACCACAAATGAAGGTCAAAGCTGGGAAACGATCTCACCAGACTTGACTAGAAATGACCCAACAAAGTTAGTTTCTAGCGGTGGACCGATTACCCAAGACAACACAGGAGTGGAGTACTACTGTACCATTTTTGCTGCGGCAGAAAGTAGGCTGAACACTGGCGAACTTTGGGTAGGAAGTGATGATGGGCTGATACACCTTTCTAAAGATGCTGGAAAAAACTGGGTAAACATCACTCCTAAGGGAATGCCAGAATGGGCTCAGATCAACAGTATAGAACCCAGCCGTTATGATGCAGCAACTTGTTATGTAGCTGTAACCCGATATAAATTAGGTGATTTTACTCCTTATTTATACAAGACGACGGATTATGGAAAGTCGTGGAAAAAAATAACCGATGGCATTCCATCAGAGCATTTTACCAGAGTCGTACGTGAAGATGACCAGGTACAAGGAATGCTTTATGCAGGAACAGAAACGGGATTGTATATTTCTACCAATGATGGAAAATCATGGAAATCCTTTCAAATGAATTTACCGATTGTTCCTGTGACCGATCTAGCTGTAAAAGATAATAACCTGATTGTGGCCACACAAGGAAGAAGTTTATGGATTCATGATGATTTAGGATTGGTTAGAGCTGCTTTTAGTAGCTCGCTTTCGCGAAAGCAAAACACCAACCAACTCTTTCAACCTAAAACAGCGTATCGCATGGAAGGAACCGGAAGAGCTGGCTCACTTACCGCTGGAGCAAATCATCCTGCTGGCGTACAAGTACATTACTACTTGCCTGAAGTAACCGATAAAGACAGTATCTCACTTTCATTCTACGATTCAAAAGAGAAGCTTATTAAAACCTACGCTACTTATGATAAGAAGAATAAGCTAGAACCTAAAAAGGGAGCCAATTCCTTCAATTGGGATACGGTTTATGATGGTGCTGAAAAACTACCCGGTATGATATTGTGGTGGGCCAATCTTTCTGGTGCGCAAGCCGTGCCCGGAACTTATAGCGTAGAACTCATCGTAAATGGCGAAAAGCAATCCCAACCTATCAGCATTATCTCTACTCCTAATAGTGAAGCTAGCGAGGCTGATATGCAAGCACAATTTGACTTTGTGACTGAGATCAATGCTACGGTAGATAAAGCGCACAAGTCTATCAAAAACATACGCTCTTTTAATAAAAAGCTCCGTGCTTTTGAAACTTTATACGCTGACAGAGAAGAACAAGGAATCAAGGATATGGTTGCGATGTCTAAGGAAATGAAAAAGAAATTTGATGAAGTAGAAAAAGCATTATACCAAACGCAAAACAAAAGTGGTCAAGACCCCTTAAACTTCCCGATACGATTGACAAACAAACTAGCTCATTTAAATAGCCTCGCACAAGTAGGAGATTTTGCTCCTACATCTCAAAGCATCCAAGTAAAAAAGGAACTCACTGTGGAGATTGAAAAGCAACTTTCTATTTTTGATGAAGTAATGAATTCCGATAGTAAGAAGTTTAATGAAGAGTTTAATACGTTAGAATTGGATTATTTAATGATTGAGAAGGTGAAAAAATAATAAAAAACTTACTAGGTAAATGGATAGGCTATTATGAATATGGATTGGGTTATGGATTAGCGTTTTTTTTGGAGAACGTATCCTCTATCAAATTGAAATCAGTTTTAAAGATGAAGACTTTTTAGGCAGGTCTAAAGAAGAAAAATCCAAGTCTTCAGTTGGTTCAACAGGAAAAATAAATGGCTATATAGAAAATGATCTTATAACATTTATGAAAACTTACCCTATTAAATACACTATTCGTAATGATGATGTTATTGAAATTCCTAAAGGTTAGCAACTAGTTAATCATACAGGCTGCCTAGATAGAGAACATATGACTATGTAAGGCTTATGTACAATTGAGCAACATACGATAGAAAAAACGAGTTTTATGAGCCAGATCCACTAGAGGGTATTTGGCTTCTTAAGAAACAATAAACTATGGAAGAACTGAGCGGTTATTGGGAAGGTTATTTTATATATGGACTAGGCTATGAACTTCCGTTCTTTGGAGAGAAAGTGAAATTATTTGCTGAGTTAGAGTTTAAGGATGGAGAAATAACCGGTCATCATAGGGAAGAAAAAGGGCCTTTCTCTACTGGAAAAACAGTAAGGTTCAGTGGATTTTGGGAGCATAATATGGTCTCCTTAACTGTTCATTATACAAATAACGACGTGATATTAAAAGACGGATTCACTACAGAGAACTTAGAACACGAATTTGACGTTACCTATAATGGGAATTTAAATTTACAAAAAAAAGCTATAACAGGTCTTTGGTTTATGGAAAATGAAATGGATGGAGCACTCGA